>MGZO01000026.1:35808-44271 GCA_001802655.1 Hydrogenophilales bacterium RIFOXYD1_FULL_62_11
GCCTGCCGGGTGTGCGAAAGGTGATGGTCGTCTTGCAGACAGGTCTGAATGCGGTCGAGCAGTTCCTGCTCATTGAACGGTTTCTCGATGAAATCGGAAGCACCGGATTTCAGGGCACGCACCGCCATGGGCACATCGCCATGTCCGGTGATGATGATGACCTGCAATCCGACACCCTGATCCTGCAGCTTGCGTTGCAATTCCAGACCACTCATGCCGGGCATGCGCACATCGAGCAGAAGGCAGCCCCGCATTTGCCGATTGGCCACAGCCAGAAATGCCTCTGCCGAAGCGTAGCTTTCGTAGCGCAGGCAAACCGACCCGAGCAGGGCACCCAGCGCCGCGCGAACCGCATCATCGTCGTCAACGATATAAACCGTTGGCTCGTACGGTTTCATCACTGTGCCTCTCGCGTCAGGCTGAACATGAAGGCATTCCCGCCTTCGGGATTCATGACGTAGCGCAAGGTGCCGGCATGCGCCTCGATAATGGAGCGGCTGATGGTCAGACCCATGCCCAAACCCTCCTGCGTTACGAACGAATCGAAGATGTGCTCGCCAAGCGCTGGATCCACGCAAGGCCCGGTATCACACACTTCAACATAGACCAGATGCGCGTCGAAGGCTGTCCTTAGCGTGATCCTGCGCGCGCCGGTTTGCGCCCGCACTCGATCCAACGCATAGCGCGCCAGATTAAAGACCACCTGTTCCAGCAGGACGCCCTCGCCCTGCACCGGAGGCAAGTTGTCAGCCAGTTCCAGAACGATCTCCACCTGCTGCGAGCCAGCCTCGTGATCGAGCAGGGCGGCGACCTCGCGAATGATCGGGTTCAAGTTCACCGGGCCGAATTCATGTTCGCCTTTCTGCGCGAAACGGCGCACCCGCCGCACGATTTCGCTGGCACGTTTTGCCTGGGTATTGATGGCTTCAAGCCAGCCCTTCACCTGGCTGCGGTCACCCTCGCCTTGCAGGACGCGTTGGCCGGCCGCGCTATACATGGCAATGGCGGCCAGCGGCTGGTTGATCTCATGGGCAATCTCGGTGGCCATTTCACCCATGCTGGCGAGGCGGGAAACGTGAGCCAGTTCAAGCATGCGCCGGCTGTCGCGACGATCGGATTCCTTGATCAGGCTGACGTCGTTGACCATCACGTAAAAGCCGCGCACCTCGCCCTGGGGCGACCTGTCCGGGAGATAGGAGATCACCAGGTCCTGCATGCCCGGGCCATTATTGGCCAGCTGACGTTCGAAAGTGACCGCTTCCCCGGTCAGTGCCTGTTCGATGTAGGGGTGGACAGCCTGATAGGCGGGCTCCCCCAGCAGTTCCCGCATGGTTTTGCCGTAAATTTCGCTGGGATTCAAACCAAAGAACCGTTCGTAAGCCATGTTGTTGAAGCGGTAGCGTTGTTCCGCATCCACATAGGCGATCAGCAGCGGCAGATTGTCCACGACCTTTTCCACCACCTGGGCGAGCGCCTTGTTGCGGTTGATGGCCAAGGCGAGTGCCCCTGCGACCAGAAACGCAAACACGGTCAACGCACCGTAAGCCGTCCACAGCTTTTTCAGTAATGCGATATTGGCCGCCTGCATGGCCGGTTGGGAGAGTTCGACGGCAATGGTCCAGTAATACCGGTCCGCATCAACCGGCCTGGCGAAGTGAGCCGCAACTGGCTGGGCATTCTCGCCCAGCAGGGGGTAAACCCGCTCGAACTGAATCCAGAGTTCTTTAGATTGATAGGCGCCGGAATGTTCTGCTTCCATCTGCTGCCAGAGCCGGGGGAACAGTTTGGCAAGGCTGCGCTGCGACCGTTCCGGGAGTACGAATCCCCATTCGTCTTCCGGGGTCGGGCCCATGATCCAATAGCCATCCGCATTGAATAGCCAGATTTTTCCGGCTTGCCCTTCCAGCGCGCTCAGCTTGTCGCGCAAGCGCTGTCCCAGATAGTTGAGGACCACCATGCCATGGATCGAACCCTGATCATCCGCCACCGGAGCGGCGAAACGTATAACCGGTTTGAGCTGCTGATCTTTGGTGCCTTGCTCGATGTTGAGGTCAAGCGGCGAGACGTAAATTTGCCCAGGCGACAACCACAGGGTTTCCTCGAAATAGTAGCGGTTGTGTTTATCCTGAAGATTCGGGTCCGCGACGATTTCGGGGTTGCCCTCATTAAAGTTGACGCGCACCTCTTCCATGCCATCCATGCCAATGAAGCGAACCTGATCGTAGAGACGTTTCTGCCTGGTCAGCCCCAGATACTCCGTGGCGAGTTCAAGGCGGCGACTGTCGCTGGCGTGTGCCAGATAATTCCTGATCGCGTTGTGCTGCGACAAGTAACGCAGGTCGGACAGGACGGTGTCCAATTCCTGATGAATGGCGCCCGCTGCAAGTTTGATGACCCGTTCCTGTTCCGCCTGCAGCAGACTCAGATGGTTGTCGGATTCGGCCCGGTGATAAAGGACAAACGGAATGGCGAGCAGCATGGAAAACGCCAGTCCCAACAGCAGGGTGAGCAGGAGGGTCTGTCGGATATTGACCGGCACCACCCGATGAATGGTGTGGGCCGGCGCAAGCCATGATCGAAGCTGTTTCACGATGGGTTTCCGGAGGTCGCTGATGACTTAGCCGCCCGAAACCCGATCTGTCTGCACGCGCCCGATCTCAGACAGCAGTTCGCAAAGGATCTCGGGGTCCACCGGCTTGACCAGATGCCGGTCAAAACCCGCTTCTTCGGAACGCGCCCGGGCGGCCTCATGGCCGTAGCCCGTCACCGCCACCAGACAGATCTTTTCACCCGCGGCCTGCTGCGCACGCAACTGCCGGGCCACCGCGTAACCGTCCATGTCTTGCAGGCCGATGTCGAGCAGGACCAGCTGGGGGCGGAAGCTGCGGGCAAGTTCCAGCGCCGCCTCGCCGCTGGCTGCTGCCCTGACTTCATGGCCCTCGATCTGCAACAACACGGTCATGCTGTCGGTCACGGCAGGATCGTCATCCACCACCATCACCCGGCAATGAGCCGTGGCGGGATTCGCCGCGTCTACCGCCTGGCAGGCTGTAAGCGAAGGGGCAGGCAGGACAGGCAGCCAGATCGTGAACTCCGAACCGAGCCCCTCCCCGGCGCTGCAAGCCTCCAGCAACCCGCCATGCATCTCCACCAGCCGTTTCACCAGGGTCAGGCCGATCCCCAGTCCGCCCTGACTGCGATCCAGCGTGCGCTCGCCTTGCTGGAACAGGTCGAACACCTGCGGCAGCAGATCTGCCGGAATGCCGATGCCGTTGTCGCGCACCTTGATCTCGATGACGGGTCCGACCACGCTGGCCTCGACCTCGATTCTTCCGCCCTCCGGCGTGTATTTGGCTGCATTGTCCAGCAGGTTGAGCAGCACCTGGGCCAGCCGCACCGGGTCGCCTTCCAGATAGGCCGGCTGCTCGGGCAGCCTTACCGCGATCCGATGTTGCATCCCATCGATCAGCGGACGGGCCATGTCCAGCGCCTGATTCACCACGGCAGCCAGCTCGACCGGCTCCATCTTGAGCGAGACCTTGCCGCGCACAATGCGCGAGACATCCAGCAGGTCATCCACCAGTCGGGTCAGGTGGCCCACCTGACGCTCGATGATCTGCTGCGCCCACTGCACCCGCGGATCCTGCGTTTCCAGACGGCCCAGCACATGCGCGGCATTGCGGATCGGCGTCAGGGGGTTACGCAGTTCGTGGGCGAGCATGGCAAGGAACTCGTCCTTGCGCTGGTCGGCCTCGATCAATGCCTGCTCGGCCTGCTTGAGTCCGGTAATGTCCTGGGTGGTGCCGAATCCGCCCAGCAACCGCCCCTGCTCATCGAATTCCAGCTCGGCCCGCTCGCGCACCCATTTCAGCACGCCGTCCACGACCAGTCGGTGCTCGATATCGTAAGGGGCACCGCGCAATGCAGCCATCCACATGCGATCAACGTATTCCCGGTCATCCGGGTGAATGGCGGAGAGAAAGGTCTCGTAGGCCATAGAGGTACCCTTGGGGATGCCGAAGATGCGGTGGTTCTCGTCGGACCAGTGCAATTCATTGCGCTGGATGTTGAGCCGCCAGCTGCCGATCTGACCCACGGACTGAGCACGATTCAGGTCTGCCTGACTGTCACGCAACGCCTGCTCGATCCGCTTGCGTTCGGTAATATCGCTTTCCGAGCCGGCCATGCGGACAACGTTCCCGCTGGCGTCGCACTGGGCGATGCCACGATCGGCAATCCATTTCAGCGACCCGTCCTTGCAGTGGATGCGGTATTCCTCGGCGAAGACGGGCGTCTTTCCGAGGAGGTGGGCCTCGACAGCGGCCATGACCCGCGCGGCATCTTCCGGATGGATGCCGGCGCTCCACTCCTCCTCGCCATCGCCCACCTCGTTATCCGCAAACCCCCGCAGGGCCTTCCACTGCGCGGAAAAATGGATACGCCGGCCAGGTACGTCCCAATCCCAGATGGCACTCTGCGCCCCCGCCAGCACCAGTTCATAACGCTCGGTTCGCTCATGCAAGGCCTGCTCGATCCACTTGCGCTCGGTGATGTCGCGCACCGCCGTCAGCCGGCGCCCGCCGGGCGACCCGACCGGGATTGTCTTGCCATGGGTCTCGACGAAAATGCGCTTCCCGTCCTTGCGCAGCATGGCGTGTTCAACAATGCTCTCGCGACCCCGCAGGATATTTTCCGCAACGCGTTCACGGTCCTCGGGGACGACCAGCTCCTCGATGAGCCTGCCCGCCAACTCCCGGACGGTATGGCCCATCATTCGCGCAAATTGCTCGTTGCAGTCGATGATGCGGCCGCGCTCGCTGATGACGATGCCCTCGAACGTGGTGGCGGCAAACAGCGTCAAGCGTTCTTCGCTCTCCCGCAAGGCCTGTTCGTCGAAGATGCGCCGGCTGATATCGCGCAGGATGACAGTGAACAGCCCGCGGCCCTGTACCTTGATCTGGGAGATGGAGGCCTCTACCGGAAACAGCTCGCCATTGGCGCGCCGGCCGTGAACGCAGCCCGGGCCCACCAGCTGGCGGCTGGACACCCCGGTGCGGGCGAACGTGCGAATGTGTTCCGCATGGTGCTCGCGGGCTTGCTCAGGCAACAGCGCATCGATGGGCTGGCCTATGGCTTCGGCAACCGACAGGCCGAACATCCGCTCGGCTGCCGGGTTGAACAGCACGATGCACTGGCTCTCGTCCACGCTGATGATGGCGTCCATGGCCGATTCGAATAGCCCCGCCAGAAGCTGTTCGCTGTTTTGCGATTCCGCCAGCGCCTGTTGCACCTGCCGCAGTTCTTCCTGCAGATGTTGGATGTCGGGTGAGCGCTGCGTCTCAACATCTGGCTGTGCACGCCCCGCAAGGCCGGATTCCGCATCCCTGCACGGTGGTTGCTTATCCTCCCCGGGTTGCTCGATTGCCATGCTCCTCCCTCTTTTTATCTGGCTGCGTACCGTCTCCCCTGTCGCAGCTACGAGATTCTGCGCCAATTAGGCAAGCATTCGAATTCTTCATCAGATTTCAGATGGCTGCAATCTGATGGTGTCCCGCTGCGATGAACTGTCTAGCTGACTAAAGATTCTCCCAATACCCACCCAGAAATTTTTTTCTCATGATGCAGATGCCCTCAAAAAAATGACGCAAGGCTTCGTGGGGCAACCGTCAACAAGGATTGGCGTGATGAGCTTTGTAGGGTTGGCGATTCCGGTCCGGTATGCCCGGACGGTCAATGGACTCTGTCCCCAACCAAAATGCGTAGATTAACCAACCTGCTTACCTGGAGCCGGCTATGACCATTGAACAATTGCAGAAACTGGTATGTGAATTTGGACTCGAGGCGTGCGCGCCCTATACCTCGCAAACGCAGCTCATCAGGCTTATCCAGTTGCAATGCGGCGACGAACCCTGCTTCTCAAGTGAAAAACGCTACGGTTGCTCTGAAGTATGCGAATGGAGCGGTGAATGCCGCAAGCTGAAAGCGCAATGGCTGTACTGATCGATGCCTGATTCGACCTGAATCTGGAGGATACGCCCAATGAAATTGGCCAGGCTCAATCCACGATGGCTGAATGCTGAGACGCATCCTGCGCACGGACTGCAGCAGGATACGCCCGCGCAAAACCTGTTCCGCCTTCTCCAGATGCCGGAACCACCCGATTCTCTGCGGGAGAAGACCATTCCATCCGACAAGCCGCGCATCCTCATCGTCGACAGCAAACCGACTGCCACCCTCCTGGCCCAGATCATGGCGCACGAGTGCCAGATTCAGACCGTGCCGAGCGCCGCCCACGTATTGGAAACCACCTGCCACCCGGATCAGAAACCCGACCTGATCCTGCTGGATGTCATGGGACCGAACCGGGAGGGCCTGGAGATCTGCCGTCAACTCAAGGCGGACGACAGAACACAGTCTGTCCCGGTCATGCTGATCATCGACCGGGACAACGCCGAGGATGAGGCCCAAGCGCTCAGGTTGGGGGCTGAGGACTGCATTACCTGCCCCTTCCGCCTGGATGTAGTCGAAGCGCGTATCCGTAATCAGCTCCGGATCAAGATCCGAAATGACCTGCTGGAGCATTACGCCAACCAGGACAGTCTCACCGAAGTCGCCAACCGGCGCGGTTTCGACCTTGCTCTGAGTGCCGAATGGCTGCGCGCGATACGGGAACAGCATCGCCTGTCCCTGGTGATGGTGGATGTGGATTGTTTCAAGCAGTTCAACGACTTGTATGGCCACCGCGAAGGTGACCATTGCCTGCGACGGGTGGCTAATGCCATGGCCAAGGCGCTCACCCGGCCTGGCGACCTCCTGGCCCGCTACGGCGGTGAAGAATTCGTTGCCATCCTGCCTGGAACCGATCTCAAAGGCGCACGCTGGATCGGTGAACGCCTGCGCGATGCAGTAATGGAACTGCGTATTCCCCAGCAACGCCCGGACGGAGCCAGCCAAGTCACGATTAGCGTCGGCTGCGCCAGCATGAGCCCCAGCACGAAGCTGTCCTGCTACGGCCTGCTACAAACCGCCGATGATCGGCTTTACCTTGCCAAGCATTCAGGCCGCAACTGCGTGCGATGACCAAGCTATTCAGGAACGGCATGCGGGACGAAAAAATCCCACAAAGCCTTTCAGCTTGCGGGTCTTTCACGTTGTGTCCTTAGGGCAGCAAGCGGCGGGGCTGCCGCGTCCCCACACCCGGCCAGCTTATTTTTGGGAAAGCGCCGTCAAGCTGCGAAACACATCATTAAAAGATGCTTCGCGGTTGCGTACAAAACAGGCCACTTCTGCAACGGCACAAATCGAGAGTTCATCACCCATCATCATCCAGCCCCGGGGCGGCCATCCCTGTGTGCCGGAAAGCGTCATCAGAATATCGCTGTTATGGTGCGTGATGCGGCCATTCGCATGGCACAACTCTGCAGCCAGTTGCGTGTCGACCTGGTCCAACTGACCCGCGGCCTCTGCCAGCGTCCCATCGTCATAAAAACGGATTGCGGCAACAACGCCCTTGAGCACAGACAGGCTCTCCAGATTTAGCATGGTGCGGTTCTCCTTTTACGTTACGGGCGCCGGATTCAGGCGCTGGCATTGAAGCGCTGGTAAGCCGCGTCGTAATCGAAATCCTTGCTGTGCGCCAGAACCGCGCTGCCGTTCATGCCCATCACCACGTGATCCAGGGTCACAAAGCTAAACCCGCGTTCGGGCAGAAACCCTTTCTGGCCCGTCAGCTTTGTCCACCCCGTGGCCTGCATGCGGTAAATCGCCATATTGGCGGCACACATCTGGGCAACCAGCTCGGCAAAATCACGATCCAAATCACCCCGCATCTGGCCTAGCTCGCCCGTGCAAGAAAACTCGATCGCACCATATACCCCTGGTAAAGACATCAATTCATCCAATGCTGGCATTTGGCTCTCCTTTTCCACCTGGTTTGATGATTTCTGTATCAGCCGACGCCGTCATGGCCTGGATCACCTGATTGAATGAGGTTTGCTGCCCCTGCACGATGCACATGCTGTCGTGAATCGTGACGATGGACATTTCAGGCCCCCACGTCATCCAGCCATAACAGCTATCCCACCCTGATTGACCCGCCATGCGACCCAGCAGGCGACCCTGCATTTCCATGGTCAGGGTAATGGCCGCGCACAGGTGAACCATTTCGCCAGCCTCGGCTTCGGTCAACGCCCCTTCGAACTCCTCCAGAAACCCTTTTCTGGAAAAGAGACCGGCCGCTACCGTGCCAGGCAATTCCACCAACTCAGATGCTCTTGACATGACCTCTCCACAAATATTCAGATTTGGAGTTCACTATAGGAAGCAATAAGCCTCTTTTCTATGGGAATCATCATCTGGGCTGTTGCCGGTAGCATGGGTTCGGAGCCGGTCCTTAAAACAACAATTCCAGGGCTGCCAGTCGCCGTGCGCGAGTGACCGCCATGGCACACAGAACGCTGGTCA
>MGZO01000026.1:44317-47990 GCA_001802655.1 Hydrogenophilales bacterium RIFOXYD1_FULL_62_11
CGAAGGAGCATAGCCCGCCACAAAAAAAGAGGGCGGAATCCCGCCCTCTCGCATTAGCTTCCCTGCCCGATCAAACCTGTTCTGCTGCCGCTTTCTCGAAGCTGAACACGCCGTCTCGAACGTCTACCCGAATGGTGTCCTTGGCAGCAAAACGTCCACCCAGGATTTCTTTCGCCAGGGCGTTTTCGAGCTCGCTCTGGATGGCACGTTTGAGCGGCCGCGCGCCGTAGAGCGGGTCGAATCCGGCGCGGGCGATTTCGGCCAGGGCGGCTTCGCTGACGTCCAGTCCCATTTCCATTTGCGCCAGGCGTTTTTCCAGGCCTTGCAACTGGATGCGCGCAATGCTGGCGATGTTTTTCTCGTCCAGGGCGTGGAACACGACGACTTCGTCGATGCGGTTGATGAACTCGGGGCGGAAGTAGGATTTCACTTCAGCCAGCACGGCAAGCTTCACCACCTGGTAATCGTCGCCCGTCATCTGCTGGATCATCTGGCTGCCCAGATTGGAGGTCATCACGATCACGGTATTGCGAAAATCTACGGTTCGCCCCTGGCCGTCGGTCAGGCGGCCGTCGTCGAGCACCTGCAACAGCACGTTGAAGACGTCCGGGTGCGCCTTTTCCACCTCGTCCATCAGAATCACGGAATAAGGCTTGCGGCGCACGGCTTCGGTCAGATAGCCGCCTTCTTCATAGCCGACATAGCCGGGTGGCGCGCCGATCAGGCGGGCGACCGAATGCTTCTCCATGAATTCGCTCATGTCGATGCGGATCATGTGGTCGGCGGAATCGAACAGGTATTCCGCCAGCGTCTTGCACAGCTCGGTCTTGCCGACGCCGGTGGGGCCGAGGAACAGGAAGGAGCCGAGCGGCCGGTTGGGGTCGGACAGTCCGGCGCGTGAACGGCGGATGGCATCGGAGACGACACGCACGGCTTCGTCCTGCCCCACCACGCGACTGTGCAGTTTGTCTTCCATGTGCAGCAGCTTGTCGCGCTCGCCCTGCATCATTTTGGATACCGGAATGCCGGTGGCGCGCGACACCACCTCGGCGATTTCCTCGGCGCCGACTTCGGTGCGCAGCAACTTGAACACGGCCTTGGTGTCGGTCGATTCGGCATGCTTCAGCTGGGCTTCCAGCTGCGGCAGCTTGCCGTATTGAATCTCGGCGACCTTGTCCAGCTTGCCCTGGCGCTGCAGCTCGACCATCTCGCCGCGCAGCTTGTCGATTTCTTCCTTGATGTGGGCGCTGCCCTGCACCTGGGCTTTTTCAGCCTTCCAGACTTCTTCGAGGTCGTTGTATTCGCGTTGCTGGGTCAGCAGCTCGTCTTCGATCAGTTGCAGGCGCTTTTTGGACGCCTCGTCCTTCTCGCGCTTGACCGCCTCGCGCTCGATTTTCAGCTGGATCATGCGCCGCTCGAGTTTGTCCATCACCTCGGGCTTGGAATCGATTTCCATCTTGACGCGCGCAGCCGCCTCGTCGATCAGGTCGATCGCCTTGTCGGGCAGGAAACGGTCGGTGATGTAGCGGTGCGAAAGCTCGGCCGCAGCAACGATCGCCGGATCGGTAATGTCGACGCCGTGGTGCAGTTCGTAGCGTTCCTGCAGGCCGCGCAGGATGGCGATGGTCGATTCGACGCTGGGCTCGTCGACCAGCACCTTTTGGAAGCGGCGTTCCAGCGCGGCGTCTTTCTCCACGTATTTGCGGTACTCGTCGAGCGTGGTGGCGCCAATCAGATGCAGCTCGCCGCGCGCCAGCGCCGGTTTCAGCATGTTGCCGGCATCCATCGCCCCTTCGGCCTTGCCCGCGCCGACCAGGGTGTGCAGTTCGTCGAGGAAGACGATGTAGCGGCCCGGATCCATCGCCAGCTCTTTCAGCACCGCTTTGAGCCGCTCCTCGAATTCGCCGCGGTATTTGGCCCCGGCCAGCAGCGCGGCGAGGTCGAGCACCAGCACTTTCTTGCCCTTGAGGGTTTCCGGCACTTCGTCGTTGACGATCCGCTGCGCCAGACCTTCGACGATGGCGGTCTTGCCGACGCCGGGTTCGCCGATCAGCACCGGGTTGTTCTTGGTGCGGCGCTGCAGGATCTGGATCGCGCGGCGGATTTCGTCGTCGCGGCCGATCACCGGGTCTAGCTTGCCGTCACGCGCCCGCTCGGTCAGGTCGAGCGTGTACTTGGCGAGCGCCTCGCGCTGGCCTTCGGCTTCCTGCGACTGCACGTTTTCGCCGCCGCGCACGGACTGGATGGCCTGCTCCAGCGCCGCCTTCTGTGCGCCGTGCTGCTTCATCAGCCGCCCGGTTTCGCCCTTGTCGTCCAGTGCCGCCAGCAGAAACAGCTCGGAGGCGATGAAGGCATCGTTGCGCTTCATCGCCTCCTTGTCGGTCAGGTTCAGCAAGTTGTTGAGGTCGCGCGAGATCGTTACCTCGCCGCCCTGCCCTTCGACCTTGGGCAGCCGCGTCAGCGCCTGGGTCAGCGCCGCTTTCAGGGCGGGTACCTGCGCACCGGCGCGCGACAGAATCGCCGCCGCGCCGCCGCCTTCCTGGTTCAGCAAGGCCAGCAGCAGATGCTGCGGCTCGATGTAGGCGTGGTCGCCGCCAACGGCAAGACTTTGGGCGTCGGAAAACGCCTGCTGGAACTGGGTGGTGAGCTTGTCAAATCGCATAGTGAGCCTCGGGCTTGGTATATTGAGTACCCTCAACATAATGCCTGCCCGGGCGATTTCAACCCTCCGTGTCCGAATTAACCCTAACTCAATCAACCTCCCATTCGATTGCGTTCGATGTTGCCCGCGCATTGGATGAGGATGTCGGCAGCGGCGACTTGACCGCCCAGCTCATCCCGGCCAGCCAGACCGCCCGCGCCCGCGTCATCACCCGCGAGCCCGCAGTGATTGCCGGGCGGCCCTGGTTCGACGCGTGTTTCCGGGCACTCGACCCGGAATGCACGATCAACTGGCGGATCAACGAAGGCGATGCCGCCGCCGCCGATGACGTGCTGGTGGAAATCAGCGGCCTTGCCCGTGCCCTCTTGACTGCCGAGCGACCCGCGCTGAACTTCCTGCAAACCCTGTCGGCCGTCGCCACTGCCACCCGGCCGTATGTCGACGCCGTGCGCGGCACCCACGCCGCCATCCTTGATACCCGCAAAACCCTGCCCGGCCTGCGCATCGCTGAAAAGTACGCGGTGCGCGTCGGTGGCGGACAGAACCAGCGCGTGGGGCTTTATGACGGCATCCTGATCAAGGAAAACCACATCGCGGCGGCGGGCGGCATCGCGCAGGTGCTGGAAGCGGCGTTCAAGCTGGCAGGCGACGCCGTCAGCGTGCAGATCGAGGTGGAAACCCTCGATGAACTCGAACAGGCACTGGCTGCGGGCGCGCCGCTGATCCTGCTCGACAATTTCAGTATCGCCGACCTGCGCCACGCGGTGCAGGTCAGCCACGGCCGCGCCCTGCTCGAAGCTTCCGGCAACATCACGCTGGGCACCGTGCGCGCTGTGGCCGAAACCGGCGTCGACCGCATTTCCGTCGGCAGCCTTACCAAGCATATTCGCGCGGTGGATTTTTCGATGCGGATCCAGACCAATGGTTGATATTTTTCGCGTTGATTACGCCAACGCCGCCCACGCCTCCGGGCTTGTCGAGCTGCTCGACGGCTATGCGTGCGAGCCGGCT
>MGZO01000026.1:48016-55378 GCA_001802655.1 Hydrogenophilales bacterium RIFOXYD1_FULL_62_11
AGGCTTTTCCACCTTTGCCTGCCGCCCGCTGGTAAATGTGCACGATGTCGTCGTCCTTCCCAGCCATCGTGGGCGCGGTATTGCTACGCGAATGTTTGCCGCCGTTGAAGCAATCGCTTTTGCGCGCGGCGCCTGCAAGCTCACACTCGAAGTGCTGGACGGCAACACGTCGGCACGCGCGCTGTATCAACGACTGGGATTTGCCGCCTATCAGCTTGACCCCGCAATGGGGCATGCACAGTTTCTACACAAATGGCTGGACTGAAACGCATCCTGCTGGCGCTGCTGCTGGCTGCCCAGTGCGCGTGGGCAGACACGCCGTCACCTGCGCCGGCAATGCTGCTGGCCGGGGTTTACACCGAACACGTAGACCTGAGCCAATACTGGGTGAGCGAAAAATTCGACGGCGTGCGCGCGCAATGGGACGGCAAGACGCTGCGCTTTCGCGGCGGCGGTGAGGTTCCGGCGCCAGCATGGTTCACACAAGGTTTTCCCGCAACACCACTCGACGGCGAACTGTGGGTCGCCCGCGACGGCTTCGACGCGCTGTCGGGCACGGTCAGAAAGCTCGCTCCGGTGGATGCCGAATGGCGGCAGGTGCGGTATCTGATATTTGAACTGCCCGGCGCAACGGGCGATTTCAGCGCACGCATCCAGCAGATGAACATGCTGGTTTCCCAAGCGGGCGTGCCTTGGCTTCAGGCCGTTGAGCAATTCCGCGTGACCGACCACGCCGAACTGATGCGGCGGCTCGGCAGCGTGATCAAGGCGGGGGGCGAAGGCCTGATGCTGCACCGCGCCGACGCGCCCTACCTCACCGGGCGCAGCGATGCCCTGCTGAAGCTGAAACCTTGGCAGGACACCGAGGCAGTGGTGGTTGGCTACTTGCCGGGCAAGGGGAAATATGAAGGCATGACGGGTGCGCTGGAGATGGAAATGCCAAACGGACAGCGCTTCCGCATCGGCAGCGGCCTGTCCGACGCACTGCGCCGCCAGCCGCCACCGATTGGCAGCCGCATCACCTACCGCTATCAGCACCTGACGAAAAAAGGCGTGCCACGTTTTCCGCGTTACCTGCGGCTGCGGGACGATTTTTAGCGGATTACTCCAGCCAGATCAGCGACGCCATGCGCCCGGTCACGCCGTCGCGGCGATAGGAAAAGAAGTGGTCCGTTTCCGTAAACGTGCAGCGACCGCCGCCATAAACCGCCGGCACCCCGGCATGACTGAGGCGAATGCGCGCCAGCTGGTAGATGTCGGCCAGCCACTTGCCGGGCACATGCTGAACGAACGCTGCGGCGGCTTGCGGATGCTGCGCGACAAACACCTGCCGCACCTCATCGCCCACTTCGAATGCCTGCGGGCCGATAGCGGCGCCCATCCAGGCGAGAACCTCTCTCGGCGGCACCTGCATCGCCGCCACGGTCGCTTCCAGCACGCCCTCTGCCAGCCCCCGCCAGCCTGCATGAGCGGCGGCAACCACGCTGCCTGCACGGTCGCAAAACAGGACGGGCAGGCAGTCCGCCGTCAGAACCGCACACACCGTTCCGGCCTGGCGGCTGAATGCCGCGTCGGCCTCGGGCACGTTCAGCCCGGCTTCAACCACCGTTGCGCTATGAACCTGTTTCAACCAGCCGGGTTCGGACGGCAACGCGCGGCGCAAGTGCGCGCGGTTGGCCGCCACATGGGCCGGATCATCCCCCACATGATCGCCCAGATTGAGGCTGGCCCACGGCGCCTGGCTGACCCCGCTCTCGCGGGTGGTCATCAGGCTTTTAACGTGAGGAGGCGCAGGCCAGTCGGGAACAATCATCAAAACGCCAGCAAGCGCTTAGCCGGCCCAGGGAACATCTTCGCGCAAGGCCGCGAGCAGCGACTCGAAATCGGGTGGCAAAGAACATTCCCATTGCACCAGATCCTTGAACAAGGGATGAATCAGCCCCAGACGCTCGGCGTGCAACGCCTGGCGCGGGAACGGGATCTTGAAGTGGCTGCGGCGGCTGGCGCTGTAAACATCATCCCCTATCAGGGGATGACCGATATGCTGCATGTGAACCCTGATCTGGTGCGTACGTCCGGTTTCCAGTTTGCAGCGCAACAGGGTGACATTGGACGGAAAACGCTCGACTACTTCATAGTGGGTAATGGCCTGCTTGCCCATGCTGTGTACACAGCGCTTGGTGCGGTTGTGCGGATCGCGCGCCAGCGGCTCGTCGACGGTGCCATCATGATCGACCTCGCCATACACCAGCGCCAGGTATTCGCGTTTGACCGTGCGTGCCTGTAGCTGACGCACCAGATCGGTGTGCGCTGGCAGGGTTTTGGCGACAACCAGCAGCCCCGAGGTGTCCTTGTCCAGCCGGTGCACGATACCGGCACGCGGCAATTCAGCCACCTGCGGCACCCAGTGCAGCAGCGCATTCAACAGCGTACCGTTGCGGTTGCCGCTACCCGGATGCACCACCAGCCCAACCGGTTTGTTGACCACCAGCAACATGGGGTCCTGATGGATGATGTCGAGCGGAATGGCTTCCGGCGCATCCGGTGTGGCATTGGGATCACTTTCGATTTCCACCCGTACCGATTCGCCGCCAAACACCTTCATCTTGGTCGAGGGGAAGGCGTCGTCCACCTCGATCTTGCGTGCGCGGATCCAGTTCTGGATGCGGTTGCGTGAAAACTCCGGCAACAAAGCCGACAATGCCTGATCCAGGCGCTGACCGCCCTGCTCGTTCGGAATCACCAGCTCGCGAACGCTGTCTTCGCTTAATCCCTTATAATCATCAGACGAATTTTCTGTGTCTTTTCCCATGCTTAAGCAAGATTTATCCGGTTCTACTACATTTAACAGGGCGCTCGGTGGCGTGATACTCGCCGTTGCGCTTACTTTAGGCGGCTGCAGCGGGCTGCCAGAGGTCAAGGATGAAACCTCGGGCTGGTCTGCACAAAAGCTCTATGCAGAAGCCAAGGATAATCTCAACGAGGGCAACTACGAGCGTGCCGTCAAGTTATTTGAAACGCTGGAGTCGCGCTACCCGTTTGGCCGCTACGCGCAGCAGGCGCAGCTGGAAGTGGCTTATGCCTACTACAAGGACAAAGAACCGATTTCCGCCATTGCCGCATGCGACCGCTTCATCAAACTTCACCCCAACCACCCTAACGTCGATTACGCCTACTATCTAAAGGGCCTGGCGAATTTTAATGACGATCTGGGCCTGCTGGGCAACCTGGTCGAGCAAGACATGAGCGAGCGCGACCCCCAGGCCGCGCGTGATGCCTTCATCTCGTTCAAGGAGTTGGTCACCCGCTTTCCAGACAGCAAATATGCGGCTGATTCGCGCGCCCGCATGAACTATCTGCTGAATGCACTGGCCAGCAACGAAGTCCACGTCGCCAAATACTATATGAAGCGTGAAGCTTGGGTGGCCGCGGCCAACCGCGCCCGCGAAGTGCTGAAAAACTACCCCGATGCGCCTGCGCTGGAAGAAGCCCTGGCGATCATGGTGGTGTCCTACGACAAACTGCAGCTTACGGGATTGCGCGACGATACCTTGCGCGTGTTGAACCTCAACTTCCCGAACAGCCAATACGCCAAGGGCATCAATCTCGAAGGCCGCCCCTGGTATAGCCTCTGGTAATCAAACGTCGGCGACGGTTCAAATAGCCGTTTCGCCCGTTTCACCGGTACGTATCCGTATCACCTGTTCCATATTGGTGACAAAAATCTTGCCGTCGCCGATTTTGCCGGTGCGCGCAGCGGTGATGACTGCTTCGATTGCGCGATCAACCAGGTTGTCGGCAATGACGATCTCTAGTTTTACCTTGGGCAGAAAGTCCACCACATATTCCGCACCACGATAAAGCTCGGTGTGGCCTTTTTGCCGGCCGAATCCCTTGACTTCGGTGACAGTCAGGCCGGTCACGCCAATCTCCGACAGTGCCTCACGCACTTCATCAAGTTTGAATGGTTTGATGATGGCTTCGATTTTTTTCACGATAAAACTCCTTCAGGTCGATATTTCGAGGTAATGGGGTAGCGACGATCCTTACCAAAATTACGCGGCGTGATGCGTGGACCGGGTGCAGCCTGACGGCGCTTGTATTCGGCAAGATCGACCATGCGGATCACACGTTTCACCGTAGCCGAATCAAATCCCAGCGCGACAATATCGCATGCCGACAGGTCGCGCTCGACATAAGCCTCCAGTATCGCATCCAGCATTGCATACGGTGGCAAGCTGTCCTGGTCGGTCTGGTCGGGACGTAATTCAGCCGACGGTGGGCGGTCGATGATGCGTTGCGGAATGATCTCGGACAAACCATTGCGGTAATTGGCCAACCGGAACACCCGCGTTTTCGCCACGTCCTTCAGCACGGCAAAACCGCCGGCCATGTCGCCATATAACGTGGCGTAGCCGGTCGCCATTTCACTCTTGTTGCCGGTGGTCAACACGAGGGTGCCAAACTTGTTCGACAACGCCATCAGCAAGGTGCCGCGCGTTCTTGCCTGCAGATTTTCTTCCGTGGTGTCGGCCGCCCGCCCCGCAAACTCACCTGCCAGTTGCGCCAAAAAAGCATCGAACACTGGCTTGATCGCGATTTCCGAATAGCGCACACCGAGCCGCTGCACCATGTCGCGCGAATCTTCCACGCTGATGTCCGCGGTGTAGTCCGACGGCATCATCACCGCATGCACCTTGTCCGCGCCCAGCGCATCGACCGCGATCGCCAGCGTCAGCGCAGAATCGATGCCGCCCGACAAACCGAGATGAATGCCCTTGAATCCATTTTTTCCAACATAGTCGCGCACCGCCAGCACCAGCGCGTCATAGACCGCCGCATCCTCGGATGGCAGTGCGCACTGCTCGCCTTGCGCGGTATGGCTGTCGAGTTCCAGATAGAACAGCCCTGCCTGCCAGCAAGGCAGTTGCGCCACCACTTCGCCCTCGGCGTCCAGCACAAACGACGCGCCGTCGAACACCAGTTCATCCTGTCCACCCACCAGATTGGCGTACACGATGGGCATGGCCGACTCGGCCTGACGTGAACGCGCCACCGCGTAGCGTTCGCGTTGCTTGTCCAAATGAAAGGGCGATGCATTTGGCACCAGCAACCAGTCCGCACCCGCTTCTTTCGCCCATTTAGCCGGTCCCGGCTCCCAGATATCGCCGCAGATATTGAGTCCGAAATTGAGGCCGCCACAGGCAAACACATGGGGCATATCGTCGCTGTCGAACACCCGCTGCTCGTCAAACACCGAATGATTCGGCAGATGATGCTTGCGATACACCGTTTCGACCTTGCCGCCACGAACCAGCGCAACAGCGTTATACAAACCGCCATCGCTGCGCTCGGGATAGCCCACGATCAGTGCAAGCCCGGGGGGTGCATTTTCAGCAATCTGATTCAGCGCCGCCTCGCAGGCTGCGCAAAAATCTGCCCGCAACACCAGGTCTTCCGCGGGGTAACCACAAATCGACATTTCCGGGGTCAGCAGCAAGGCGGCACCTGCCGCCTGCGCTTCGCGCGCAGCGGTCAGCAACTGCGCGGTGTTGCCGGCAATGTCGCCGACAATCAGGTTGAGTTGGGCGATAGCGAGTTTCATGGGGCGAGCTTCATCGCGCTGCAAGCGCAGCTTGCACGGCTTCGCCCAGCCCCGCTGGACTCTGCGCGATTACCACGCCCGCCGCTTCCAGTGCACGGATTTTTGCGTCCGCCGTGCCCGCGCCACCGGCGATGATTGCACCGGCGTGGCCCATACGTTTGCCCTTGGGCGCAGTGCGTCCGGCAATGTAGGCCGCCACCGGCTTTTTCATGTTCGAGCGGATGTATTCGGCGGCCTCTTCCTCACGGCTACCGCCGATTTCGCCGACCAGAATCACCGCTTCGGTTTGCGGGTCGGCTTCGAACATCTGCAGGCAATCGATGAAATCCAGCCCCTTGATCGGGTCGCCGCCGATGCCGACGCAGGTCGACTGCCCCAAGCCGAGCTGGGTGGTCTGGTAGACCGCTTCGTAAGTCAGCGTGCCGGAACGCGAGACGATGCCGATTTTGCCTTGCTGGTGAATCGCGCCGGGCATGATGCCGATTTTGCATTCGCCCGAAGTGATGATGCCGGGGCAGTTGGGGCCGATCAGCTTGGCGCCGTTGGCGCGCAAGGCCGCTTTCACATTCAGCATGTCGAGCACCGGAATGCCTTCGGTGATGCAGACAATGACTTCGATGCCGGCGTCGGCAGCTTCCAGGATGGAATCGGCCGCAAACGCCGCTGGGACGTAAATCATCGTCGCCTGCGCGCCGGTCTGACGCACGGCATCCCGCACGGTGTTGAACACCGGCAGGTTGAGATGGGTCTGGCCGCCCTTGCCCGGCGTGACGCCGCCGACCATCCGGGTGCCGTAGGCAATCGCCTGCTCGGAATGAAAGCTGCCCTGCTTGCCGGTAAAGCCCTGGCAGATGACCTGGGTGGATTGGTTGACGAGGATGCTCATTGCGCTTTCTCCACGGCGAGCTTCGCCGCCTGGGTGAGACTTTCGGCCGCGAGGATCGCCAAGCCTGATTCAGCCAGCAGGGTGCGGCCCAGTTCGGCGTTGGTACCTTCCAGCCGCACGATCACTGGCACTTTCACCCCAACCTCTTTGACTGCCTGAATGATGCCTTCGGCGATGACATCACAGCGCACGATGCCGCCAAAAATATTGATGAGCACGGCGCGCACATTGGGGTCGAGCAGAATGATCTTGAAACCCTGCGCCACCGTCTCGGGCGTGGCGCCGCCGCCCACATCGAGAAAATTCGCAGGCGTGCCGCCTTCCAGCTGGATCAGATCCATCGTCGCCATCGCCAGACCGGCGCCGTTAACCATGCAACCGATATTTCCGGCAAGCGCAACGTAGTTCACATTGGCGGCATTGGCGGCGGCTTCCTTGGCGTCAATCTGGCTGTCGTCGCGCAGCGCAGCCAATGCCTTGTGGCGGTACAAGGCATTGTCTTCGATGCTTATTTTGCAGTCGAGCGGCAGCACGCGATTGTCGCTGGTGACGATCAAGGGATTGATCTCAAGCAGACTCAAGTCGTTGGCCATGAAGACGCGATACAAGGCAGGCAACAGCCGGCAAAAATCCTTGTACGCCTCGCCCGTTAGTTCCAGCGCAAATGCCAGTGCGCGGCACTGGAAGTCCTGCACACCCAGCAACGGGTCGCAAATTTCGGTCAGGACTTTTTCCGGCGTGGCGTGGGCGACTTCCTCGATATCCATGCCGCCTGCAGCCGAGGCGACGATGGCCACCCGCTCGGTCTCGCGATCCACCAGCAGCGACAGATACAGCTCGCGCGCAATCGGCAGGGTTTCTTCGACCAGCA
>MGZO01000026.1:55480-56032 GCA_001802655.1 Hydrogenophilales bacterium RIFOXYD1_FULL_62_11
GCGGCGTGGTAATGTTGCCCGATCGCAATATTTGTTTGGCCTGGTACTCGTGCAGGTTCATGTTTGATGGAAGCTCGCCAAAACACGCATTTTGAAGCAAAGCCCGCCGATGCGGAAGCCAAAGAAACCGTCATTCGCGTGATTCCACGCATGGCCGATCTGGATCCGGCGGCGTGGGACGAGCTGGCAGGCGACTCGCCTTTTCTGCACCATGCTTTTTTGCACGCGCTGGAAACCACAGGCTGCGTCGGCGCCGAGATCGGCTGGGAGCCGGTGCATCTGGCACTATTCCGTGATGGCCGGCTCGATGCTGCGATGCCGCTTTATATCAAGCATCATTCCTGGGGCGAGTTCGTGTTCGACTGGGCATGGGCCGATGCGTACCGCCGCCACGGGCTGAATTACTATCCCAAACTGGTGAGTTGCGTGCCTTTTTCGCCGGTGCCCGGCGCACGCCTCTTGGCCAGAAACGACGCCGACCGCGGCACACTGATCCAGGCCGCGCTCAAGCTGATGCAGGATCTGAATTTCTCGTCCTTGCACATCCTGTTT
>MGZO01000026.1:56048-56555 GCA_001802655.1 Hydrogenophilales bacterium RIFOXYD1_FULL_62_11
AGGCTACGCCGATTTCGAGGCGTTTCTCGCCGTGATGACGCACGACAAGCGCAAGAAAATCCGCCAGGAAAGAAAAAAACTTGCCGCCGCAGGCGTCACCTTCCGCTGGGTCGAAGGCACGGAAAGCACCGACGCCGACTGGGATCATTTCTATCGCTGCTACGCCGACACCTACGCCCGCCATCGTAGCGACCCGCACCTCAATCGCGCATTCTTTGCCGCCATCCGCGCGTCGATGCCCGAGAACCTGGTCCTCATCATCGCCGACCGGCAGGGCGAGCCGATTGCCTGTTCGTTCTGCATCAAGGACAGCCAGCGGCTATACGGCCGCCACTGGGGCACGCTGGAATATGTGCCCGGTCTGCACTTTGAGACCTGCTATCAGCAAGGCATCGAGTATGCGATTGCGAAGGGGCTGCAGGTATTCGAAGGCGGCGCGCAAGGCGAACACAAGCTCGCGCGCGGCCTCGTCCCCACCGCCACGCACTCCTGGCACTGGCTGGAAAA
>MGZO01000026.1:56570-57868 GCA_001802655.1 Hydrogenophilales bacterium RIFOXYD1_FULL_62_11
GACACGCCATTTCGCCACGAGCCTCCAACAAAAAATTCCGCGTGAGCATGGGTTTGCAGTCACTGGCCTGTCATCTTGAGCTGGAACACTCAGTGCAGTTGCCTCTGCGTTATGATTCTGCACGGTGGGCAACATCCAATAACAAGATTCAATAACAAGAACCGACTTTCATCCCTATTTGAATTTGGAGCGTGAACCCCATGATTATTCGTCCTCTCTCTGCTGCACTGCTGATTGCTCTGAGCACGCAGGCTCAAGCCAACATCGACATCCAGTTCGACTTCAGCTACGACACCAACAACTTTTTCAGCGATGCCAGCCGCATATCCGTGCTGGAATCCGCTGCCAGCGTGTTCGAAAGCCGCTTTGCCGACTCGCTCACCGCCATCACCTCCTCCGGACAAAATAGCTTCGACCCGGTTTATTTCAACCCTGCCGACCCAAACGCCTCACTGAGCAACAACAATGATTCCTTCGCCACCAACGTGATCCGCGTGTATGCCGGTGGCTACAACTTCAGCGCCAACACCCTCGGCGTGGGAGGCGGTGGGGGCTACACTTGTTCGGGCATCGGCAGCTTTTGCAGCGATGCTTCGCAGCGCGGCCAGGGTGACGTGAGCGGTGCAGACGCAATTGACGTTGCACCCTGGGGCGGTTCCATCAGTTTTGACTCCGCCGGCACCAACTGGCATTTCGGTACCACCACCGCCGGCCTGGACAGCAACGAATACGATTTCTATTCGGTTGCCGTTCACGAATTGGCGCATTTGCTTGGTTTTGGCAGTTCGGATGCGTTCAGCAACCTCATCAGCACCGGTATTTTTGTTGGCGCGGAAGCGGGCTCAATCGCCCTGAACAGCGACCAGGGCCACTGGGCATCAGGCACCTTGAGCCTGGTCAATGGCGTCAGTCAGGAAGCCGCGATGACCCCAAGCCTGTCCAACGGCACCCGCAAATCTTTCACCGAGCTGGATTTTGCTGCGATGCAGGACATCGGCTGGCAAGTCACGCCGGTGCCGGAAGCCGATACCTGGGCCATGCTGCTGGCAGGGCTTGGACTGGTTGGCTTTGCCGCGCGTCGCCGCAAGATGTAAGGGAAAAATGGCAACAGCACAATAAAAAACGGCGGGTTACCCCGCCGTTTTTTATTGCCTCATCGCAGCACTCAGATCAAAACAGCGGTCAGGTAGCCAACATACAGCGCGCCGTTGACAAACAGATGCCACACGCGCAACCCGCCATTCAGCGCGGCCCAGCGCAACCAGAACGCTGCAACCAGCGTAACGACCACGCCCAGC
>MGZO01000026.1:57898-59381 GCA_001802655.1 Hydrogenophilales bacterium RIFOXYD1_FULL_62_11
GTTGCCAAACGCCAGCGTGTCCTTGCGCTTGCGGATCCACAAAATCGAATTCACTTTTTCCGGCAGTTCGGTCGCGATCGGGATAATCAACAGCGACAACAGCAACGCAGAAATGCCGATGATTGGCGCAGCCGCTTCGACGCCGTGAATGAAACCCTTCGCCCCGATGACCAACAACGCCAACCCAAGCGCCAGCTGCACAATGATGAAAAACAGGTTTTGCGGCAAACCCAGACGGGTCAACAGCATGGGGGATCCGGCTTCAGTGGCATGGCCCTCAGCCACCAGCTTGCTTGATGCACGCAGGGTCACCATGACGTAAATGAAATAGATCAACACCATGACAAACGCGATGGCGGCACGCACCCAGCCCTCGCCATGGGGGATGAACATCGCAACAAACGCCAGAACAAACGCCATCAGGAAAAAGTCGAGGTCGCGTTTGAGGCCGCTGCGCTCGGGGGTCAGGTGTCCCTGAATGCCACGTTTGCTCAACACAGCCAGACCCATCAACGAGACAGACAGGGTGGACAGCATCAACGGCGCACCCAGAATGGCGCCTACACCGATTTCTTCACTCATTTGCGCATTACCGCTGCCAGCAAAAATCGCCAGCAAGGGCACCAGGGTTTCGGGCATCGCGGTACCGACTGCTGCAAACAGCGAGCCGGTGACGCCTTCCGAAATATTCAGTTTTTCTCCCAGGTGTTCAAGCGCGTTGACAAAGATTTCCGCCGCCACGAGGATGAGCAGCAGATAGCCTAATAATTCAAGAAACAACATGAGAGCCAGCCTGGAGGAAAACCGCGATTCTACCAGCCCGCAATGCTTCGTCCCGGTGGCATTTTCACGTCTGGCAGAGGGCGAATTTCATGCGCGCCTTGCGGCAACTGCTGGTGTAGCAGTGGTGCTGTTTAGTGCACCCACCTGCGGTGGATGTCGAATATGGAAGCAGCTGTTGCCGACAGCGCTAGCGGGGATCGCCAGCGCGCTGCATGAAGTCGATGTCAGCGAAGCCACTGGTGTGGCGCGGTATTTCGGCATCTTTCATTTGCCTACGCTGTATCTGTATCGCGATGGGCAGTTTCATGCCGAACTGCAATGCGAGGCGCAGCAAGAAGCGATCCAGCAAACCGTACAGCGCTTGCTGGCCACCCCGGCGCAGGATGAACCTTAAGCAGCGCCAGCCAGGGCACGCCCGACAAACACCACGGCAATCGTCAGCAGCCCGAGGCTGAGGTTGATGCCAATCAGCATGCGAATCTGCCCCAGGGCTGCGCCACCAACCGGCCAGTTCTGCTCGCTCACGGCACGCTTGAGTTTCTTGTAAGGTGCGAAGAACACGTGAGCGAACAACAGCATCATCACCACGCCGAGCACCAGCATGGCCAGCGCGTAATGTGGGGTAGCCGCCCCCAGTTTCATCAGCATGTGCAGGCCGGTTGCCAGGACCAGCGCCACCGATACCCACACCCAAGTGAAG
>MGZO01000027.1:0-9097 GCA_001802655.1 Hydrogenophilales bacterium RIFOXYD1_FULL_62_11
GTCAAGGTGGTCTTGCCGTGGTCAACGTGTCCAATCGTTCCTACGTTTACGTGCGGTTTGGTCCGCTCGAATTTTTCCTTAGCCATGTTTCAGTACCTTATCATTCAATAATCAGTTGTTGAAGAACGCGCGGGCGTAAGCCGGGTGCTCACTTCTTGGAAATAATCGCTTCAGCGACGTTTTTCGGTGCCTCGGTGTAGTGCTTGAACTCCATCGAGTAAGTGGCACGACCTTGCGACATCGACCGCAGATCGGTTGAATACCCGAACATTTCAGCCAACGGCACTTCCGCCTTGACCAACTTAACGCCGTTCGCGTCTTCCATGCCCTGAATGATGCCGCGGCGACGATTCAGGTCACCCATCACATCCCCCATGTAGTCCTCTGGCGTCTCAACCTCAACGGCCATCATCGGCTCAAGCAAGACTGGGCTGGCCTTACGCATGCCATCTTTGAAAGCCAGAATCGCAGCCAGCTTGAACGCCAGCTCGGACGAGTCCACATCATGATAAGAACCATCAAACAGGGTGACCTTCACGTCCACTACCGGGAAGCCTGCCAGCACGCCATTGGTCAGCGCCTCTTTCAGGCCCTTCTCGACCGCGGGTATAAATTCACGCGGCACCGTACCACCCTTGATGGCGTCAATAAACTCGAAACCCTTGCCCGTTTCATTCGGGCCCATCTTGATCCAGACATGGCCATATTGACCCTTACCACCCGACTGTTTGGCGTGCTTGCCCTCCTGCTCGACTTCCTTTTTGATCGCCTCACGGTAGGCCACTTGTGGCGCACCAACGTTGGCTTCAACGCCGAATTCACGACGCATGCGGTCCACCAGAATCTCAAGGTGCAACTCACCCATGCCTGACATGATGGTTTGACCGGATTCCTCGTCGGTGCGCACACGGAAAGACGGATCCTCCTGAGCCAGACGGCCCAGCGCAATACCCATTTTTTCCTGGTCAACCTTGGTTTTCGGTTCAACAGCAACGTGAATCACCGGCTCCGGGAAAATCATGCGCTCAAGGATGATCGTGTCATTCAGGTCACACAAGGTAGCACCGGTCGTCACGTCTTTCAGACCCACCGCAGCCGCGATATCGCCAGCGTAAACTTCCTTGATCTCTTCGCGCTGATTCGCATGCATTTGCAGAATCCGGCCTAAGCGCTCCTTGCGCCCCTTGACCGAGTTGTAAATGGTGTCACCCGACTTAACCACACCAGAATAAACACGGAAGAAAATCAGCTGACCCACGTACGGATCGGTCGCGACCTTGAACGCCAACGCCGAGAACTTTTCGTCATCAGCGGCATTGCGCTCACCCTGCTCGCCATTTTCCAACTCACCTTTGACTGGCGGAATATCCGTTGGCGCCGGCATCAATTCGACGACCTTGTCGAGCATCGCCTGCACACCCTTGTTCTTGAAGGCCGAGCCGCACATCATCGGCACGATTTCGCTGGCAATGGTGCGCACACGCAAACCGGCAATAATTTCAGCCTCGGTCAGATCACCCTCTTCGAGATACTTGTTCATCATCTCTTCGGACGACTCGGCAGCAGCCTCGACCATGGCCTCACGCCATTTTTTGCAGGTATCCAGGAGCTCAGCCGGAATCTCGCGCAGCTCAAACTTCATTCCCTGGCTGGCCTCATCCCAATAAATCGCCTTCATCTTGACGAGGTCAACAACCCCCTCAAAATTCTCTTCAGCGCCAATCGGCACCTGAATCGGGATCGGGTTGGCTTTCAGACGCAACCGCATCTGGTCATAAACCTTGAAGAAGTCCGCGCCATTGCGGTCCATCTTGTTGACGAACGCCAAACGGGGCACGCCATACTTATTGGCCTGACGCCAAACTGTTTCCGATTGCGGCTGCACGCCGCCCACTGCGCAATACACCATGCACGCACCATCCAGCACACGCATCGAACGCTCCACCTCAATGGTGAAGTCCACGTGACCCGGAGTGTCAATGATGTTGATACGATGCTCGGGGAACTTGCCATCCATCCCCTTCCAGAAACAGGTGGTCGCAGCCGAGGTAATGGTAATTCCGCGCTCTTGCTCCTGCTCCATCCAGTCCATCGTGGCCGCGCCATCATGAACTTCGCCAATCTTGTGCGACACGCCCGTGTAGAACAGGACGCGTTCGGTGGTGGTGGTTTTGCCTGCGTCAATGTGGGCTGAAATGCCAATATTGCGATAGCGTTCGATAGGAGTCGCGCGAGCCACGGTATATACCTGCCAATAATTGCGTTGTGTTTAAACGCGTTAAATACTTAGAAACGGAAGTGCGAAAAGGCTTTGTTCGCCTCGGCCATACGGTGAATCTCTTCACGCTTCTTCACAGCACCGCCACGACCTTCGGCAGCATCAAGCAACTCGCCAGCAAGACGCTGATCCATTGATTTCTCGCCACGCTTGCGCGCCGCATCCTTGAGCCAGCGCATCGCCAGCGCGGTACGACGACTTGAGCGAACCTCGACCGGAACCTGGTAGTTGGCTCCGCCGACACGACGACTCTTCACCTCGACCAGTGGACGTGCCTTGTTCAGCGCTTCACCGAACACCTCCAACGGATCCTTGCCCGACTTCTTGGTGATCTGCTCAAAAGCGCCATATACAATGCGCTCTGCGACCGACTTCTTGCCGCTGGACATGACGACGTTCATGAATTTTGAAACTTCCTGATTACCGAACTTTGGGTCAGGCAGGATTTCACGTTTGGGTACTTCGCGACGACGGGGCATATTCCAGTCTCTCTATCTAATTAGGCTTGTTTCGAGCCGATACAAATCAGGCTTTTTTCGGGCGCTTGGCGCCGTACTTCGAACGCGACTGCTTACGATCTTTTACGCCAGCCGTATCCAGGCTACCGCGCACAGTGTGGTAACGCACACCCGGCAAGTCCTTGACCCGGCCGCCGCGCACCAGCACCACCGAGTGCTCCTGCAGGTTATGGCCTTCACCACCGATGTAGCTGATGACCTCAAAGCCACTGGTGAGCTTGACCTTACACACTTTGCGCAAGGCAGAGTTCGGCTTCTTGGGCGTCGTCGTGTACACACGGGTACACACGCCACGGCGTTGCGGGCAAGCCTTCAAGGCCGGGACCTTGCTTTTTTCCACCGGCGCTTGACGCGGCTTGCGGATCAGCTGGTTAATGGTTGGCATGTCAAAAATTCCGAAAAATTAAGGTGAGCATTCAATTGCTAAAACAAACAGAACGACACCGGCCGCATGTTTGAAGCGGTGTCGTCCAGGATTTAATTGCTTGCACTTCCCGACCCAAACATGTGGCCGGAAAAAGACGCGTGATTCTATTGGAGTACGCAGCCCCTGTCAAGCCACTTCCTGATTCTCCGCTGCGCTCTCTTCGCCACCCATAATCAAATGAGCCGCTCCCATGTCCTCTCCTGCTGCCTGGCGGCGGCGGGTTGAATGGTAGGCGAGGCCGGTTCCTGCGGGAATCAAGCGTCCGACAATTACGTTTTCCTTCAGACCGCGCAGCTCGTCCCGTTTGCCCATGATGGCTGCTTCGGTGAGTACACGGGTGGTTTCCTGGAACGACGCCGCCGAAATAAACGAATCCGTCGACAGCGATGCCTTGGTGATACCCAGCAATACCGGCTCAAACACAGCAGGCTCCTTGCCCGCCGCCAGCATTTCGTCATTTATTTGCAGGACTTCGGAGCGTTCAACCTGCTCGCCGGGGATAAGACCGGTACTACCTGGGTCAACCACGACAACACGACGCAACATCTGACGCACGATGACTTCAATGTGCTTGTCGTTAATCTTCACACCCTGCAAGCGATACACGTCCTGCACTTCATCGGTGATATAGCGGGCAAGGGTTTCAACGCCTTTCAGTCGCAGAATATCGTGCGGATCAAACGAACCCTCGACGATCATCTCGCCTTTCTGAACAACCTGACCATCGTGGGCGGTCACGTGTTTTTCCTTGGTGATCAGATACTCGTGCGCAACACCGTCGACTTCTGTAATGACCAGTCGCTGCTTGCCCTTGGTGTCCTTGCCAAAGGAAACCGTACCGGTCACTTCTGCCAGGATGCCCGCATCCTTCGGAATCCGTGCCTCGAACAACTCCGCCACACGCGGCAGACCGCCGGTGATATCGCGCGTTTTCGAGGATTCCTGCGGAATACGTGCCAGAACGTCGCCGACCAGCACGTCCTGACCGTCTTTCACCGTAATGATGGAGCCGATCTGGAAAGTAATATTCACCAGCGTGTCCATGCCGGCAATCTTGATCTCGTTACCCGCGTCATCCAGCAGCTTGACCTGCGGGCGCAAGCCCTTGCCTGCGCTGCTTGCCTTCCGCTTGGGATCGATGACCACCAGCGTAGACAAACCGGTGATGTCGTCCAACTGCTTGGCAACAGTCACGCCCTCTTCGATATTCTCGAAGCGAACCCGTCCTGCGTACTCGGTAATGATCGGACGGGTATGCGGATCCCAAGTGGCCAGGACTGCGCCTGCCTTGACCTTGGCGCCGTCGGTGACGATCAGGGTTGCTCCGTAAGGGACCTTCTGGCGTTCACGTTCGCGACCACTGTCGTCTGCAATGATGATTTCACCATTACGTGAAATCGCAATCAGATCCTTGCGGGCATTGGTGACATAACGCATCGATGCAGTGTACTGAATCGTGCCGTTTGATTTGGCTTCCAGCTGGCTGGTTGCCGTCGCACGCGATGCCGCGCCACCGATGTGGAAGGTTCGCATGGTGAGCTGCGTACCCGGCTCACCAATGGATTGTGCGGCAATCACGCCGACAGCCTCGCCCGTGTTGACCATGTAACCCCGGCCAAGGTCACGACCGTAGCATTTCGCGCACAGGCCAAATCGGGTTTCACAGGTCAGCGGGGTGCGCACCTTGACTTCATCGATTCCCAAAGCTTCGATATCGTCTACCACGTCTTCGACAAGCAGGGTTCCCGCTTCGTAAACGGTTGCCTGGGTTTCAGGATTGATGATGTCGCTGGCTGCGACTCGACCCAGAATGCGCTCGCGCAACGCTTCGACTACTTCGCCGCCTTCAACCAAAGCTTTCACCACCAAGCCATTCTTGGTGCCGCAATCGTCTTCTACCACGACCAGATCCTGCGTCACGTCAACCAGGCGACGTGTCAGGTAGCCGGAGTTAGCGGTCTTCAGCGCGGTATCGGCCAGGCCTTTACGTGCGCCGTGAGTCGAAATGAAGTACTGAAGCATGTTCAGACCTTCACGGAAGTTCGCGGTAATCGGTGTTTCGATAATGGAGCCGTCCGGCTTCGCCATCAGTCCGCGCATACCGGCCAGCTGACGAATCTGCGCTGCCGAGCCACGCGCACCCGAGTCGGCCATCATGTAAATCGAGTTGAACGATTCCTGATTGACTTCCTTGCCGTGACGATCAGTGACCTTTTCAACACCCAATTGCGTCATCATGGCCTTCGCCACGGCGTCGCCTGCGCGCCCCCAAATATCGACCACCTTGTTGTAACGCTCGCCTTGGGTCACCAGACCCGAGGTGTACTGCGACT
Organism: Hydrogenophilales bacterium RIFOXYD1_FULL_62_11; assembly: GCA_001802655.1. Classification (GTDB taxonomy): domain Bacteria; phylum Pseudomonadota; class Gammaproteobacteria; order Burkholderiales; family Thiobacillaceae; genus Thiobacillus. The sequence continues at coordinate 5,557 of MGZO01000027.1, forward strand.
CGATCTCCTTCACTTCCGCTTCGGAAGACGCCAGAATCTGGTTCTTCTCGTCCGGAATCAGCATGTCTTTAATTGCAATCGACATTCCCGAACGCGTCGCATAGGTGAATCCGGTATACATCAGCTTGTCCGCCAACAGCACGGTTTCACGCAGTCCGCAACGACGGAAGCTGGCATTGATCAGCCGCGATATTTCCTTCTTCTTCAGCGCACGGTCAACGTAGCTGAACGGCAAATCAGGCGGCAGAATCTCGGACAACAATGCGCGACCCAGCGTGGTTTCGACGCGCTTGACGGTCTCCACGCGGTTCTTGTTTTCATCCAGCGTGACTTCCTTGATCCGTACCGTCACGCGGGCATGCAGCTCCGCTTCGCGGTTATCGTAGGCGCGGCGTGCTTCGACCACATCGGCAAACATCATGCCTTCGCCCTTGGCGTTGACCTTTTCGCGCGTCATGTAATACAGGCCCAGCACGATATCCTGCGACGGCACGATGATCGGCTCGCCGTTGGCGGGTGACAGCACGTTGTTCGATGCAAGCATCAGGGTGCGCGCTTCGGTCTGCGCTTCCAGCGACAGCGGCACGTGGACGGCCATCTGGTCGCCGTCAAAGTCGGCGTTGAATGCCGCACACACCAGCGGATGCAACTGAATGGCCTTGCCTTCAATCAGCACGGGCTCAAACGCCTGAATGCCCAAACGGTGCAGCGTCGGTGCGCGGTTCAACATCACCGGATGCTGGTCGATGACTTCTTCCAGCAGATCCCACACGACGGGCTCTTCGTCTTCCACCATTTTCTTGGCGGCCTTGATCGTGGTCGCCAGTCCCAGCACTTCCAGCCGATTGAAAATGAACGGCTTGAACAATTCCAGCGCCATTTTCTTCGGCAGACCGCACTGGTTCAGCTTCAGTGTCGGGCCCACCACAATCACCGAACGACCGGAATAGTCAACGCGCTTGCCCAGCAAGTTCTGGCGGAAACGACCGCTCTTGCCTTTGATCATGTCTGCCAGCGACTTCAGCGGACGCTTGTTGGCGCCCGTCATGGCCTTGCCGCGACGGCCGTTATCGAGCAGCGAGTCAACCGACTCCTGCAGCATGCGCTTCTCGTTGCGCACGATGATTTCCGGCGCTTTCAGTTCAAGCAGGCGCTTCAAACGGTTGTTGCGGTTAATCACGCGGCGATACAGATCGTTCAGATCGGACGTCGCGAAGCGGCCGCCATCGAGCGGCACCAGCGGACGCAACTCGGGCGGCAGCACCGGCAACACTTCGAGAATCATCCACTCGGGCTTGATCCCGGATTTCTGGAAACCCTCAAGGATCTTCAGACGCTTCGACAACTTCTTCAGCTTGGTTTCGGAACCGGTGCGGCCCATGTCCGCATGCAAGGTCTCAACCACATTCGGCAGATCCAGCGAACGCAGCAACTCGCGAACCGCTTCAGCCCCCATCAATGCCCTGAACTCATCGCCGTACTCTTCGAGCTTGGCGAGATAGTCGTCTTCAGTCAGCAACTGGCCACGATTGAGCGGCGTCATGCCGGGCTCGACCACCACGAAGCCTTCGAAGTAGAGCACGCGTTCGATGTCGCGCAGCGTCATGTCGAGCACCATGCCCAGACGCGACGGCAGCGACTTCAGAAACCAGATATGGGCAACCGGCGAGGCCAGCTCGATGTGGCCCATACGCTCACGGCGCACCTTGGACAGCGTGACTTCAACGCCGCACTTTTCGCAGATCACACCGCGATGCTTGAGGCGCTTGTACTTGCCGCACAGGCATTCGTAATCCTTGACCGGGCCAAAGATCTTGGCGCAGAACAAGCCATCACGCTCCGGCTTGAAGGTACGGTAGTTGATGGTCTCGGGTTTCTTTACCTCACCATACGACCAGGAACGGATTTTCTCCGGCGACGCCAGGCCAATCTTGATGGCGTCGAACTCTTCCTCGTGGGTGGCCTGCTTGAAAATATCTAACAGTGCTTTCATGGCTGTGTCCTCACCCTAAATTAATAACGTTCCAGATCGATGTCGATGCCCAGCGAGCGGATTTCCTTCACCAGCACGTTGAACGACTCTGGCATCCCTGCCTCGATCTTGTGTTCGCCCTTGACGATGCTTTCGTACATCTTGGTACGGCCGTTCACATCGTCCGACTTCACGGTCAGCATTTCCTGCAGCACGTAAGACGCGCCGTAGGCTTCGAGCGCCCAGACTTCCATCTCACCGAAGCGCTGGCCACCGAACTGCGCCTTGCCGCCCAGCGGTTGCTGTGTAACCAGCGAGTACGGGCCGGTGGAGCGCGCATGCATCTTGTCGTCAACCAGGTGATGCAGCTTCAGCACATGCTTGTAGCCGACGGTGACCTGACGATCGAAAGCTTCCCCGGTGCGGCCGTCATACAGCGTGACCTGGCCGCCTTCGGGCAAGCCAGCCAACACCAGCATGCGGCGGATTTCCGCCTCGGATGCACCGTCGAATACCGGCGATGCAAATGGCACGCCTTTCTGCAGGTTACGCCCCAACTCGATGATCTCGTCATCGGTAAAGCCATCGATATCTTCGATCTTGCCGGACTGGTTGTAGATCTCCTTGAGGAAGCTGCGCAGCTCTTTGACCATGGTTTTGGTCTGCGCTGCCAGCATCTGGCCGATTTTCTCGCCCAAGCCTTTGGCGGCCCAGCCAAGGTGGGTTTCCAGAATCTGGCCGACGTTCATCCGCGACGGCACGCCGAGCGGGTTGAGTACGACATCGACCGGACGACCATCAGCCATGAAGGGCATGTCTTCGACCGGAGCGATTTTCGACACCACGCCTTTGTTACCGTGACGGCCGGCCATCTTGTCGCCGGGCTGCAGGCGGCGTTTGACCGCCAGGTAAACCTTGACCATTTTTTGCACGCCGGGCGGCAGTTCGTCGCCTGCGGTCAGCTTCTTCTTCTTCTCTTCAAACATCGCATCGAATTCGATGCGCTTCTGGGTCAGGCTGTCCTTCAACCCTTCTACTGCGCGACTGGCTTCGTCGTCGGCGAGGCGGATGTCGAACCAGTCATGGCGATTGACCGACTCCAGGTAATCGTTGGTGATTTTGCTGCCTTTGGCGAGCTTCTTCGGACCGCCGTTGGCCACCTTCAGGTGCAACAGCTTTTCCAGACGCGCAAACGTGTCGTCTTCAACGATACGCATACGGTCGGTCATGTCCTTGCGGTATTCAGCCAGTTGCGTGTCGACAATCGACTGCGCGCGGACATCACGCTCGATGCCTTCACGGGTGAACACCTGCACGTCGATGACCACGCCGGACATGCCGGACGGCACCTTGAGGCTGGTGTCTTTCACATCGCTGGCCTTTTCGCCAAAGATGGCACGCAGCAGCTTTTCTTCCGGGGTCAGCTGGGTTTCGCCCTTAGGCGTAACCTTGCCGACCAGCACATCGCCGGCTTCGACTTCTGCACCGATCGCAATAATGCCGGACTCGTCCAGACGACCCAACTGGCGCTCGGCCAGATTGGAAATGTCACGGGTGATTTCTTCCGCG
>MGZO01000027.1:9176-9266 GCA_001802655.1 Hydrogenophilales bacterium RIFOXYD1_FULL_62_11
CGGAGATGAGGATCGAGTCTTCGAAGTTGTAGCCGTTCCAGGGCATGAAGGCGATCAGCATGTTCTGGCCGATCGAGATTTCTCCCAGGT
>MGZO01000027.1:9344-13444 GCA_001802655.1 Hydrogenophilales bacterium RIFOXYD1_FULL_62_11
TGGTGTTCTGGTTGGAACGCTGGTACTTGATCAGGTTGTAGATGTCCACACCGACTTCACCGGCCACGGCTTCGGCGTCGTTCACGCGGATCACGATGCGGGTCGCGTCCACGTAGTCGACCACACCGCCACGCTTGGCGGTGACCACGGTGCCGGAGTCGATCGCGGCGACGCGCTCGATGCCGGTGCCGACCAGCGGCTTCTCGGGGCGCAGCACGGGCACGGCCTGGCGCGACATGTTGGCGCCCATCAGTGCGCGGTTTGCGTCATCGTGTTCCAGGAACGGCACCAGCGATGCCGCCACGGACACGATCTGCGCCGGTGACACGTCCATGTACTGGATGGTGTCGGCCGAGGTCAGGATGGATTCACCCTTTTCACGCGCGGAAATCAGGTCGCCGGTCAGGCGGCCTTCGGCGTCCAGCGTGGCGTTGGCCTGGGCGATGACGTACTTGCCTTCTTCGATGGCCGACAGGTAGTCGATCTGGTTCGTCACCTGGCCGTCGATCACGCGACGGTACGGGGTTTCGATGAAGCCGTATTCGTTCAGACGCGCGTACAGGGCCAGCGAGTTGATCAGGCCGATGTTCGGACCTTCAGGCGTTTCAATCGGGCAGACGCGACCGTAGTGGGTCACGTGCACGTCACGCACTTCGAAGCCGGCACGTTCGCGGGTCAGACCGCCCGGGCCAAGGGCCGACACGCGGCGCTTGTGGGTGATCTCGGCCAGCGGGTTGGTCTGGTCCATGAATTGCGACAGCTGGGAGGCACCGAAGAACTCCTTGAGGGCCGCTGAAATCGGCTTGGAGTTGATCAGGTCGTGCGGCATCAGCGGCTCTTGCTCGGCCTGGCCCAGACGCTCTTTCACGGCCTTTTCGATGCGAGCCAGACCGGTGCGGTACTGGTTCTCGGCGAGTTCGCCGACGCAGCGCACGCGGCGGTTGCCCAGGTGGTCGATGTCATCGACTTCGCCACGGCCGTTGCGCAGGTCCACGAGGATCTTGACCACGGCCAGGATGTCTTCGTTGGACAGCACCATGGCGCCGGTGGATTCGTCGCGGCCCACGCGGGCGTTGAACTTCATGCGGCCCACGCGCGACAGGTCGTAGGTGTCCGGGTTGTAGAACAGGCGGTGGAACAGGGCTTGCACCGCGTCTTCGGTCGGCGGTTCGCCGGGGCGCATCATGCGGTAGATGGCTACACGGGCGGCGAACTCGTCAGCGGTTTCGTCGCTGCGCAGGGTCTGGCTGATGTAAGCGCCCTGGTCGAGTTCGTTGGTGTAGAGGCACTGCAGGTCCTGCACGCCCGAGGTGCGCAGTTTCTTCAGCAGCACTTCGGTCAACTCGTCGTTGGCCTTGGCGATGATCTCGCCGGTGTCGGCGTCAACGATGTTGCGCGCGACCACGCGGCCGATCATGAAGTCTTCGGGCACGCTGATGTGCGTGGTTCCGGACTGTTCCATTTCGCGGGTGTGGCGCACGGTGATGCGCTTGTCCTTGGCGACCACGACCTTGCCCGACTTGTCGGTGATGTCGAAACGGGCCACCTCGCCACGCAGGCGCTCGGGCACGAAGGCCATCTGGGCGCCGCTGTCCATCAGGCGGAAGTGGTCGTTGACGAAGAAGTTCGCCAGGATGGTTTCCGGCGTCAGGCCGATGGCCTTGAGCAGGATGGTCACCGGCATCTTGCGGCGGCGGTCGACACGGAAGAACAGCACGTCCTTCGGATCGAATTCGAAGTCGAGCCACGAACCGCGGTAAGGAATGATGCGGGCCGAGAACAGCAGCTTGCCCGAGCTGTGGGTCTTGCCCTTGTCGTGCTCGAAGAACACACCCGGCGAACGGTGCAGCTGCGACACGATGACACGCTCGGTGCCGTTGATGATGAAGGAACCCTTGTCGGTCATCAGGGGCACTTCGCCCATGTAGACCTCTTGTTCCTTCACTTCCTTGATGACCTTGGACTGGCTGGTCGAGGACTCGCGGTCGTAAATGATGAGCTGCACGCGGGCGCGCACGGCCGAAGCAAAGGTCAGGCCACGGGTCTGGCATTCGCGCACGTCGAACGCCGGCTTGGCCAGGTTGTACTCGACGAACTTCATCTCCACAAAGCCGTTGTGCGAGACGATGGGGAAGGCGGCTTCGAACGCCGCCTGCAGGCCCTCGTTGGTGCGCTTTTTGGGTGCCGAATCGGCTTGCAGGAACGCGGTGTACGCGTCCTTTTGCATCTGCAAGAGGTAAGGGATCGCGATGACGGTTTCGCGGGTGCCAAAACTCTTTCGGATGCGTTTGCGTTCGGTGTATGAATAATTCGATGCTGTGGCCATGAGATCTCCGGGCTTGAGGTCTGCGGCGACTGTCTGCCTACCAGGGATGGACTCCTGGTGACTTGCTTGGTGGCTGGCCTCTACCAACCATTGGCGGACGGCCTGTGCGTTGCACACAGGCCCGAACCAAGTCGTTTTCTGCAGTCGGGGTCAGAAAACACTGATAAACAAACTCGCCAGAGTTTGCTTATCAGTGTTTATTTAAAACACTGTGCCAAGCCCATGGGCGCTGGCGGGGGTGCGCTCAGAAAGCACCAAAGGCTGGAGGCTCTTTCGAGCACTCCAGCCCTGGCCTGGCGAGTGAATTACTTCAGCTCGGCCTTGGCGCCGGCATCCACCAGCTTCTTCACTGCGGCTTCGGCGTCGGCCTTGGCAACAGCTTCTTTCACGTTCTTCGGAGCGCCGTCGACCAGGTCCTTGGCTTCTTTCAGGCCCAGACCGGTGATTTCGCGCACGGCTTTGATGACGGAGACCTTGTTGGCGCCGGCTTCGAGCAGCACGACGTTGAATTCGGTCTTCTCTTCAGCAGCAGCAGCGGCACCGCCACCACCAGCGGCAGGAGCGGCCATGGCGGCAGCGCTCACACCAAACTTCTCTTCGATGGCTTTCACCAGGTCGTTGAGTTCCATGACCGTCATGCTATCCAGCGCGGTCAAAAATGCGTCTTTATCGAATGCCATTTTGATTTCCTAACAATTGGTTAAACGAATCTGCCGCGCGCTCAGGCGGCGGCAGCGTCTTCTGCCGGTGCGGCGGGTTCAGCTGCGGGTTCTGCAGCTGCTTCTGCCGGAGCGGCAGCGCCTTCGCCTTTTTTCGCCGCCAACGCGCCCAGCACAACAGCCGTACGCGAAATAGGCGACATCAGCAAGCCACACAGCTGAGCCAACAACACTTCCTTGGAAGGGATGCTGGCGAGCTGCTTGACGCCCTCGATGTCCAGGACTTTGCCACCGTAGACGCCAGCGCGAATCACCAACTTGTCGTTGGTTTTCGCGAATTCGGCCACCACTTTCGCGGCGGCCACGGCGTCTTCGGAGAAGCCATAGATCAGCGGACCGGTCATCTGGTCGGCGACCACTTCAAAACTGCTGCCAGCCACCGCACGGCGGGCCAGGGTGTTTTTCAACACGCTCAGGCTCACACCGCTGTTGCGGGCTGTGACACGCAATTTGTCCATGTTCGCGACCGTGATGCCACGGTATTCCGCCATCACGAGCGTTTGAGCTTTAGCGGCGAGGCTGGTCACTTCGGAAATGACCGCTTCTTTCTCACTGCGATTCAGACTCAAGGTCTACTCCTTAAATGTGCCCTCGGCCCCAAAGCCTCCGGCACGCCTCATTGCAGCGACCAACTGTTTCAGGAACTCATTCCATCTGCAGCGGGATCGCCATCTGCGTTGGCTTGTCACAATTAAGTCGGTCGGCGTTCTTTCGAACACTCCCCGACACCAACGGTCTTGGATGGCCCCGTGGACTGACGGTGTTGTCAAACCACGGACCCACCACACCCGGGCCACTGGAGTGGCCCGAATTCTTTTCGCGATCAGGCCGCGATGGACTGCATGTCGACGCGAACGCCCACACCCATGGTCGAAGACACGGCCACTTTGCGCAGGTAAACACCCTTGCTGGTAGCAGGCTTGGCCTTGGTCAGCGCGTCGAGCAGGGCGACCAGGTTGCCTTGGAGCTTGTCGGCTTCGAACGAACGGCGACCGATCGTGCCGTGCACGATGCCGGCCTTGTCGACGCGGAACTGCACCTGACCAGCCTTGGCG
>MGZO01000027.1:13473-14533 GCA_001802655.1 Hydrogenophilales bacterium RIFOXYD1_FULL_62_11
TCCATGCCGACGATGTCGGCACCAGCGGCCTTCGCTTCTTCGGCCTTGGCACCCTGGGCGAACACGGCCACGCGCTTGGTCTTGCCGGTGCCGTTGGGCATCACGACGGCGCCACGCACCACCTGGTCGGATTTCTTGGCGTCCACGCCGAGCTGGATCGCCACGTCGATGGATTCGTCAAACTTGGCGTTGGCACATTCTTTGATGATGGCCAGGGCGTCGGTCAGCGCGTAGAGCTTGTTGGCATCCACTTTGCCGGCGAAAGCTTTTTGCTTTTTGGTCAGCTTGGACATTTACACGCCCTCCACAATCACGCCCATCGAGCGGGCCGAACCGGCGATGGTGCGCACAGCGGCGTCCACATCGGCGGCGGTCATGTCTTTCATCTTGGTCTTCACGATCTCTTCGAGCTGAGCGCGCGTGATCTTGCCGACCTTTTGCTTGTTGGGCACCGGAGAACCCTTGTCGAGCTTGATGGCCTTCTTGATCATGTAGGTCGCCGGGGGCGTACCCATCTTGAAGGTGAAGCTCTTGTCCGCAAACGCGGTGATGGTCACCGGGATCGGCATGCCGGGCTCAAGACCCTGGGTCTGGGCGTTGAACGCCTTGCAGAACTCCATGATGTTGAGGCCGCGCTGGCCCAGGGCCGGGCCGATCGGTGGGGAGGGGTTGGCTTTACCAGCTGGCACTTGCAGCTTGATGAAGCCGACGATTTTTTTCGCCATTTTTTAGCTCCTGCGAGTGCAGACGGCTGCCATCAAGACAACCTCCTCGCGGTGGGGGACCCGGAAAAGACAAATGGCGCTGGCGTCGGGCCGACCCACCAGCGTCACGGAAACTTCAGGTCTTTTCGACCTGGCTGAATTCGAGTTCGACCGGCGTGGCACGACCGAAAATGGTCACCGACACGCGCATCTTGTTCTTCTCGTAGTTGACTTCTTCGACCGTGCCGTTGAAGTCCGTGAACGGGCCTTCCTTGACGCGCACGTATTCGCCCACGACAAATTCCACCTTGTGGCGCGGCTTGTCGGTGCCTTCCTGCATCTGGTTGACGATCTTC
>MGZO01000028.1:0-752 GCA_001802655.1 Hydrogenophilales bacterium RIFOXYD1_FULL_62_11
ACGCGCACAAATCGGCATGGTGCTCAACCTGGACAAGTGCATCGGCTGCCACTCCTGTTCGGTCACCTGCAAGAACGTCTGGACCAGCCGCCCCGGCGTGGAGTACGCCTGGTTCAACAACGTCGAGACCAAGCCCGGCATCGGCTACCCCAAGGAATGGGAAAACCAGGACAAGTGGAACGGGGGCTGGGTCCGCAAGGCCGACGGTTCCATCGTGCCCAAGCAGGGGGGCAAGTGGTCGCTGCTGATGAAGATCTTCAGCAACCCCAACCTGCCGCAGATCGACGATTACTACGAGCCCTTCACCTTCGACTACGACCACCTGCAGTCGGCGCCGGAGATGAAGCACGCGCCCACCGCCCGCCCGCGTTCGCTGATCACCGGCAAGCGCATGGAGAAGATCGAGTGGGGCCCGAACTGGGAAGAGATCCTGGGCGGCGAGTTCAGCAAGCGCAGCAAAGACGCGAACATGGACGGTTTCGAGCAGGCCCAGAAAGACATGATGGGTCAGTTCGAGAACACCTTCATGATGTACCTGCCGCGCCTGTGCGAGCACTGCCTGAACCCGGCGTGTGTGGCTTCGTGCCCCTCGGGCTCGATCTACAAGCGCGAGGAAGACGGCATCGTGCTGATCGACCAGGACAAGTGCCGCGGCTGGCGCATGTGCGTGAGCGGCTGCCCCTACAAGAAGATCTACTACAACTGGAAAAGCGGCAAGGCCGAGAAGTGCATCTTCTGCTACCCGCGCATCG
>MGZO01000028.1:797-2606 GCA_001802655.1 Hydrogenophilales bacterium RIFOXYD1_FULL_62_11
TCCGTTACCTCGGCGTGCTGCTGTACGACGCCGATCGCATCGCCGAAGCCGCGAGCACGCCCAATGAGATCGATCTTTACCAGGCCCAGCTCGATTTGTTCCTGGATCCGAACGACCCCAAGGTGATCGAGCAGGCGCGCATCGACGGCATCCCCGACGCCTGGATGGCCGCGGCCCGTCAGAGCCCGGTCTACAAGATGGCCGTGGAGTGGAAGGTGGCCCTGCCGCTGCACCCCGAGTACCGCACCCTGCCCATGGTCTGGTACGTGCCACCGCTCTCGCCCATCACCGCCTCGGCCAACGCCGGCATGCTGAGCCAGAACGGCGAGATCCCGGACGTGTCGCAGCTGCGCATCCCGGTCAAGTACCTGGCCAACCTGCTGACCGCCGGCGACACCGGCCCGGTGGTGCGCGCGCTCGAACGCATGCTGGCCATGCGCTCGTATCAGCGCACCAAACACGTGGACGGCCTGGTCAACCAGGACGTGCTCGACCAGGTGGGCCTGACCGCTCGCGAGGTGGAAGAGATGTACCGCTACATGGCGATCGCCAACTACGAAGACCGCTTCGTGATCCCGACCACGCACCGCGAGTACGCCGAAAACACCTTCAACGTGAAGGGCGGTTGTGGCTTCAGTTTCGGCAACGGTTGTTCCGAAGGCGAGACCGAAATCAGCCTGTTTGGCAGCGAGAAGAAACGCACCATTCCGATCAAGCTGGAGGCATGAGGTCATGAGTTTTTTCGCTTCATCCCCGCCCCAGGCTCGCCTCACGCTGCGCGTGCTGGCGCACCTGCTGCGTTACCCCGACGCGGCGTTCCGCGCCCACACCGCCGAGCTGCAGCAGGCGCTGCGCACCGAGGCGGCTTTGCCGGCCGCCCGGCTGGCAGAGCTCGACGCGTTGCTAAGGCACCTGTCCACCCAGCCCGCGCTGGACGTGGAGTCCGAGTACGTCGAGCTGTTCGACCGTGGTCGCCGCACCGCGCTGCACCTGTTCGAACACGTGCACGGCGACTCGCGTGACCGCGGCCCGGCCATGGTCGACCTGATCCAGACCTACGAAAAAGCCGGGCTGTACCTGGGCCCCGACGAGCTGCCGGACTACCTGCCGGTGGTGCTGGAATTCGCGTCCACCCAGCCGCCCCTGCAGGCGCGTGAATTCATGGGCGAGATCGCGCACATCGTGCGCGTGATCTTCAGCGCGCTGGCTGGTCGCCAGAGTCCCTACGCCAGCGTGCTGGCAGCGGTGCTGGAGCTGGCGGGCGAGAAGGCCGAAGCCGTGGCCGTCGCGCCCGAGCCGGAAATGGACGAGAGCTGGGCCGAGCCCGAGGTGTTCGGTGGTTGTTCAACCGAAGGCCAGGCCAAACCGAATCAGCCACAGCCCATCCACATCGTCAGAAAGTCACCCCATCCTTCTTCAGGAGAGCCGGCATGAACACGCTGCACAACTTCTTCTTCAACGTCTATCCCTACATCTGCCTGTCGGTGTTCCTCATGGGCAGCCTGGCGCGCTTCGACCGCGACCAGTACACCTGGAAAAGCGATTCCTCGCAGCTGCTGCGCAAGGGCCAGCTGCGCTGGGGAAGCAACCTGTTCCACATCGGCATCCTGTTCCTGTTTTTTGGCCACGCCGTGGGCTTGCTCACGCCGCACTTCTTCTACGAAGGCATCATGGATGCGTCGGTCAAGCAGCGCCTGGCCATCTATGCGGGCGGTACCGCTGGGGTGATCTGCTTCGTGGGCCTGTCGCTGCTGTTGCACCGCCGCATCTTCGATGACCGCATCCGCCTCACCAGCCACCGCACCGACA
>MGZO01000028.1:2622-5054 GCA_001802655.1 Hydrogenophilales bacterium RIFOXYD1_FULL_62_11
ATTCGCACGCCGATGGCAGCGCCATGCTGGTGCTGGCCGAGTGGGCGCAGCGCATCGTCACCTTCCGCCCCGACGCGGCCGCCCTGGTGACCATGGACTGGCCCTACAAGGTGCATCTGGTGCTGGGCATGACGATCTTCCTGCTCTTTCCCTTCTCGCGTCTGGTGCACGTGTGGAGCGGCTTCGGCACGCTGGCCTATGTGGTTCGCCCCTACCAGGTGGTGCGCAGCCGCAAGCTGGGCCTGACGCCGAACGACCCCCGCCAGCCGTGAGCGCTTCCAACATGAACCAGGAACTTGCCATGAGCCCATCTTCTACTGTTGGTTGCGGCAGCAGCAGTTGCGCCTGCGCCGATCTGGCCCAACCCGCCGTTGCCAGCATCAACGGCATCGCCCTGCACGAACCCGATGAAGTGCTCGATGCCCAGACCCTGCGCGAGCGCGCCTACACCGAGCTGCTGATCCAGGAGGCGGTGAAACAGGGCCTGCTGCCGCTGTACCGGGGTCTGGTGGCGCTGCAGCCGGACGAGGCGCAGCGCCAGGTCATCGAGACCATGCTCGACCAGGCCGTGACTTCGCCCGATCCCACCGAAGAGGAATGCCGCCGTCACTACGAAGCGCAGAAAAACCGGCTGATCGTCGGGCAGGCACTGCATGTGCGGCACATCCTGTTTGCTGTGACGCCGGGCGTCAATGTGCACGCGCTCTCGCAGCGCGCCGAAACGGCCTTGCTGGACCTGTCGCGCAAGGACGTGCCCGCGGGGCGCTTCGCGCAACTGGCGGGCGAGTTGTCGAACTGCCCCTCGGGCGCCCAGGGCGGCGACCTGGGCTGGGTGACGCCGGAAGCCTGCGCCCCCGAGCTGGCGAACGAGCTGTTCTTCCAGAGCGATTCGCGCTGGGGCATGGGCGTGCACCCGCGCCTGGTGCACACGCGCTTCGGCCTGCACATCATCGAGGTGCTGGGCCGCAAGAAGGGCCAGCTGCCCGAGTTCGAGCAGGTCCGCGACCAGATCGCCAGCCGCCTCGCGCTGCAGTCGCGCAGCACGGCGCTGCGCCAGTACATGCAGCTGCTGGTGGGGCAGGCGAAGGTCGAAGGGATCGAACTCGAAGGTGCCGACTCGCCCCTCGTTCAGTGAGACCGAAGCCGCCATGCCCGACGACCTGCTGTTGCGCCTGCGCGATTTCCATTCGGATTATTTTCCGCTGCACCAGCAGCGCTTCCAGGACCTGGTGGCACAGGGCCAGCATCCCAAGACGCTGTTCATCGGCTGTTCCGACTCGCGCCTGGTGCCCTACCTGCTGACGGGCGCTGCGCCGGGCGAGTTGTTTCTCGTGCGCAACGTGGGCGCGTTCGTGCCGCCCTACGACCAGTCGCACGGACTTCATGGAACGATGGCCGCGATTGAGTTCGCGGTGCTCAGCCTGAAGGTGGAGCGCATCATCGTCTGCGGCCACAGCCATTGCGGTGCGATCCGCACCGCCTACGAAGGTGCGCCCGACGAAGCGGTGGCGCTCAAGGCTTGGCTCAAGCTGGCCGACGAGGCCCTGCTGCCGGTCCAGCCCAGCGCCGAAGCGCTGCGCCGCACCGAGCAGCGCGCGGTGGTGCTGCAGCTGGAGCGGCTGATGGATTACCCCATGGTGCGCCGCGCAGCGGAAGCGGGCCAGCTGTCGCTGCACGGCTGGCACTACGTGATCGAGGAGGGCGAAGTTCACGTGTTTGACGCAGCACAAGGTGCGTTTGTGCCGGCCTCGTTAGCCTCCCACAGCGGCACGGGCCCGTACCAGCCTTATGTCGAACACGATGGGCAAATTCTTTCTGATGGATGAAGTGAGGCATATAGAAAGCGGATTGCCTGTTCAGGAGGCAGTTGCCGGGCGCGGGCGGGCCGGGGCAACCGGGTGCCACCGCCGAATTCGCTCGGAAAAGGGACGGGCATCGGATGCGTGGTCGTTGAACCGGCGCCGGGCAGGGCAAAATGGCGGGTGGTTTTTACCCGTCCGGTCGTTCGCCGCCCACACGACGGCATGCCCGACCCGAGCCACCCTGCCACCACCCCGCAGCCTGGCCGCCCCCTCTCACTCTTTCCAACAAACACCGAGATGAAACGCGACAACACCATGCGTCCCCAGGACCTGACCGCCACCCAACCCATCAGCCAGGACGTGCTGGCCGAGAAATACCTGAAGCCGGGCGAATCCGGTCTGGAAGACCTGTACCGCCGCGTGGCGCGGGCGCTCGCTTCGGTGGAAAAAGAGGCGGAACGGGCCGAATGGGAGCAGCGTTTCCTGGACAACCTGCACGCGGGCGCCATCGGCGCGGGCCGCATCATGAGCGCCGCCGGCACCGACATCCAGGCCACCCTGATCAACTGCTTCGTGCAGCCGGTGGGTGACGCCATCCAGGGCGTGGACGCCGAGGGTTACCCCGGCATC
>MGZO01000029.1:0-83 GCA_001802655.1 Hydrogenophilales bacterium RIFOXYD1_FULL_62_11
CGGAGGGATATCACCCGGGCGTGATCAGCCGCGGGTATGGCGGAGCAGCACGTGGCTGCGTCGAGGTTCAGGCCACCAGCTTG
>MGZO01000029.1:138-2145 GCA_001802655.1 Hydrogenophilales bacterium RIFOXYD1_FULL_62_11
TGGTGGTGGGGCGTGACCGGGTTGCCGCAGCACGTACGCTGCTGGCGAGCCATCCGGAGGTCGATGTGCTGGTGTCTGACGATGGTTTGCAACATTACCGGTTGCAGCGCGATATCGAGCTGGCGGTGATTGACGCAGAGGCCGGTTTGGGCAATGGCTGGCCGCTGCCGGCTGGTCCTCTGCGCGAACCTGGGCGTCGCCTCAAGCAGGTTGATGCAGTGGTCCAGGTGGTGCGCGGCGAGGCCCGGCCACGAACGGATTTGCCGGTGGCCTGTTGGCGCGCCGACTACACGGCCGGCCAGGTCTATCGGCTGCGTGCGCCGCAAACTACCCGGATGCTGCGTGAACTGCCTGCACAGGACTGGCTCGCCGTAACCGGGATCGGCCGTCCACAGGGATTTTTCGACATGCTGCAAGCGGCGGGCGTCCGCTTCAGGCCACGTGCGTATCCGGATCATCACGCATTTCAGCCGCAAGACCTGCCAGCCGATGGCGCGGTGGTGATGACCGAAAAAGACGCGGTAAAATGCGCAAGCTTTGCAGGAACTGATTGGTGGGCGGTGCAGCTTGATGTCGCCCCGGAACCTGGATTCATCGATTGGCTAGGCGCACGCATCAAACACGTTCATAACTTACGCATGCGCAGGGAGTTTTAGATGCAAAAGTCTGACTGGAGCGATCGCCGCCATCCCTGCCACTGGGAAGTCGAGTCCGGGGAAGCTGGATTCTGGATGCCGGATCGTGCGGAAATCATCACCCAGTTTTTTACGCGCTATCTGTTCTTCGCGCTGGCGGTGATTTATTTCTCGACGCTGGACAGTGTGCCGCCGGTGCTGTTCAGCATCGAACAACTCTTGATCGCACTGGGTGTTTATTTCGCGCTTAACACCTGGTTTTTTCGTCAGGCGCTGAAAGGCGTCACGCTGCAGAATATCCGGGGTGCGATGGCAGCCGATCTGCTGATCGTTACCCTGTGCGTGATTCATGACCCCAATCTCATTCCACCTTCAGCCCTGGCGTTTTTGATGGTGTTGCTGGGCAACGGCATGCGCTATGGCATGCGTCTGTTTGCTGAAGTACTCGGCGGCGCTTTTCTGGGCATGGCAGTTTCTTTTGCTTTCCGTTACCGCATGGGTGGATTTGAAATCAGCGCAGGCGACGTTTTTTTTGGCGTGTTCTGGGTGTCGCTGGCTTTATACGCTTACATCCTGATGGGACGCATCGAAGGCCAGCGCCGCCAGCTGGATTACCGAAGTCGTTTCGATGCCTTGACCGGTTTGCTCAACCGGCATGGATTGCTGGCAGCAGCGGACAACCTCTTTGACAAGGCAAATGCAGGCAATCCCGCAACGGTTCTGTTTGCCGACCTCAATCAGTTCAAGATGGTCAATGACCGTTATGGGCACGGCGTGGGGGATCGCGTATTGGCCGAGTTTGCGCAGATTTTCAACGATTCGGTTGAAATGGGCGTATGCGGGCGTTGGGGAGGCGATGAGTTTGTCGCCATCCTGCCGGTGCGCAGCGATGCGGCGATGAAACAGGTTTTTGAGCGCATCGAGGCGCGCACCCAAGCCTGGAGCCAGAGCAATGGCTTGCCGATGGGGGTGAGCCTGGGGGTCAGTCAGGCTCCTCAGGATGGCCATGATTTGATGACCCTGCTGTCGGTTGCAGATATTCACCTTTATCAAAATAAGTCGCAGCAGCCCGATGAGGCCAAAGCGCAGTCGTTTTACAGGAACCTTGTTGATGAACCCGAAGCTTCTTGATCTTCTTGTCTGCCCGGTTTGCAAAGGCCCGCTGACCTGGAAAAAATCCGCACTCGAACTGGTGTGCCCGGCGTGCCGCATTGCCTACCCGATTCGTGACGATATTCCGGTGATGCTGCCGGAAGAGGCGCGTCCGCTTGAGGTGGACGAAATTCACGGCAAGGCTTGAGCATGCATTTCCGGGTGGTTATCCCTGCGCGCTATGCATCGAGTCGCTTGCCTGGCAAGCCGCTGGCGGAAA
>MGZO01000029.1:2173-14094 GCA_001802655.1 Hydrogenophilales bacterium RIFOXYD1_FULL_62_11
GTGGTGGCAACCGATGATGAGCGGGTACAGCAGGCGGTAGCCGAGGCGGGCTACCCGGTCATCATGACCTCGCCCGATCATCAGTCCGGCACCGAGCGTTTGGTCGAAGTCGCCGAAACGCTGGGTTGGGGGGACGACACGCTGGTGGTCAACGTGCAGGGCGACGAGCCGCTGATTGACCCGGCGTTGATTCGCGAAGCCGCGCGACAGCTGGTGTTGCATCAAGATGCGGTGATGGCAACCCTGGCGCATCCGATTCTCGACCCCGCTGATTTCATCAACCCCAATGTCGTCAAGGTGGTGACCGACGAAGCTGGTTACGCGTTGTATTTCAGTCGCGCGCCGATTCCGTGGCCGCGTGACGCCTTCGCCGAACAGCAGGCGATGCCGCACGAACTGGGTGCCTTGCGCCACATTGGCCTGTATGCCTATCGCGCCGGTTTTCTACGTACCTATGCCAGCCTCGCGGCCTCGCCGCTGGAGCGCTTCGAAATGCTCGAGCAATTGCGCGTCCTGTGGCATGGCTATCGCATCAGCATCGGGATTACCCCGACTGTTCCTGCTCCGGGAGTTGATACGGCGGAAGACCTGGCGCGGGTTCGTGAGCTGTTTCAAACAACTTCAATCCAGCAATAAAATTTTTTAAGTTTTGCTCCGGCCATGCTTGGCTTAGGCTAGCGCGGTTTGACACAGCTTGCACGAGGCAAGCGCGGTTCGACAATCCATAATCAAGGGAGACATGCAATGCGTTTGATTCTGTTGGGCGGCCCTGGCGCCGGCAAGGGTACCCAGGCCAATTACATCAAGGAAAAATACGGTATTCCGCAAATTTCAACCGGGGACATGTTGCGCGCGCAGATCAAGGCGGGCTCCGAACTCGGCATGAAGGCAAAGGCCATCATGGACGCGGGAGGTCTGGTTTCCGACGACATCATTATTGGCATGGTCAAGGCGCGCCTCACCGAATCAGACTGCAAGAACGGTTATCTGTTCGACGGCTTTCCGCGCACCATCCCGCAGGCCGAGGCGATGAAGGCTGCTGGTGTGCCGATTGATTACGTGGTCGAGATCGACGTCGCTGACGAGGAAATCGTCAAGCGCATGTCAGGCCGCCGTGTCCATGTCGGCTCGGGCCGCACCTATCACGTTGTGTTCAACCCGCCGAAAGTGGCCGGCAAGGATGACATTACAGGTGAAGATTTGATCCAGCGCGACGACGACCACGAAGACACGGTAAAAAAACGTCTTGACGTCTATCACGCGCAAACCGAGCCGCTGGTGAAGTACTACGGCGACTGGGCAGCACGTGGCGAAGCCGGTGCACCCAAATACGTGAAGGTTGCGGGTGTCGGTAAGGTAGATGGCATTCGCGATTCGATTTTTGCAGCCCTGGCCTAACCAAAATAAAAATGCCGCAGCAGATTGCGCCCATGACCGACACCGAGCGCTGGGTTATTACCAGTGCGGTGAAAGAACGCTACGGTCACGATGTAGAGATTCAGGATGTCGAAACTGAAATCCGGCTGTACATCGACGACCGTGAGTTGACCTTGTGCCCGGGGTTTTACTGGCTCGAGCGCGGATGTCATTTCGTGCTGTCCAAAACCGGCGATTCGCGCTATCGCAGCATGTTCTTCTACCGTATCCGTGATCGTTTCAGCACCGGACGTGAGGAATACGACGACATCGGCGACTGCGTGACCACGCTGCTGAAAATGCAGGCCGACGAGGAGGCCAAGCGGCTCGCCGAGGGCGAGGTATCCGGCAACAGTTGATTGAACAAGCCAGCCAGCAGTAGGGGCTGGCTTTTTTACGCATTCTTTTTCAAAAAAATAGAGGAGACTCACCATGGCGAAAAAAATGAACGCCTTTTATGCACAGTCCGGCGGTGTCACCGCCGTCATCAATGCCTCGGCCTGTGGCGTGATCGAAACCGCGCGCAAGAACAAGGACAAGATCGGCAAGGTCTACGCCGGCCGCAACGGCATCATCGGCGCGCTGACCGAAGACCTGATCGACACCACCAAGGAAACCGATGCCGCAATCGCCGCGCTGCGTTCCACTCCGTCGGGCGCCTTCGGTTCGTGCCGCTTCAAGCTCAAATCGCTGGAAGCCAACAAGCGCGAATATGCGCGTCTGATCGAGGTCTTCAAGGCGCACAACATCGGCTACTTCTTCTACAACGGCGGCGGCGATTCAGCCGATACCTGCTTCAAGGTCAGCCAGTTGTCCGAAGCGATGGGCTATCCGATCCAGGCAATCCACGTGCCGAAGACGGTTGACAACGACCTGCCGATCACCGACTGCTGCCCGGGTTTCGGCTCGGTCGCCAAATACATTGCGGTGTCCACGCTGGAAGCCAGTTTTGACGTGAAGTCGATGGCCAAGACCTCGACCAAGATTTTCGTCCTCGAAGTGATGGGACGTCACGCCGGCTGGATCGCGGCGGCGGGCGGGCTGGTGGAAGATCACGGCATTCCGGTCGTGATTCTGTTCCCGGAAATCGAGTTCGATCAGAAGAAATTCCTCGCCCGCGTCGACAAGCTGGTGAAGGAACACGGCTACTGCACGGTCGTCGTCTCCGAAGGCTGCCATTACCCGGACGGCAAGTTCCTCGCTGAGCAGGGCACGCGCGATGCCTTCGGCCATGCGCAACTGGGCGGGGCCGCGCCGGTGGTGGCCAACATGATCAAGGATGCGCTCGGTCACAAGTTCCACTGGGCGGTCGCAGATTACCTGCAGCGTGCCGCACGTCATATCGCGTCGAAGACCGACGTGAAACAGGCCTACGAACTCGGCAAGAAAGCCGTTGAACTGGCGATCAAGGGCCACAACTCGGTGATGCCGACGGTCGAACGTCTTTCGGATGTGCCCTATAAGTACAGGATTGGCGTCGCGGATTTGAAGGATGTTGCCAACGTCGAGAAATTCATGCCGCGCGACTTCATCACCAAGGACGGCTTCGGCATTACGCCCAAGTGCAAGCGTTACCTGACGCCCCTGATCCAGGGTGAGGATTATCCGAAGTACGCCGACGGCCTGCCGGTTTATGTAACGCTGAAGAATATTGCCGTGGCAAAGAAACTGGCGGCGTTCAAGCTGTGAGGCGTGACGTGCAGGCTGCCTGCAGAGGGATGGCATGACGCTTGATCGGGCCAAACAATTGTTGCGCGTGCAAGCCGACTTCGGTGGCTTCTATAACGGCAATTCGGCCAAGCTGATCCTGTCCGAGGTCCAGCGTGAGCATGGGCAGGGTGCGGTTGATGAGTGCATCCGCGATCTCCGGCTCGATGAGATCTTTGGGTTTCAGCCAGGCACCCGTTTTGAAGGCGGCCTGGCGATGGGCAAGGGGTAGGAAATGAGAACGGTGGCGCAAGCTGCCGTTTTTTTTTGAGTCTTTGGAGGAGAAAATAATGAATGAAGGATTGATGTTTGCCCTCGTGGCGGCCGGCTTGGCACTGCTATACGGAATCGTGTCGATCAAATGGATCATCGGGCTGCCGACCGGCAACGACCGCATGCGCGAGATTGCGGCGGCGGTACAGGAGGGGGCTTCGGCGTATCTGAATCGGCAATACACCACCATCGCCATGGTTGGCATCATCCTGCTGATCGCGATCTTTGTTGCACTGGGATGGCAGACTGCAGTCGGCTTTGCGCTGGGTGCCATTCTCTCGGGACTCACCGGCTACATCGGCATGAACGTCTCGGTGCGCGCCAACGTGCGCACTGCTGAAGCCGCCAGGGACGGCCTCAATGCGGCGCTGAATGTCGCGTTCAAGGGCGGAGCCATTACCGGCATGCTGGTGGTTGGTCTGGGATTGCTGGGAGTGGCAGGTTATTTCGCATTTCTCACCTTGTCGATGGGCGCCACTACGGAGGAAGCAACCCATGCACTGGTCGGTCTGGCCTTTGGCGGCTCGCTGATTTCCATTTTCGCCCGTTTGGGCGGCGGCATCTTCACCAAAGGCGCGGATGTGGGCGCCGACCTGGTGGGCAAGGTCGAAGCCGGTATTCCGGAGGACGATCCGCGCAATCCGGCAGTGATTGCAGACAACGTCGGCGACAACGTCGGCGACTGCGCAGGCATGGCGGCCGACCTGTTTGAGACCTACGCGGTAACCATCATTGCCACCATGCTGCTGGGTGGCCTGATGATTACCGACTCGCCTAATGCGGTGATCTATCCGCTGGTGCTGGGCGGCTTTTCTATTATTGCGTCGATCATCGGCACCTTTTTCGTCAAGGCGCGAGAGGGCGGCAAGATCATGAATGCGCTGTATCGCGGGCTGATCGTGTCGGGCGTGCTGGCAGCAATCGCGTTTTACCCCATCACCAACTGGATGCTGGGTGAGGGCGTGATGATCGGCGGTGAACTGGTGACATCGATGAATTTGTATCTGGCTGCCTTGATCGGTCTCGCCTTGACCGCTGCAATGGTGGTGATTACAGAGTATTACACCGCGACTGAGTACGCCCCGGTACGTCACATCGCACAAGCCTCCACTACCGGTCATGGCACAAACGTCATTGCAGGTATCGGCGTGTCCATGCGCTCCACCGCGCTACCGGTGCTGGCCGTGTGTGCGGCCATCTGGGGTGCCTATGAACTGGCCGGCCTGTACGGTATTGCGATTGCTGCCACCTCGATGCTGTCGATGGCCGGCATCATCGTCGCGCTCGACGCTTACGGCCCGATCACCGACAACGCGGGTGGCATTGCTGAAATGGCGTGTCTGGACGACAGCATCCGCAACATCACCGACCCGCTAGACGCCGTAGGCAACACCACCAAAGCCGTCACCAAGGGCTACGCCATCGGTTCAGCCGGTCTCGCTGCGCTGGTGCTGTTCGCGGATTACACCCATGCGCTGAACGCCAAGGCCTTGGCGCTTGACCCCAATGCGATCGCCATGACCTTCGACCTGTCCAATCACATGGTCATCATTGGTCTGTTCATCGGCGGCATGGTGCCGTATCTGTTCGCCGCCATGGGGATGGAGGCGGTAGGGCGTGCTGCCGGTTCGGTGGTGGTGGAAGTGCGCCGCCAGTTCAAGGAAATTCCCGGCATCATGGAAGGCACCGCCAAGCCGCAGTACGGTACCTGCGTCGACATGCTGACCAAGGCTGCGATCAAGGAAATGATTGTTCCTTCGCTGCTGCCGGTCGCGGTTCCGGTCATCGTCGGTCTCACCCTCGGCGCACAAGCGCTGGGCGGCGTATTGCTCGGCACCATCGTCACCGGCATCTTTGTCGCCATTTCGATGACCACGGGCGGTGGGGCGTGGGACAACGCGAAGAAATACATTGAGGAGGGCAACTTCGGCGGCAAGGGCTCCGAGGCGCACAAGGCTGCCGTGACAGGCGACACCGTCGGCGATCCGTACAAGGATACTGCGGGTCCCGCGGTTAACCCGCTGATCAAGATCATCAACATTGTCGCGCTGTTGATTGTGCCCTTGATTGCTTGAAACCGATGCGGTTTGAAATACGTTAAGCTTCGCCCTGCGTCGCCCACGTCCAGTCTGACGGGGTGACCAAGGTGATTATTCAAATAACTCAGGAGGATGCAGGGAATGGCAAAAAATGTAGGTGGTATCGACCGTATTATTCGTGCTGTTGTAGGCATAGGGCTGATCTACTGGGCGATGACGCCGACCGGCCCGATGATGATTGCCGGTCCGATTGGTTTTATTGTGTTGTTGACCGCGATCTTTGGTTGGTGCCCGGCGTATTTGCCCTTTGGCATAAACAGCAACAAGGCAAAGTAAACTTTTGCCAAACTGTCGAGTCACACGAAGTGCGCCCATCGGGCGCACTTTTTTTAGGAACCCTATGCGCATTTTCGTTTTGTTTTTTGCACTGGTCGTGGCGAATGTAAGCCATGCGGGGGGTGTCGAACGCTTGAAAGCGTTTGTTGCGGGCGCAAAAACCGCAGAAGCCGATTTCACCCAGACCGTCGCCGATCGATCTGGCCGAGTCACCCAGCAAGCCAGCGGCAAAATGATGTTTGCTCGCCCTGGCAAGTTCCGCTGGGATTATGTTGCGCCGTATGCGCAGGTGATCGTAAGCGATGGCGTCAAGCTGTGGCTGTATGACGCCGACCTGGATCAAGTGACTGTCAAATTACTGGGCGACGCCATGGCCGGCACCCCAGCGGCCTTGCTGGCAGGCGACAACGCGATTGAAAAATACTTCAGCCTGAAAAATGCAGGTGAGGCAAACGGTCTGGAATGGCTGGAGGCCACGCCGAAAAGTCGGGACACGACATTCGAGCGCATCCGTATGGGCTTCAAGGGGGATGTACTGGCGCAAATGGAATTGCTCGATTTTTTCGGCCAGCGCACCACGCTCAAACTGACTCGATTCTCACGCAACCCGGTGATCGCGCCAGCACGCTTTACCTTTACGCCACCCAAAGGGGCTGACGTCATTGGCGACTGACGACTTGTTTCAGTCCCATGTAGCGCCCGCGCACCCAGCTGACGTGCCGCTGGCCGAACGGCTGCGCCCGCGCACGCTGAACGAAGTCGTCGGGCAGCGCCACCTGCTGGGTGCCGGCAAGCCGCTTAAACTCGCATTCGATTCCGGCAAGCTGCATTCGATGATTTTGTGGGGACCGCCGGGCGTGGGAAAAACCACCCTGGCGCGGCTGACCGCGCAAGCTTTTGGCGCTGACTTCATCGCCATTTCTGCCGTGCTGTCAGGCGTCAAGGACATTCGAGAAGCGGTCGAACGCGCACGCATGAACCAGTCGCTATCCCGCGCCACCATTGTCTTCGTTGACGAAGTTCACCGTTTCAACAAGGCGCAGCAGGATGCTTTTTTACCGCATGTTGAAAGCGGCCTGTTCACCTTCATCGGCGCGACCACTGAAAACCCCTCGTTTGAAGTCGTCGGTGCCTTGCTGTCACGCGCCCAGGTTTATGTATTGAAATCGCTGACGCCAGACGAGCTGGGTGAATTGCTGCAACACGCGCTGCAGGCGTTGCCGAACCTGAAGCTGGCCGACGGCGTCGATCAGCTTCTCGCGGCTTACGCCGATGGTGACGCGCGCAAGCTGCTCAACCTGCTGGAGCAACTCGACAGCGCCGCCCGCACCGCGCAGGTAGACGTAATCGACACTGCGTTTGTTGAAAACGCGCTGGCGCAATCCTTGCGCCGCTTCGACAAGGGCGGGGAAGCCTTTTACGACCAGATTTCCGCGTTGCACAAAAGCGTGCGCGGCAGCAGCCCTGACGCGGCGCTGTACTGGCTGGTACGCATGCTCGATGGTGGCGCGGATCCACGTTATCTTGGGCGGCGGCTTGTTCGGATGGCATCCGAAGATATTGGCCTGGCCGACCCGCGCGCGCTCAGCATGACGCTTGACGCAGTTGAAACCTATGAGCGCCTGGGCAGTCCGGAAGGTGAACTGGCGCTGGCTGAAGCCTGTCTCTATCTTGCCTGTGCGCCCAAAAGCAATGCGGCTTATGTGGCTTACAACGCAGCGCGCGCATTCGTGGCGGCCAACCCGTCTAATGATGTACCGCTGCATTTGCGTAACGCCCCGACCAAATTGATGAAGGAACTCGGTTACGGTCGAACCTATCGTTATGCTCACGATGAACCGGATGCCTATGCAGCCGGTGAGCGGTACTTTCCCGACGACTTGCCTGAACAACGCTGGTACCAGCCCACGCCACGCGGGCTGGAAGGCAAAATCGCCGACAAGCTGGCGTATTTGCGTGCGCTGGATGAAGCAGAGAAAAAACAATGACAAAGGGGGCCTAGGCCCCCTTTGTCATTGCGCTGAATGTTTAATTCAGTAAATCAGAACTTGTAGACCACGCCGGCCGAGAACAGGTCGATATCCGCTTCGCCCGTGCCGCCGTTGAAGTCTGAGCTACCGGTTTCAAAGAAACGTTCCCAGTCCAGGCGAAGCCCGACAGATGGGGTGACGTTGTATTGCGCGCCTACGCCGAACGACCAGACGACATCGGTATCACCCGTGTTTTGGGTCGGGGTGCCAGCAATCGTGCCGTTGACTTCGGTATTCAGGAAATTCATCCCACCGCGGCCCGACAGGATGAAGTTGGGGCTGATTGCATAGGTTCCGACCACGGCCGTGGTCATGCCGTTGGTTTCCCGTGTTCCGGCCTGTGTGCCCGTGAAAGTCGCTTCGCCCAGATCGATGTAGCCAATTTCCATGGAAATGTATTCGTTGATTTCCAGGCCGCCATAGATTTTCCAGGCTGTATCGGAATCGTCGCAGGAGATGCCGGCTGGACACGAAATATCGGAAGTGGACTGTCCCAGGTTCCCACCCACGTAGGGGGCCAGGGTGAGGTCAAAAAAACCGGCAGATGCGGAAGTGGAAAGGGCGAGTGCCGAAGCCACTGCAGCGGCGAAATGCATTGTGCGCATGTAAATCTCCTCTTGAGTTTTATGTTGGTGATGGAAAACGAGCCTGAGGCTGACGTTGACCAAGATGAAGCGGAAAGCAGATTAATCGATTTTATTGGTTTTAGATAGCAGGCGTGCACGCTGTTGATGAGCCGTTGCCAAGACGCGACAGGCGTGATTCTGCGTGGGTTAGCCGGATATTGCACCGGTGCATCATGCTAGACTGCCCCAAACAGTGAGACGAGCATGGCCGAGGAGTCTGACCTTTCCCGTACCGAACCGGCGAGTTCGCAGCGTTTGCAACAAGCCCGCAATGCCGGTGATGTGCCGCGTTCGGCTGAACTGACGGCGTGGCTCGTCTTGCTGGCTGTGCTGGGCATGCTGGGCTGGTTGATGCCGCGTCTGCTTGCAGCTTTGCAGAATTTGACCGAGTCGGCTCTTGTTACCGCCGCGCAGCCACTTTCCCCGCCTATTCTGAATGCTGTCCAATCGGTCGTGTGGGCGGTTTTGCCGCTTCTGGTTGTTGTCCTGGTTGCAGCAATGGTTGCCCCCCTGTTGATTTCGGGGTGGGTGTTTGCGCCCCAGCGCACCGAATTCAATCTGTCGCGTATCAATTTATTTAAAGTCTTTTCCCGTTTGTTGTCTGCTGACTTCTGGTTTGATGGATCACTGGCCTTGTTGAAGCTCGCGCTCGTTGCTGTGGCTATCGCCTGGGTACTGGCGAGCGGGGAGGGATTGCAAGGCTTGACTGATCTCCCCTCGAATTCTGCTTTGGCGCATACGGCAGCCTGGCTGGAGCGTGGCCTGCTGGCATTGGTTACGGTGCTGGCGCTGGCGGCGGCGCTTGATTCCGGCTGGCGCTGGTGGCGTTATTTACGCCGGCATGCGATGAGTTGGCGGGATGTACAGGCCGAGGCGCGCGAGGCTGAAGTCAGCCCGGAAATTCGTGCGCAGCTGCGTGACCGCCAGCAACAGGCTGGGCAAGGGGTACAGCCTGAAGGGACGGCGGCAATGCGCCGCGTGTCCGGATCGATTGATGAGGTGATCGGGTGAGCGCGCAGGGTGTCATGGTGATGGGGATGCCGGTGAACCGGCTGGCTGTGCCCATGCTGGTATTGCTGATTTTGGCGATGATGGTATTGCCGCTCCCTACCTTGATGCTCGACGTGCTGCTGACGCTCAATATTGCACTGGCCATGATCGTGCTTTTGGTGAGTTTGAATGCGCGCCGTCCGCTGGATTTTTCGGTGTTTCCGACCGTGTTGCTGCTGACGACCCTGTTACGCCTGTCGCTCAATGTGGCATCGACCCGCATTATCTTGATGCACGGTCAAACCGGGCCTGACGCTGCGGGCAAGGTGATCGAATCCTTCGGCAGCTTCCTGGTTGGCGGCAACATTGCGGTTGGTTTCGTTGTGTTCCTGATTCTGGTCATCATCAACTTCGTCGTCATAACCAAGGGCGCCGGGCGCATCGCCGAGGTGGCGGCGCGCTTTACGCTGGACTCGATGCCCGGCAAGCAATTGGCTGTCGATGCGGATTTGAACGCCGGCTTCATTAACGACGTCGAAGCACGCACGCGGCGCAACGAAATCAGCCGCGAAGCCGATTTTTATGGCGCGATGGACGGCGCATCCAAGTTTGTGCGCGGTGATGCCATTGCCGGCATGATCATCCTGGTGGTCAATTTGGTCGGTGGCGTGGCCATCGGTTTGCTGCAGCACAAGCTGGGCATCGGTGAGGCCATTGGCCGTTATGCCTTGCTGACCGTGGGCGACGGGCTGGTGACGCAGATTCCGGCACTGATCATTTCGACGGCTGCAGGCATCGTGGTAAGCCGGGCATCCAGTGAACAGGACTTGTCGCGCGAGTTTTCCACCCAGATCTTCGGTCAACCGCACACTTTGTATGTGGCTGCAGCGGTGCTGGGTGTGCTTGGGCTGATCCCCGGCACGCCGCATCTGGCGTTCTTGACCATCGCCTCAGTATTGGGGGGCTTGGCCCTTTGGTTGTCGCGCCGACAGCGTGCGCAACTTGAAGCCGAGCCGCTTGGGCTGATCGAGGAAGTCGCAACGCCGGTCGATGTCACGTGGGACGATATCCCTCCAGTGGATGTGCTGGCGCTCGAAGTCGGCTATCGGCTGATTTCCCTGGTTGACCGTAATCAGGGCGGCGAGGCGCTGACCCGGATTACCGAGGCACGTCGCCGTTTCGCGACCGATATGGGGCTGGTCGTGCCGCTCATCCGGGTGCGTGACAACCTCGATCTCAAGCCAAACAGCTATCGCATCACCCTGAAGGGGGTTGATGTGGCGCACGGCGAAATGCCCAGTGGTCAGGTATTGGCACTCGACATGGGCGATGTGCTGGGACGCATCGATGGCGCGCCGGGGATGGATCCGCTGTCGGGCCTGGGCGGTGTCTGGATCGAGACGGGGCGCGAAGAAGAAGCCGAATTGCGCGGCTTTGTGGTGCTTACGGCAGCCGAACTGATTGCGCGCCAGGTCGAGATGGTGTTTCGCCAGCATGCGCCCGAGCTGCTGGGGCGCGTCGAGGTGCAACAGTTGCTCAACACGCTGACGCGCAGCCATCCGGGACTGGTGGAGGATGTCACGCCGCGCCATTTGCCGTTGACCAGTGTGCAAGCCGTATTGCAGCAGTTGATCGCCGAAAACGTTTCGATTCGCGACAGCCGCACCCTGTTTGAAACCCTGGCAGCGCGCGCACCCAACAATCAGCTGATTGATGACCTGGTCGAAACCGTGCGCGCCGCGCTGGGGCGCAGCATCGTTGATCGCCTGTTCGAGGGAAGCAATGCGTTGCACGTGATCGGGCTGGCCGCCGCCACCGAGACGCGTTTGATGAATGAAATGGGTGATGAAGGCGAGGCACTGCTATCGCCCGCTACGCTGGATGCCCTGAACGATGCGGCGGAACGCGCCATCGCGGAGCAGGAAAACGCGGGTTATCCGCCGGTACTGCTGACTTCACCCAGTTTGCGTGCCATCCTGTCGCGGTTGTTGCGGCGTAATTTGCCCCGGATGGCGGTTATTGCGTACGCCGAAGTGCCTGCCGATAAAGTCGTGCAAGTGAGCACCGAACTGGATATGGGAGGAAACGCATGAGCGCACAGGTTTTTATTGCTGCAAACGCGCGCGAGGCCCTGGCAAAAGTCCGTCGCGAATTGGGTGATGATGCTGTGGTGTTGTCGACCCGGCCCCATCCGCAGGGCGTTGAACTGCTCGCCAGCGGGTATGGAACATTAGCGGCATTACCTCTTAATGCACCGCACTCAGCATCAGACGGTACCAGCGGTTCGCGAATTCTGACTGAGCTTGCGCGTCTGCGCGGCATGTTGCAAAACCAGCTGGCCGGCTTTGCCTGGGGCGCTGCGCGGCGTCGTGATCCGCTGCGGGTTGCGTTGATGCAAACCCTGTTCGCCGCTGGCTTTGGCAGTTCACTTGCACGCACCTTGGCCGCCCGGCTGCCGCGCGAACTCGATGCCCCGGCGGTTCAACGCTGGCTGCGGCAGGTGC
>MGZO01000029.1:14107-18351 GCA_001802655.1 Hydrogenophilales bacterium RIFOXYD1_FULL_62_11
GCTCAAGGCGGGCGTTACGCACTCGTCGGATCAACCGGATCAGGCAAAACCACGACCCTGGCCAAACTGGCTGCACGCGGAGTGGATGTCCACGGGGCCGATCAGGTAGCCCTGGTGGCGGCTGATGCCTTTCGCGTTGGCGCGGCGGCACAGCTGACTGTCTATGCCGACTTGCTGGGGGTATCGCTGTTTGTGGCCGACAGCCCTGGCCAGTTGGCGCAACTGCTGCCGAAACTTGCGGCCAAAAAGCTGCTGCTGATCGATACGGCCGGCTTTGCACCATCCGATCCGCGCATCCATGACGCGCACGCGCTCGATGCTTTGGGCGTGCGGCGTCTGGCGGTGATCTCTGCCAACCAGCAAGGTGCGGCAATCGAGCAGGCGATGGTACGGTTTGGCCAGGGCGCAGCGGCATGTATTCTCACCAAGCTCGATGAAACCCCACAACCGGGCGCGGCGCTCGATAGCCTGATTCGTCATCGGCTGCCGCTGGCCTACGTCAGCAGCGGTCAACGCGTACCGGAAGACTTTCATCTTGCCAATGCCGCCTATCTTGTCGACCGGGCGCTGAAGGGCGGACAACTTGCCACGCCTTATACGCTGGAAGCCGAAGATTGGCCGCTGTTTGCGGGCGTGGAAGCCGAGCGTGAAGAACGCCAGGCTTCGGCCAGGGGGTTCAATGCAGGTTGAATGGTCAGATCAGGCGGCTGGGCTGCGCCGCCGTAGTGCCCGGATGCCGATTGCCTGCACCTATTGTTTTTTTGATACAGCCAAATGGACGGGCAGGCTGGCCGCTTCCCTGCATCATGCTGGGCGAACTTCCTTGCTGATCGACCGGCAAGGTCGCTTGTTCGGTACCGCTCAAACACGCAGTTTGTTCAGCTGGAAGCAGCAGCTTGAACGAGGTGAGTTGCACACCCTGCCGTTGAATCCTGGCGAGGGTTGGCATGCGCCAGGAGTACGGGCGGACGATCCAGCTTTACGCGATGTAGCGCGTGCCTACGATCATCTGCTGTTTGACGAAGAACCGGGCGGAGCGGCGTTGATCCTGATGCCTGGCGCGTATCACGCCTTTCTTGTCGAGGTTCAGGCCACGAGGTCATCCATGCTGCGTGCGTACACTTTGCTTAAAACCCTGTCGCATCATGTAGAGGCGGGCATGAACGTGAATTTGCTGGGCGACCAGACTGCTTGCGCACAGGTTCTCGGTGCTGCGAGCCATTTTCTTCCCCTGCCATTTGCTCAGGCAATCGACTGCATGGCGCACGCTGATACTGCATTTTCAGCGCTTGCCGTTAGAATGCCCGGCGAGGAGACGAGTCAAGCGACTCGTTTTAAAACAGAAAACATGAAAGCATGGCCTTGAAAAATGGCTGATAAACCCCTGTCCCAAGACGAACAGATCACCAAATATGCGCCGCTGGTCAAGCGCATTGCCTATCACATGATGGCGCGTCTGCCTGCCAGCGTAGAAGTTGACGACCTCATTCAGGTCGGGCTGATCGGCTTGATGGACGCGGTTGGACGCTTCGACGGTACCCAGGGCGCACAGTTTGAGTCCTATGCCACCCAGCGCATTCGCGGTTCGATGCTCGACGAACTGCGCGAAGCCGACTGGCTGCCACGCCATGTGCGGCAAAAATCACGGCAGATCGAAGCTGCCATCAGCAAACTGGAACAGCGCAACGGCAAGTCGCCGACCGAACACGAAATTTCCGCCGAGATGGGACTCGGGATCGATCAATATCAATCCATGCTGGGCGATGTGAAATGCTCGCAGTTACTGTATTACGAAGATTTCGCAGATGACGATAGCGCCAGTTTTCTGGAACGCTACCTGGTCGACGGCAGCAACGATCCGCTCGCTGTGCTTGAGGATGAAGGCTTTCGCGGTAGTCTGGTGTCCGCCATTCATCACCTGCCTGAACGTGAGCGCAGCATGATGGGCATGTATTACGAGCAGGACATGAACCTGAAGGAAATCGGCGTCGTGCTCGGTGTCTCCGAATCGCGCGTGTGCCAGTTGCATTCACAGGCTGTCGCGCGCTTGCGCGCTCAGCTCAAGATCTGGAAAAGCTGAGCGCGGCACGGGTAAAGCGGGGCGAAACACGAACAAATCCGCGATAATGGCGGCTTGTTTATCCAGCCTGCGTCTGCCGCCATGACCCCCGCCGAACTCAAGAAAAAATCCCTCGAATACCATCGTCTGCCCAAGCCGGGCAAACTTTCGGTGGAGTCCTCCAAACCCTGTTCCACACAGGATGATCTGGCCTTGGCCTACACCCCCGGTGTGGCGCAACCCGTGCTGGAAATTGCCAGAAATCCCAAGACCGCTTACGACTACACCAACAAGGGCAACCTGATTGCGGTGATTACCGACGGCACTGCGATTCTGGGACTGGGCAACCTGGGACCGCTCGCTGCCAAGCCGGTGATGGAAGGCAAGGCCGTATTGTTCAAGCAGTTCGCCGGCATCGACGTGTTTGATATCGAGGTGCATGCGAAAACCCCGCAGGAATTCATCAAGGTGGTCGAAGCGATCGCGCCGACCTTTGGTGGCATCAACCTCGAAGACATCGCTGCTCCACATTGCTTCGAGATCGAAGCTGCGCTGAAGAAAAAACTCGACATCCCGGTGTTTCATGATGACCAGCATGGCACTGCCGTGATTATCTGTGCCGGACTGATCAATGCCTTGCATGTGCAGGGTAAGGCATTGGACTTGGCAAAGATCGTCTGTCTCGGAGCCGGTGCGGCCGGCATCGCTTCAATGAAACTGCTGGTGGCAATGGGCGCGAAAAAAGCCAACATCACCCTGGTCGATTCCAAAGGGGTGGTGCACAAGGAGCGCACCGATCTCAACAGCTTCAAGAAAGGCTTTGCGCGCAAGACCAAGCTGCGCACGCTGAGTGAGGCGATGCAGGGTGCCGACGTGTTTGTCGGCGTGTCGGGCGCCAACCTGGTGAGCCCGGCGATGGTGAAAAGCATGGCCGACAAGCCGGTCGTCTTTGCGCTCGCCAACCCCAATCCTGAAATCCTGCCGGAAAAAGCCATGGCTGCGCGCAGCGATCTCGTCATGGCGACCGGGCGTTCTGACTTCCCGAATCAGGTCAACAATGTCCTGGGCTTTCCGTTCATTTTCCGCGGTGCACTCGATGCGCGCGCCAAGGAGATCACCGAGGCCATGCTGATTGCCGCTGTCCATGCGCTGGCCGAGCTTGCACGTGAGCCGGTTCCCGCGTCGGTTTTGAAGGCCTACAAGTTGAAGAAGCTGGCGTTTGGCCCGGATTACATCCTGCCGAAGCCCTTTGATCCGCGCCTGGCAGACCGCGTGCCGCAGGCCGTAGCCAAGGCCGTGGTCAAATCAGCCAAGCGCTAAAGCTGGTTGAACCTGTGGTCACACGACATAACCGGATTTCTTGCTATTTAAAAGGTGCTGTGTGAGTCCCCTGCCGCGCCCGGTCTACCTTGATCTTTGTCGTATCCACCTGCCGCTTGCCGGCTGGGTGTCGATCCTGCATCGCCTGTCTGGTGCAGTGTTGTTTCTGGGTTTTCCGTTCGCGATCTGGCTGTTGTCGATATCACTCGCGCATGAGTCGGGATTTGCCGAGGTGCGCGCGTGGCTTGCGTTGCCGCTGGCGAAGCTGGCTTTACTGGGTTTGGTGTGGCTGTTTGCCCTGCACTATTTTGCCGGATTGCGGCATCTGGCATTGGATGTCCATTGGGGCACTTCGCTGACGGCGGCACGACGCAGCAGCGTGGGTGTGCTGGTGTTGAGCGGTGCGGCGACCCTGGTGGCAGCCTGGGGCGTGTTCGTATGAAACCGGTGCTCGGCGCGCGTGGCGGCACCGGGAGCTGGCTGCTGCAGCGCGGCACGGCTTTGGGGATGGCACTGGCAGTGCCGTTGTTCATCGGTGCTTTAGTCCTGCATGCACCGTTTGATTTCACCAGTTGGCGGGCGTTTGTTTCCCTTGTGCCGGTCCGCCTGGCCTTGCTGTTGACAGGAATGGCGCTGGCACTGCACGCCTGGGTGGGCATGCGCGATATTTTCATGGATTACGTGCATCCGGTCATGCTGCGGCTGCTGTTGAAGGGGCTGGTCATTCTGGTCCTGCTGGCTTCTGTGCTGTGGCTTGCGACGATCATGTGGGGGGTGGCGTGAACAGGCGACGGTTTGATGCGCTCATCATCGGCGGCGGCGGCGCGGGGTTGCGCGCAGCCCTGCAACTCGCGCGTTCGGACTT
>MGZO01000029.1:18369-20220 GCA_001802655.1 Hydrogenophilales bacterium RIFOXYD1_FULL_62_11
ACACGGTGAAGGGTGGCGATTGGCTGGGTGATCAGGATGCGATCGAATTCATGTGCCGCGAGGCCGCTTCAGCCGTATATGAGCTGGAACACATGGGTCTGCCGTTTTCGCGACTCGACAACGGCAAGATCTATCAGCGGCCCTTCGGCGGCCAGTCCAAGAATTTTGGCGGCGAACAGGCCACGCGTACGTGTGCGGCGGCCGACCGCACCGGCCACGCGCTGCTGCACACGCTATATCAGCAAAACATCAAGAATCGCACGCAGTTTTTTGATGAATATTTCGCGCTCGATCTGCTGCGCGATGCCGAAGGCTATTGTCTCGGCGTCACGGCAATGAGCATCGAAACCGGTGAGCCTATGGTGATCGAAGCGCGCACCACGCTGCTCGCCACCGGCGGGGCAGGGCGGGTGTTCTGGAACAGCAGCAACGCCATGATCAACACGGGCGACGGCTTCGGCATGGTGCTGCGTGCCGGGTTACCGCTACAGGACATGGAGTTCTGGCAGTTCCATCCGACCGGCATCGCCGGGGTGGGTTGCCTGATCACCGAAGGCGTGCGCGGCGAAGGCGGCTATCTGTTGAATAAAAATGGCGAACGCTTCATGGAACGCTACGCGCCACATGCAAAAGACCTGGCTGGACGCGATGTCGTGGCGCGTGCGATCGCCATCGAAATTGCCGAGGGGCGTGGCTGCGGACCGCAGGGTGACTATATCGATCTCAAGCTGGATCACCTGGGTGAAGCGCTCATAGCCAACAAACTGCCCGGCATTCGTGAACTGTCCATCCGCTTTGCGGGTGTCGATCCGGTGCACGCCCCTATCCCCGTCGCGCCGACTGCGCACTACATGATGGGTGGGATTCCCACCAACCTGCACGGCCAGGTTGTTGCGCCGGCACATTTCGGGCCGGAAGAGCCGGTGCCGGGTTTGTATGCCGTAGGCGAGTGCGCCTGCGTCTCGGTGCATGGCGCGAACCGGCTCGGTGGCAATTCGCTGCTCGACCTGATCGTGTTTGGCCGCGCGGCGGGGAAACACATGCAGGATTATCTGCGCGACAACCCGTATCCGCGCTCGCTGCCGGAATCTGCCGCCGATGCCAGCCTGGCGCGGCTGGCACGCTGGGATCAACCAGGAAGCGAGCGGGTGGCTGCAATCACCGACGACCTGCGGCGCATGATGCAGGCGCATGCCGGTGTGTTCCGCACCGATGCGGTGTTGCGCGAAGGCCTGGCCAAGCTGGATCAGCTCGAAGCGCGTCTGCAACACGCCGGGTTGCAGGACACCAGCCGCGTGTTCAACACCGCACGCATCGAGGCGCTGGAACTGGAAAACCTGATCGGCGTGGCACGCGCGACGCTGGTGTCGGCACTCAGCCGCACCGAGAGCCGCGGCGCGCATACGCGGGAGGATTTCCCTGTGCGCGATGATGCGCACTGGCTCAAGCACACGCTGTATTCGCGGGAGGCGGATCAGGTGGATACCAAACCGGTGCGGCTGAAGCCATTGACGTTGGAATCGATCCGGCCAAAAGAGCGGGTGTACTGAACATGAAATTCCGCCTCTACCGCTTTAATCCGGAGTCGGGCGACAAGCCCACCATGCAGGACGTCGAACTCGACATCGAGCCTGCCGGCAAGATGCTGCTCGACGCCCTGCTGGCAATCAAGGCGCAGGACGAAACCCTGTCGCTGCGGCGTTCCTGCCGCGAAGGCGTGTGCGGTTCGGATGCGATGAATGTCAACGGCAAGAACCGGCTGGCATGCATCACGCCCCTGAGCGAATTGAAGGAGCCCATCGAGGTGCGGCCGCTGCCGGGCCTGCCAGTGATCCGCGACCTGATTGTGGA
>MGZO01000029.1:20231-20775 GCA_001802655.1 Hydrogenophilales bacterium RIFOXYD1_FULL_62_11
TCTACAAACAATACCGCTCGATCAAGCCGTATCTGATCAACGAAGACCCTGAGCCCGAGGTCGAACGTCTGCAAAGCCCGGCCGACCGTGCGCTGCTCGATGGCGCCTATGAATGCATCCTGTGCGCCTGTTGCACCACGGCGTGTCCGTCGTTCTGGTGGAATCCGGAAAAGTTCGTTGGCCCGGCCGGCTTGCTGCAGGCGTATCGGTTCATTGCCGATACCCGCGACGAGGCGAGCGCCGAGCGGCTGGACAATCTGGAAGACCCGTATCGGCTGTACCGCTGTCGCGGCATCATGAACTGCGTCGATGCCTGTCCCAAAGGTTTGAACCCGACCGAAGCCATCGGGCGCATCAAGTCGCTGCTGGTGAAGCGGCGTGTCTGATTCATGTGCCAGTGACCGGATCGCCTGGCGTTGCCGCCGTGGCTTGCTGGAACTGGACATCTTGCTGGGTGGCTTTTGGGACGCGCACCGCGCTACACTTCGACCTGATGAGACAGCTGCATTTGAGCGACTGCTGACGCTGCCGGACATGGAGATTG
>MGZO01000029.1:20816-24802 GCA_001802655.1 Hydrogenophilales bacterium RIFOXYD1_FULL_62_11
GGCAGTCCGTCCATCGAACTGCCGATCGAGCAGGGCACCTACGGCAAGCCAGTGATCGACATCCGCGCACTGGCCGCACAAGGTTACTTCACTCACGACCCCGGCTTTACGGCGACGTCGAGCTGCAATTCGGCCATCACCTACATCGACGGCGACGAAGGCCTGCTGTATTACCGCGGCTATCCGATTGAGGAATTGGCCTACAAGTCCGACTTTATGGAAGTCAGTTATCTGCTGCTGCACGGCGATTTGCCGACGGCGGATCAAAAAGTTGCGTTCGAGAAGTCCATTCGTCATCACACCCTGCTGCACGACCAGATGGAGAACGTGTTTCGCGGCTTCCTACGCGATGCACATCCGATGGCGGTGATGGTGAGCGTGACTGGCGCGATGTCGGCGTTTTATCACGATGACATGAATATTTTCGATGCCCGGCAGCGCGCCATTGTTGCGCACCGGCTGATCGCGAAAGTGCCGACAGTGGCCGCCTGGTCTTATAAATACAAGGAAGGCCTGCCTTTCGTCTATCCGCAGAATCGCCTGACTTACGCCGAGAACTTCATGCACATGATGTTCTCGACGCCGTGTGAACCCTACGAACCTAACCCGGTGCTGGCACGCGCACTCGACCGTATTTTCATCCTGCATGCCGACCACGAACAGAATGCCTCGACTTCCACCGTGCGTTTGGCCGGCTCGAGTGGCGCCAATCCTTACGCCTGTATGGCCAGCGGCATGGCATCGCTGTGGGGGCCGCTGCACGGCGGCGCCAACGAAGCTGTGCTGAAAATGCTCGACGAAATGGGCGATATTTCGCGCATCCCTGAGTTCATCAAGCGCGCCAAGGACAAGTCCAGCGGCTTCCGCCTGATGGGCTTCGGTCACCGCGTCTACAAGAATATGGATCCGCGCGCGCGCATCATCCGCGAGACCTGTTACGAGGTGCTCGACGAACTGGGGCTGCGCGACGATCCGCAATTCAAGATGGCAATGGAGCTGGAACGCATCGCAATGGAGGATGACTACTTCATCTCGCGCAAGCTCTATCCCAACGTCGATTTCTATTCCGGCATCATCTTCCGCGCCATGGGCATCCCCACCAGCATGTTTACCGCGATGTTCGCGCTGGCGCGCACCGCTGGCTGGGTCGCGCAGTGGAACGAAATGCTGTCCGACCCCGCGCATAAGATTGGCCGTCCGCGCCAGCTCTACACCGGCGCAACCCGGCGAGAGTTCGTTCCCATGGATCAACGCGGCGCCTGATTGAAGCGCCCGCGAAGCAATTGCCGATGAACTCGCCTGACTGGTGGTCAAGCTCTCCGCTGTATGCCGGTAACGCGGCCTATCTTGAACAGTTTGGTGATGCCGCGCTGGAGCCCTGGCTGGCGCAGCCTCTGCCAGGCCTGGATGACTGTTCGGATGCCGCGCAGGTTGGCGTGCTGCGGCTCATCAACGCCTACCGCTATATGGGGGTGCGGCTTGCGGATCTCGACCCCTTGCGGCGCTTTGAACCGCCGCCCACCCCCGAACTTGACCCCGCCCATTACGGGCTGACCGAAGCGGATCTCGGTCGTACCTTCGAGACCGGTTCCCTTTTTGGGGTCGAGCGCACGACCCTGAGCGAAATTTTGCAGCGCCTGAACAGCGCGTATTGCGGCCATATCGGGGTCGAGTACATGCACATCACCGATGTGGCGCGCAAACGCTGGCTGCAGGAACGCTTTGAATTGGCACAGGGAAACTTCGGTGCCACGCCTGAGCTGAAAAAGCAGCTGCTGCAAAGGCTGACCGATGCCGAGACGCTGGAGAAATTCCTGCACACGCGTTATGTCGGGCAGAAACGCTTTTCGCTGGAAGGCGGGGAAAGCCTGATCCCGATGCTCGACCTGGTGATCTCGCGCTGCGCGCGCCATGGTGCGAAGGAAGTCGTGGTGGGGATGGCGCATCGCGGCCGCATCAATGTGCTGGTCAACATCATGGGACGCTCGCTGGAAAGCCTCTATGTGGAACCGACGCAGGCTGATACCGCGCCCTTGTCCGGGGACGTGAAGTACCACCAGGGCTTTTCCACCGATGTGATGCTGCCGAACGGGCCGGTGCATCTGGCGCTGGCGTTCAATCCCTCCCATCTCGAAATCGTGCATCCGGTGGTGCGCGGCTCGGTGCGTGCGCGCCAGGACCGGCGTGGCGACGTGCTCGGCTACGAAGTGGTGCCGGTGATCCTGCATGGCGACGCAGCCTTGTCGGGGCAGGGCGTGGTGATGGAAAGCCTCAACATGTCGCAGACGCGAGGCTTCCGTAATCACGGTGCAATCCATATCGTCATCAACAACCAGATCGGATTTACCACGTCCGACCCGCGCGATGTGCGTTCGACCCTGTACTGCACCGATGTCGCCAAGATGGTCGAGGCGCCAGTGCTGCATGTCAACGCAGACGACCCCGAGGCGGTGGCGTTCGCAGTGCGTACTGCGGTCGATTTCCGTTATACCTTCCACAAGAACATCTTCATCGACCTGGTGTGCTATCGCCGCCATGGCCACAACGAGCAGGATGAGCCGCTCGCCACCCAGCCCTTGATGTATCGCCGTATTCAGGCGCATCCCAGCACCCGCACCCTGTATGCGCAGCGTCTGGTGGATGAGGGCGTGCTGACGCAGTCGGAGGCAGACGACATGGTTGACCGCTGCCGTGACCGGCTCGAGCAGGGCGGGTCGCTGAACCCGCCTGCTCAATCCGACTTTAGCCAGACGTTTGGCATCGACTGGGCGCGTTTCAATGGCCAGGTGGATTCCGAGGTGCCGACTGCAATCACCGCCGGGCGGCTCGATTTTCTTGGCGAGCGCATCACCACCTTGCAACACGAAATTGAATTGCATTCGCGCGTGCAAAAGGTGCTGGATGACCGCCGCAAAATGCGCGCAGGTGACTTGCCGGTCGATTGGGGCTACGCAGAAAATCTGGCCTACGCCAGCCTGCTCGATACAGGCTACAACGTGCGGGTGTCGGGGCAGGATTCGGCGCGCGGCACTTTTTTCCATCGCCATGCGGTGTGGCACGACCAGAAGCGCGAACGGCGCCAAAGCGGGGTGTATATCCCGCTCGAACATCTGCACCCACGCCAGGGCAATTTCACCATTATCGACTCGCTGCTGTCGGAAGAGGCGGTGCTGGCGTTCGAATACGGCTACGCGACCGCCGACCCCGACACCCTCGTGGTGTGGGAAGCGCAGTTCGGCGACTTCGCCAACGGTGCGCAGGTGGTGATCGATCAGTTCATCGCCAGCGGAGAAGCCAAATGGGGCCGTTTATGCGGTCTCACGCTGATGCTGCCGCATGGACTGGAGGGGCAGGGGCCTGAACATTCATCCGCCCGGCTCGAGCGTTTTTTGCAGTTGTGTGCGCAGGACAATATCCAGGTGTGCGTGCCCACGCTGCCCGCGCAGATGTTTCACCTGTTGCGACGGCAGATGGTACGGCCGCTACGCAAACCGCTGGTGATTCTGACGCCCAAAGGCTTGCTGCGTTATCCCGCCTCGACTTCCTCATTGGCCGATTTGAGCAGTGGTGCATTCCACTCGGTGATCGATGACCCGCGCGCGCCGGTTCGGGCGAAACGTGTGGTGGCATGCAGCGGGCGGGTGTGGTTTGACCTTGAGGCGGCACGCGCGGCGCGCGGGCTCGAAGATATCGCACTGGTCCGGGTGGAACAGCTGTATCCCTTCCCTGAAGCCGCGTTCTGTGCAGTGTTGAGCGCCTATCCGCAGGCCACCAGCTTCATTTGGGCGCAGGAAGAACCGATGAATCAGGGCGCGTGGTTTCAGACCCTGCATCACCTGAACCATTGCACGCCCGATGGCCAGCGTTTCCATTACGCGGGCCGCCCGCCTGCGGCTGCGCCTGCGTCAGGCCATCTTTCGCGCCACCGGGCAGAACTGGACGCGCTATTGATCGATGCGCTGGAGACATCGTATGAAAGTTGAAGT
>MGZO01000029.1:24850-31488 GCA_001802655.1 Hydrogenophilales bacterium RIFOXYD1_FULL_62_11
CGTTGCACGTGACGAAGCCCTGGTCGATCTTGAAACCGACAAGGTGATCCTCGAAATCCCCGCGCCGGCATCCGGCACGTTGCTTGAATTGCGCCTGCCCGAGGGGGCCGTGGTCAAGGCGGATGAAGTGGTGGCGGTGATTGAAACCAGTGATGCGTTGGATATGCCCATTCCGCCGGTTCAACCAGCCCCTGTTGCCGCGCCAGAGCCGCCGCCTCAGCCCGCCTCTGACGTCAAGGCAGTGCTCATTGGAACCCCCGTGTCCGCTGCCGTGTCGGCACCCAGTGTTCCATTGCCCGAGACGCAGCAGGTGATTCCGCCGGGTGAAACCCGCCGCGAACCGATGTCGCGCCTGCGGAGCCGCGTGGCCGAGCGCCTGGTTGCTGCGCAGCACAGCGCCGCCATGCTCACCACGTTCAACGAAGTGAACATGCAGCCGGTGAACGAACTGCGCCAGCGCTACAAGAGCGAATTCGAGGTCAGATATGGGGTCAAGCTGGGCTACATGTCCTTTTTTGTGCGTGCGGTGTGCCAGGCGCTCGGGCAGTTTCCCATCGTGAATGCCGCCATCGACGGCAATGACATCGTGTGGCATGGTGACGTAGACATCGGTATTGCCATTTCCAGCCCGCGCGGTCTGGTCGTGCCGATTCTGCGCCGCGCGCAAACCCTCTCATCGGCTGAGGTTGAGCGCGCCATTGCTGATTTCGGCCTGCGCGCGCGAGAGAGCAAGCTCACGCTTGACGATCTCTCGGGCGGCAGTTTTTCCATCACCAATGGCGGCGTGTTCGGCTCGTTGTTATCCACGCCTATTCTGAACCCGCCGCAATCGGCCATTCTCGGCATGCATGCCATCCAGGAACGTCCCATCGCTGAAAATGGCCAGGTGGTGATTCGCCCGATGATGTATCTGGCGCTGACCTATGACCACAGGCTGATTGATGGCCGCGACGCGGTGCAGTTTCTGGTTGCGGTAAAAACCGCGCTGGAAGTACCCGAACCGCTGCTGACCCGCGATTGAACTGCGCTGCCACCTGGCTGGAACGTTACTGTTCTGGTTCAGTTTGGCCCGGAATTGCCGATATTTATGATGATGTCGAGAATTCAGGTGAATGCGCTGTGATTTGGGGTCAATTTATTTGCAGAAGGAGTCAGGCATGAGCCTGCCCTCTGCATTCATCAAAAATGCAAGCGCCGTGGCACCTGTCAATGATTCTTTCATTGACTACGCGTCCTTGCGTGCGCTGGTGGTGGATGATTACCCGGGCATGCGCAACGCCCTGCGTCTGACCCTGTCCAATTTTGGCGTTGTCAAAGTCCAGTTGGCCGCCAATGCCGCAGAAGCCTTGTTTCACGTCAAGAACAAGGCGTTCGATTTCATCCTGTGCGACTTCAACCTGGGTGATGGCCGCGATGGTCAGCAACTGCTGGAAGAGTTGCGCCATGGCAATTTGATCTCGCTGGAGACCGTTTTCATGATGGTCACCGCTGAGTCGTATTACGAAAAAGTCGCTGCAACAGCCGAACTGGCTCCGGACGACTACATGATCAAGCCGTTCAGCGCTGAAATCCTGTGTAGCCGCCTCGAGAGTATTCTGCTGCGCAAACGGGCATTTCGCGAGGTGTATCGGCATTTTCTCGCGCAGGATCTGGAGGCGGCGCTTGTGGCATGCGACGAGCTGATGCGCAGCAAGCCGAAATATCTGGTCGATGCTTTACGCTTCAAGGGAGAGATCCTGGTCACACTCGGACGCTTCGATGAAGCCGAGACTCTGTACAAGCAGGTTATTGCGATGCGCGCCATTCCCTGGGCACGGTTGGGCCTGGCGCGTTCGCTGCACCTGCAGAAAAAAGACGAGCCGGCAGAGGAAGAGCTGCGCGATGTGCTGGAACACGCGCCATCCATGGTGGCGGCCTACGACCTGCTGGCGGACGTGTGCCTGGCAAAAAAAGATGGCGCGGCCGCACAGGCCGCGCTGGAAAAGGGTGTGGCCATTTCCGGAAAGACCGTTCGCCGCCAGCAAAAACTTGGCGAGGTTGCCTACACCAATGGTGATCTGGATGCCGCTCGTACCGCTTTTACCAATACGCTGGAAAAAGGCCGTCACTCCATTTTCGTCACGCCCGCCGACCTCGGTAACCTGTGCCGGGTACAGGTCGAGCAGGGCGATCTGAAGGCGGTTGCCGATACGCTGAAAAAAAACAAATCAAGCTTGCAGGGCAGTCCGGAAGGCAAACTGGTGATGGCCGTTTCGCACAGCATGATGCACAACCAGGCGGGCAACCTGCAGGAGGCCGTGAAAGCCCTGGACGAAGCCGCGGTGTTGCGCAGTACAGGAACACGCTGCGATCCGCAGATGATGCTTGATCTTGCGAACGTATGCATGGCCACTGGCCGTGAGGGCGAGGCTGACGGTATTGTTGCCGAAGTGGCGCGTAATGCCCATGACAGCGAATTGTTGCTGGCCAAGGCCCGCAAAATCTATGATCAGGCCGGGCGCAGCGATGCGGGTGCGGCCGTACTGGCTTCGGCTACCGCTGATATTCGCAAACTCAATAACGAAGGCGTCGTCCTGGCACAAAAGGGCGATTACAAAACCGCTGTCGAAAAATTGCTTACCGCCTGTGACGAGGCCCCCTTCAACCCGCGCATTATCATGAACGCGGTCTGGGTGATCCTCAAATATATTGATCAGGTGGGCATGGATGAAAAAATGATGGCGATTGCCCGCAAGCATCTGGCCGAAGCCGAGCGCCAGGCCCCTGGCCATTCGCGCATTTCAGGGCTGCGTCTGCACTTGAAGGACGTAGAGATCCGTTTTGGCATGAACAAGACATGAACAAGGGCAAGCAGGCATGAACCTCGATGGCACCGCGCTGTATGCAGCCCTGATTCATGAGCTGAAAAACAATCTCGGTCTGCTATCGATGACGCTCGATAGCATTCCCGTGCAGGATGAGCCGCAGCACGATCGCAGCGTCGGTGACGCGCGGCTATTGTGCCAAAGCGTGATAGACCGGTTGCAACAGGCCTTGCTGATATACAAAGCGGATAACCAGCAGCTGGATCCGGTAATTGACGCCTATTCGCCGCACGATCTGGTGCATGAACTCATGGAGCGCACGGTTGCCTTGTCGCGTGGTCGCTTTCGCGTTGAAACCGAACTGGCGTCGGATGTGCCTGCCATCTGGTTTTTCGATCGCGATTTGATCGAGATGGCCCTGCTCAATGCGATCCAGAACTCTCTGGCTTATGCGCGTTCATGTGTCCGTATCGAAGCCAGCATGCTCGATGGATGCCTGGCGCTCTTCGTGCGCGATGACTCGGACGGGTACCCGGATCACATCCTGACCAGTGTGGCAACCCACACGCCCTATCGTTCGACCGGAACCGGCCTGGGTTTGCAGTTTGCCAAGATGGTCATTCAAGCCCATGAAAACAAAGGAACTTTAGGCGAGCTTCGGCTCTACAATGAAACTGGCGCAGTTTTTTGCCTGATTCTGCCCTGAGAGATAGAGGGCAATACTGGCGCGCACACCTGACAGCAATACCTGGCACATCCCGGGCCTCTGTTCAAAAAACCCCTCTCCGGGCTTGGCCCTACTCGCAACGGGCTTGAAAATCCCGTGTTGCACCTCAAAATACAGTATCCCATTCAGGTTTATTCTGGCTATGCCAACCAAGAGAGAAAGCACTACCCTGCTGGAACCGGTTACCGCAAAGGTCAAACCGCCGCCTTTGTACAAGGTCATGCTCCTGAACGATGATTACACCCCGATGGAGTTCGTGGTGCATGTTCTCAAGAAGTTTTT
This sequence comes from Hydrogenophilales bacterium RIFOXYD1_FULL_62_11, assembly GCA_001802655.1. Taxonomy (GTDB): domain Bacteria; phylum Pseudomonadota; class Gammaproteobacteria; order Burkholderiales; family Thiobacillaceae; genus Thiobacillus. The sequence goes on from MGZO01000029.1 coordinate 28,664, forward strand.
TGGCATCGATGAAGAACGGGCGACACAAATCATGCTCAAAGTGCATACTGAAGGCGTGGGGGTATGCGGGATATATCCCAAAGATATTGCGAGTACCAAGGTTGAACAGGTTGTGGATTTCGCGCGCCAGCATCAGCATCCGCTGCAATGTACGATGGAGGAGGTTTAAATGATTGCCCAAGAACTCGAAGTCACGCTGCACATGGCTTTCATGGATGCGCGGCAAAAGCGCCACGAATTTATTTCGGTCGAGCATCTATTGCTGGCGATGCTGGACAACCCTTCCGCGATGGAGGTTTTACGTGCGTGTGGCGCCAATATTGAGACCATGCGCGAACAGCTCGATCATTTCATTACCGAGCACACGCCCAAGGTGACCACCGAGGGCGAGGTAGACACCCAGCCCACGCTCGGTTTCCAGCGCGTGATCCAGCGCGCCATCCTGCATGTTCAGTCGTCCGGGAAAAAGGAAGTGACGGGCGCCAACGTGCTGGTGGCCGTATTTGGCGAAAAGGATTCCCACGCGGTTTATTTCCTGACCCAGCAGGGCATTACGCGGCTGGATATCGTGAACTTCATTTCACATGGCATCAGTAAAACACCGCACAGCGATCAGGCGCCGCGCGCCGACGAACCCGCCGAGGTCGGTTCCGAGGCGGCTGCGGCTTCACCGCTGGATAGTTTTGCCCAGAATCTGAATGTCCAGGCGCTGGCTGGCAAGATCGATCCGTTGATCGGCCGCGACCAGGAACTGGAGCGGGTCATCCAGACCTTGTGTCGCCGGCGTAAAAACAACCCGCTTTTGGTGGGTGAGGCAGGGGTGGGAAAAACCGCCATTGCAGAAGGCCTGGCGCGCCGCATCATCGAAGGTTCAGTACCTGAAATTCTGGCACAAAGCACAGTGTATTCGCTGGACATGGGCGCCTTGCTTGCCGGAACCAAGTATCGGGGTGATTTCGAGCAACGCCTCAAAGGCGTCTTGAAGCAGTTGGCGGATAACCCCAAAGCCGTATTGTTCATTGATGAGATTCATACCTTGATCGGGGCAGGTGCCGCATCAGGCGGCACGCTTGATGCCTCCAACCTGTTGAAACCAGCGCTTTCCTCAGGTCAGTTGCGTTGCATTGGCGCAACCACATACACCGAATACCGTGGCATTTTCGAGAAAGATCATGCGTTGTCGCGACGTTTCCAGAAAATTGATGTGCCCGAGCCTTCGGTCAATGAAACCGTGCAGATTCTGCGTGGACTGAAGTCGCGCTTCGAGGATCACCACGGCGTCAAATACACCGCTGCAGCGCTTACAACGGCTGCCCAGCTGTCGGCGCGCTATATCAATGACCGCCATTTGCCGGACAAGGCAATTGACGTGATTGACGAGGCCGGCGCGGCGCAACGGATCCTGCCGAAGTCGAAGCAGAAAAAAGTGATTACCCCACGCGAAATCGAGGACATCATTGCCAAAATTGCGCGTATCCCACCTAAAACGGTCTCTCTCAACGACAAGAACGCACTTAAAACGCTTGATCGCGATCTGAAAGCCGTAGTGTTCGGGCAGGATGTTGCAATCGACATGCTGGCAACCGCAATCAAAATGTCGCGCAGCGGTTTGGGTAATCCGCAAAAGCCTATTGGCAGCTTCCTGTTCTCAGGCCCGACCGGTGTCGGCAAGACCGAAGTCGCGCGCCAGTTGGCTTATGTGCTAGGCGTCGAACTCATCCGCTTTGACATGTCGGAATACATGGAGCGCCACGCGGTATCACGCCTGATCGGCGCGCCGCCCGGTTATGTGGGTTTCGATCAGGGCGGATTGTTGACGGAGGCAGTCAACAAGCAACCCTACTCGGTTGTTTTGCTCGATGAAGTTGAGAAGGCTCATCCGGACATATTCAATGTGCTGTTGCAGGTAATGGATCACGGCACACTGACTGACACCAATGGACGTAAAGCCGATTTCCGCAACGTGGTGCTCGTCATGACCACCAATGCGGGAGCAGAAATGTTGAACAAGGCCACGATCGGCTTTTCCAATTCACGTGAGAGCGGCGATGAAATGGGTGAAATCCGTCGCATGTTCACGCCGGAATTCCGCAACCGTCTGGACGCGATCATTCCATTCGCCACCTTGACCGAGCCGATTATTCTTCAGGTGGTCGACAAATTCCTGATGCAGCTGGAAGATCAGCTGCACGAGAAAAAAGTCGAAGCGGTATTCACCGACGCGTTGAAAGCCTACCTGGCCAAGAATGGTTTTGATCCCTTGATGGGGGCACGTCCCATGGCACGTCTGATTCAGGACACCATCCGCAAGGCGCTGGCCGATGAGCTGCTGTTCGGAAAACTGACCCAGGGTGGGCGCGTGACCATCGATCTGGATGCAAACGATAAGGTTTGTCTTGAATTTGAGGAGGCTGTACCCGCCTGATCCCTGTCAAGTTTTCGTCATGCATAGCCGTTAGCGTGTAATCGGCGGACGCGTGTCGTCAATTTTGGTTTCCAGCTCATTCCAGGTGAGTAAGGGGGGAAATCGAGCATAGCGCGTTCGCTGGATACCCTCCAGCCAAAAAGGAACACGCATGAAACTTGCTCTGGTGACTCGACTTCTCGCAACAAGCTTGGTCATTCTGCTGCCTGTTACCACCTATTCGGCAGAAGCAGCAGTGGGCAAGGCAGCAGCTGATAGCCCCACACTTTCTAGCGAGGATATGAACGCGATTAGTGAACGTATCCGTCAAACGGGTGCAAAGATGCGCGCCGACCTCAAGGAGGCACGAGCCCGACTCGAAGCGCAGCGGGTGGAGCAGGAAGTAGCGCGCAAACTGCAG
>MGZO01000029.1:31494-44800 GCA_001802655.1 Hydrogenophilales bacterium RIFOXYD1_FULL_62_11
GGCCACCCTTGAGGCACAACGCACGCAGGAAGCCCAGAAGCAAGCCGAGCTCAAGCGTCAGGAAGTGCTGGCAAAGGCACAGGCTAAACAAGAAAAACAGGCTGCGCGGGAAAGGGCTGCGCAAGCCCTGCAGGCTGCTCGCCAGTCGGGAGGCGTGAGGGCCTTTGCCGAGAGCGCTCCCTGAGGATTCGATATGCGTCATGCAACGCGTTTGTATGACGCCACACCTGTGCTCATTTTATGAACCCATTCCTGTGTGAATTGTTCTTTCACTGGGGTGTACGTTCATTTCCCATTGAGGTGTTGCAACATCCTGACTTTGCAAACGGGCAAAACAAAAACGGCGCATTAAGCGCCGTTGAAACCTGGTGTGGCTGGAGGAGGAGCACCCGGGGAAACCCCGTACCAGGCAATCTACAAGGGAAATCTACTCAAGCACTGCGTCGATCAACACAGTTGTAAGCATTGAATTATTTAACGGTGTCGCTTGCATTTTCTTGATGCTATTTCAGGAAATTATTTTCCTGACTTGCTGCGGAAGGGGGAATCCCTCACCATACATGCCATTCGTTTGCGCGCCTGGCATATGCTCCAAGTCAAACAGCATCATGTGCTTTTTCAAGCGGCTGACACAAGCGGGTAGCGTAGCCGTGGCACCATTCCCAACACTGATAAAACTCATAACTGACTCCACGATATGACCACTATCCATCCTGTGATCCTTTCCGGTGGCTCGGGCACCCGCCTGTGGCCCTTGTCTCGCGCTGCGCTGCCGAAACAGCTGTTGCCGCTGGCGAGCGATTTCAGCTTGCTGCAGGACACGGTCAGCCGATTGAGAAGTTTTCCGGACATGGCCGCGCCGCTGATGGTGTGCAATGTCGAGCACCGCTTCATGATTGCCGAGCAAATGAGGCAGATTGACACCGTACCGCGCGCAATTGTGCTGGAGCCCGTCGGGCGCAATACCGCGCCGGCAATTGCGGTCGCAGCTCTGATGCTTAGCCGGGATGATCCTGATGCCTTGATGCTGGTTTTGCCAGCGGACCACTTGATTGGGGACGTCGAAGCGTTTCATGCGGCGATCCGAACAGCGGCTGTGGCGGCTCAGAAGGGTCATCTGGCCACGTTTGGAATCGTTGCGGCCACGCCTGAAACGGGTTATGGCTACATTCGAAAGGGTGCGCAGTTGGCAGATGTGGCCGGGGCACATCAGGTTGCTGCGTTCGTCGAGAAGCCCGATCTGGCGACTGCGCAACAGTATGTGGAGTCCGGTGAGTATTTCTGGAACAGCGGCATGTTCCTGTTCCGGGCGGTGGATTTTCTGAATGAACTGCAAGCCTTGCGCCCCGACATTCTGGATGCCAGCCGTGCTGCATTGGATGCGGCTTTGCTGGATCTGGACTTTGTCCGGCTTGATCCAGCAGCCTTCGAGGGTTGCCCATCCGATTCGGTCGATTACGCCGTGATGGAACACACCCGGCGCGCGGCAGTGGTGCCTGCCGATATGGCCTGGAACGACATTGGTGCCTGGACCGCGTTATGGGAAGTTGCGGAGAAGGACGGCCAGGGCAATGCCAGCCGGGGTGACGTGATGCTGGAAAACGCGCACAACAATTTCATCCGTGCTGAATCCCGCATGGTTGCCATGTTGGGGGTATCAGATCTGGTGGTCGTGGAAACAGCCGACGTCGTTCTGGTTGCGCATAAAGACCAGGTGCAGGATGTGAAGAAGCTGGTTGATCGCCTGAAAGCCGAGAAACGCTGTGAACATCTGGTCCACAAGCAGGTTTACCGGCCCTGGGGCTGGTATGAGGGCATCGATGAGGGCGAGCGTTTTCAGGTCAAGCGCATCATGGTCAAACCCGGCGAGAAGCTGAGTCTGCAGATGCATCACCACCGGGCAGAGCACTGGATCGTTGTATCGGGAACTGCACGCGTCACCTGCGGCGACAGCGTGATTTTGCTTAGCGAGAACCAGTCTACCTATATTCCGTTGGGGACATCGCACCGGCTGGAAAATCCTGGAAAAATCGACTTGCATATGATCGAGGTGCAGTCGGGCACCTATCTGGGAGAGGACGATATCGTGCGCTTTGAGGATATCTATCAGCGTACTTGAATCGGTCCGTCGGTTTAATCAAGGCTGCAGGTGCAATGCCTGCAGCCACCAGTCAAACAGGTTGTCTAAGTTTTTCTTTGTTTTCATGGGTTTTTTAATTTAATACGGCTGGTCTGTATTGGCTGCGTGCTTTTGGCTGGATTTGTTTGTAAGACAAACGCCAAGTGCTTGTAGGGTTATCTTCCTACAGTTTATTAGTTCTTTGTCTGTATTATCTTTCAATGGTGTCGTCCGATAACGATTTCACAACGCTGACTTAAGTGTGAAACCGAAAATAATTCTGCGAATAAGGACCGACAACATGAAACTCGACGAAATGATGGACGAAATACGTGATGTCAATCTCAACTATTTGATGCTGGCTCAACACATGATCCAAACCGACAAGACCGCTGCGGTCTTTCGCCTGGGGATCAGCCAGGATGTTGCCGACCTGATTGAAACCCTGACTGCCGCGCAGATCCTCAAGCTTGCCGGCTCCGGCATGCTGGTCTCGCGCTTCCGCTTCGACGATGGAATGGTGCTCAACATGTTGACCTCTTACACCAAAGACCGGGCAATGGCGCAATCGCATGCAGCCATCCTGATGGCCGGGCAGGCAGCTTTCGCCTGATTCTGACCGTAGCGTTTGAGGACTGTTCAAATGAGTAAAAAAAGCCTGTTGACCGAAATGCGCGACACCCAGTTGGCGATCGAAATGATCGAACTCGGTGCCCGCCCGCAGGTGCTGGAATCCGAAACCTCATTGTCGCGCGAACGTTTGCTCAAGCTCTACAAGGAGGTCAAGGGCGTTTCCCCGCCCAAGGGCATGTTGCCCTTTTCGACCGACTGGTTTTTGACCTGGCTGCCCAATGTGCACTCTTCGCTGTTTATCAATATCCATCGTTATCTGATCAAAAACAGCGAATGCAGCGGGATTGAGGCCATCCTCAAAAGCTATCGCCTGTATCAGGAATACCTGCATTCCAATCAGACCGAAGCCGTTTTGAGTTTCACCCGTGCCTGGACATTGCATCGCTTTTTCGAAAGCAACATGCTGGAAACCGCAGCTTGCAGCTGTTGCGGCGGCCATTTCGTGGTTCATCCTGACGACTTGCATCGGGATTATGTGTGCGGCTTGTGCAATGTTCCCGCGCGTGCCGGCAAAACCCGCAAGGCCAAGGCCGAAGCGCAGGCCGAGCTAGCTGCGGCCTGATCGACACTGCAGCTCCGGGTGGTGACGCGCCTGCCGGTTAGTCTTCAGTCGCTCATCGTTCAGTGTGCGGCTTTGCTGCTGGTGGCATTGCTGGCTGTTTCGCTCCAATCCGTTTTTTTATTTGAGCCTGTTCTATGGCAACTGGCTCTGGCTCAAGGCTTTGTGGCTGCTGGGTTGAGCTGGTTTTGGCGTCAGCCTGCCTGGTGGATGCCACTCCATCTGGGTTTCTTCCCCGTCATCTTGTTTGCACGGCAATTCAATCTGCCCGCCTGGCTTTATCTGGCGGCATTTTTACTGTTGGTGTTGTTCTACTGGAGTAGTTTCCGCACCCGAGTGCCGCTGTATCTGTCCGATCGCAAGGCTTGGCAAGCCGTCATTCCGTTGCTGCCATCGGCGACGCCATTCCGTTTTATCGATATCGGAAGCGGCTTCGGCGATGTACCGTTTTATCTGGAGTCGCGGTTTCCGCTTGCTGATTTTTACGGCACTGAGATTGCACCGGCGCCCTGGCTCATCAGTCGCGTGCGTGCCCGGTACAAACGCAGCCGAGTCACATTACTGCGTCGTGATTACGCGGCGCTTGATCTGGCCAGCTTCGATGTGGTGTTCGCTTTCCTTTCGCCGGCTGCGATGCCGAGTGTGTGGCTGCAGGCGCAGGCGCAAATGCGCAAGGGAAGTTTGCTCATCAGTCTGTCCTTCGATGTACAGGCGCGGCAACCGGATCAGGTGATTGATCTGGCCGAAGGGGCGCGCCATACGCTTTACGCGTGGCGAATGTGAACAGGCACTGGAATTCTTCGTGAGCGTGCCATCAAGTTTTGAGCAATCCGGTCGAAACTTCAGGGGTGGATCGGGATTAAACCCGATGCTGCTCACGACCGGTGAGTCAATCAAAAGGGATGGACGCTTGTGCTAGTCATTGTTGGATATGTTGTGGTGGTATTGAGTGTCTTCGGCGGCTTTGCGCTGGCTGGCGGGCATCTGGCCGCCTTGTTTCAGCCACTGGAGCTGTTGATGATTGGCGGTGGTGCGGGCGGTGCATTCCTGGTGGGCAACAATGCCAAAGCCATCAAGGCAACCCTGAAATCCTTGCCAACCATCTTTAAAGGTTCGAAGTACAGCAAGGCGCTGTACATGGACACGCTCGCACTCCTGTTCGAATTGTTGACCAAGATCCGCAAGGAAGGGCTGATGTCGGTTGAAAGCGATGTCGACTCACCGGAGAACAGCCCGCTGTTCACAAAATATCCGACCATCATGGCCGACCACCACATCGTTGAGTTTCTCACTGACTATCTGCGACTGATGGTGAGCGGCAGCATGAATGCCTTTGAAATTGAAAACCTGATGGACAACGAAATCGAAACCCATCATCACGAGGGTGAGTTGCCGGTTCACGTCGTCGCCAAGCTGGGGGATGGCTTGCCTGCGTTTGGCATTGTGGCAGCGGTGATGGGGGTGGTGCACACCATGGAATCAGTGCACCTGCCGCCGGCGGAACTGGGGATCTTGATTGCCCACGCGCTGGTGGGCACCTTTCTCGGTATTTTGCTGGCCTATGGATTTGTCGGGCCGTTGTCGGGTTTGCTTGAGCAAAAACTGCATGAATCAACCAAGATGTTCCAGTGCGTCAAGGTTACCCTGTTGGCCAGTATCAATGGCTATGCACCTGCGATTGCGGTCGAGTTTGGCCGCAAGGTTTTGTTCTCGACCGAGCGCCCATCCTTCAGCGAGCTGGAAGAGCACGTCAAGGGCGCGAAATCGCGCTGAGCTTTTTTCGCCAATTTTGAGTTTCCCCTATACCTTAAGGGCATAAATGAGCGAACAAAAAGCGCCCATCATCGTCAAGCGCATCAAGAAAGTGGCTGGCGGTCACCATGGCGGAGCGTGGAAAATCGCTTATGCCGACTTCGTGACGGCCATGATGGCGTTTTTCTTGTTGATGTGGCTGTTGGGCTCAACAGCCAAGGGCGATTTGAACGGTATCGCCGAGTACTTTAAAACGCCGCTGAAAGTCGCCATGCAAGGAGGCTCGGGTAGTGGCGACAGTTCGAGCGTCATCAAAGGCGGGGGTACCGATCTGTCCCGCAAGAGTGGGCAGGTCAAAAAGGGCGAGACGGTAAACGAAAGAAAATCCTACAACCTGGAGGCGGCAAAAGCCGAACTCCAACGGATTGAAGCGGAAAAGCTCAAATTGCTGAAGGGGCGTCTGGAAGCGGAAATCGACGCCAACCCCACCCTCAAGCAGTTCAAACGCCAACTCCTGCTCGACATTACGACCGAAGGGTTGCGCATCCAGATCGTGGATGAACAGAACCGGCCGATGTTCAAACTGGCGGGTGCAGAGCTGCAGCCTTACACCAAAGTCATTTTGCGTGAAATCGGCAAGGTGCTGAACGACGTGCAAAACCGTGTCGGCCTGTCGGGCCATACCGATGCCACGCCGTATTCCAATGCGGGTCGTGGCTACAGTAATTGGGAACTCTCGGCGGATCGGGCTAATGCTTCGCGACGCGAATTGGTCTTGGGTGGAATGGACGAAAAGAAAATGCTGCGCGTGGTCGGACTGGCATCGTCGGTTGCTTTCAATCAGGCGGCGCCATTCGATCCGGTCAATCGCCGCATCAGCATCATCGTGATGAACAAGCGCACCGAAGACGCCATCACCAAAGAAGCCAGCGGCGTCAGCATCGCTGACGAAGCCGCCGTGCGCGAATCGGTCAGCAAAGCCCGCGCAGTGCCTGCTGCGAACTGAGCCTGCTGCGCCGTCTGGCGCTAAATAGCAGGCTAAAACCCGCTGTATTCCCCTGATTGCCCAGCCCGGGCATGACCAATAATTCAACCTAAGAAAGCCCGTCTCGATTTGATTCGTGTGACGGGCGTCCTCTAGAGGTGAATCAGGGATGGCTGAAGAAAGCGATCAGGAAAAGACCGAAGCCCCATCGCAACAGCGATTTGACAAAGCGCGCGAAGACGGCCAAGTGCCGCAGTCGCGTGAACTGGCTACGTTTGTCGTTCTGATGGCGGGCGGCTCGGGCATGTGGATGATGGCCAGCGGCATGGGCCAGACGCTATCCGGGATCGTTCGCGGCGGTTTGCAGTTTGAACCGGAAATCGCGCGTGATAGTTCGTTCGTGATGAATCAGCTGTCGAGCCAGTTTTTCGAGGCGGCGCTGGCTTTGGCACCGTTTCTCGCCCTGGTTGTGATCGCCACGCTGGTTGCACCGTTCATGCTGCATGGCTGGCTGTTCAGCTCCAAGGCGCTGATGCCGAAATTCAGTCGCCTCAATCCACTGTCCGGCATCAAGCGCATCCTGTCCTCGCAAGGTCTGGTCGAACTGCTCAAGTCGCTGGGCAAGGTCGGCCTGCTGGGCGTGGTTGCAACCTGGCTGATCTGGTCCAACATCGATGCCATTTTCTCGTTGAGCCTGGAAGAGCCAGCGACCGCAATTCGTCACATGGGCGACCTCATCGGCAAGGTGTTTCTGCTGGCCTCGGGCGCGATGATTTTTATCGTCGTGCTGGACTTGCCCTATCAGCTGTGGAGCCACCACAACAAGCTGAAAATGACCAAAGAGCAACTGCGTCAGGAATCCAAGGAGTCGGAAGGCGATCCGCACCTCAAGGCGCGCATCCGCGCCCAGCAGCGTGAAATTTCACGCCGTCGCATGATGAGCGAAGTGCCCAAGGCCGATGTGGTGGTGACCAACCCGACCCATTACGCCGTGGCGCTTAAATACACCGAAGGCAAAATGGGCGCGCCGCGTGTGGTGGCAAAAGGTGCCGACGCCGTCGCCGCCAAGATCCGCGAACTGGCCGCCGAGAATAATGTGCCGCTGCTGGAAGCGCCGCCACTGGCACGCGCGCTGTTCCGTCACACCGAAATTGGCGATGAAATTCCTGCCACCCTGTACACCGCCGTGGCCGAAGTGCTGGCCTACGTGTTCCAGCTGCGCCATTTCAAGCAGGTGGGCGGGGTGTATCCGAATGCGCCGACCGCTTTGCCGGTTCCGCCCGAACTTGATCCGCTGCAGGCCACAGCATGAATGGCACGCTAAGCTTCTCCAGGCTATTTAACGCCACCAACGCCCGGTCGATGGCGGCACCTATTTTCATCGTCCTCATTCTGGCGATGCTGGTGCTGCCGTTGCCCACGTTTCTGCTGGATATTCTGTTCACCTTCAACATCGCGCTGTCCATCATGGTGTTGCTGGTGAGCCTGTCGACCAAGAAAGCGCTCGATTTCGCCGCCTTTCCCACGGTGCTGTTGCTGTCCACTTTGCTGCGCTTGTCGCTCAACGTCGCGTCTACCCGCGTCGTGCTGCTGGAAGGCCATACCGGCCCGGATGCTGCAGGTAAAGTGATCGAGGCATTCGGCCATTTCCTGGTCGGCGGCAACTACACGGTGGGCATCATCGTGTTCGTGATTCTGGTGGTGATCAACTTCATCGTCATCACCAAGGGTGCCGGGCGCATTGCCGAGGTCAGCGCGCGCTTCACCCTGGACGCCATGCCCGGAAAGCAGATGGCGATTGATGCCGACCTTAACGCCGGCTTGATCGACGAGGACGAGGCCCGCCGCCGCCGCGCGGAAGTCTCGCAGGAAGCCGACTTTTTCGGGTCGATGGACGGTGCTTCAAAATTTGTGCGCGGCGACGCCATCGCCGGCATCCTGATTTTGCTGATCAATATCATCGGCGGTCTCATCATCGGTTTGATGGAACACGACATGTCGCTGGCCGATGCTGCGCGCAACTACACCCTGCTGGCGATCGGCGATGGTCTGGTGGCGCAGATTCCGGCACTGGTGATTTCCATTGCCGCGGGTTTGATCGTCAGCCGGGTCAGCACGGATGAGGACATCGCCGGACAGGTGCTGTCCAACATCTTTAACAAAACCCAGGCGCTGTACATCACCGCCGCGATTATCGGCATGATGGGAATGATTCCCGGCATGCCGCACTTCTCTTTCCTGCTGCTGGCCGGTGGCATGGCCTGGATGGCCTATAAAGGCAGCCAGAAAAAGGAAGTGGCGCCGGAGGATGTACAGAGCGCGCCCGTGGCGACCGTCGAGTCGCAGGAAGCCAGCTGGGAAGATGTGGCGCCGATCGACACGCTTGGGCTGGAGGTCGGCTATCGCCTGATTCCACTGGTGGACAGCGCGGCCGACGGCGAGCTGGTGCGTCGCATCAAGGGCATCCGCAAGAAGTTCGCGCGCGAAATCGGCTTTCTGCCGCCCGCCGTCCACATCCGGGACAATCTCGAAATCAGCCCGAACAGTTACCGCATTACGCTTAAAGGCGTGGAAATCGGCAGCGGCGAAGTGCGCACCGGGCTGTTTCTGGCGATCGATCCGGGCAACATTACGGCGACTTTGCCCGGCGTGGCCACGCGCGATCCCGCGTTCGGCCTGCCTGCCGTGTGGATCGAGTCCGAGTTGCGCGATCAGGCCCAGGCGCTGGGCTACACCGTCGTAGACCCCGGGACCGTGATCGCTACCCACATCAACCATCTGGTGACGCAGCATGCGGCTGAGCTGCTGGGACGCCAGGAAACACAGGCACTGCTCGACCACCTGGGCAAAAGCGCGCCCAAACTGGTGGAAGACCTGGTGCCGAAAATGCTGTCGCTTTCCACTGTGCAAAAAGTGCTGCAAAACCTGCTGATCGAGGGCGTGGCGATCCGCGATATGCGATCCATCATCGACACCCTGCTGGAAGAAGCCGCCCGCATACAGGACCCGAGCGAACTGACCGCGCTGGTGCGGGTGGCGCTGGGACGCTCGATCGTGCAACAGATTTACGGCTCGGTCGGCGAACTGCCGGTGATTGCGCTTGACCAGAGCCTGGAGCGTTTGTTGATGCAAACCCTGCAGGCCGGCAGCGATGCGGCCGCAATGGAACCGGGCCTCGCCGATGCCCTGCTCGAACGCACCCAGACTTCGACCCAGCGCCAGGAAGCGCTGGGCCATCCCCCTGTATTGCTGACGCCGGTAGCGCTGCGTCCTTTACTTGCCCGTTTTTTGCGGCGCACCGTGCCGCAACTCAAAGTGCTTTCGCACGCTGAAGTACCCGAAGGCAAACACATCAAAGTCACTTCCCTTGTAGGAGGAGCAGCATGAACGTCAAACGTATTGTCGCCAAAACATCCCGTGAAGCCATGCGCCAGTTGCGCGAAGTGCTCGGGCCGGATGCCGTCATCCTGTCGAATCGCGCCGTTGATGGCGGGGTCGAGGTTCTGGCGATCCCGGCGGAAGACATCGCTGCGATGGCGCCCGCGGTGGTGGACATGCCCACCCCAAAACCGACGCCGCCGCGGGCTCCTGAGCCACAGGAATTGGCGATGGACATGCAGAGCGAGCCGAATCCCGAGGTGAGTTTCAAACGCCGTTTGGTCGAGCGGGTTGCCCTGCCCAGCGAGGAAGGCGCCCAATTGGCCAAAAGCGTGATCAGCGAAATCAAGATGATGCAGTCGCGGCTGGAAAACCAGCTGGCCGATCTGGCCTGGCGCGACCTGCCCGGTCGCGACCCGTCCGGTGCCACCCTGATGCGCGACATGCTGGCTGCGGGCTTCAGTGCCACCCTGGCGCGCGAATTGCTGGACAGCCTGCCGCGCGGCGAAGCACGCAGCGATACCGAACAGGCCCAGATCTGGATGCGCAACACCCTGATGAAGCGCCTGCAGGTGATGCAGAACGAAACCGACATGCTCGACGGCGGCGGCGTGTTCGCCCTGATGGGGCCGACCGGGGCGGGCAAGACCACCACCACTGCCAAGCTGGCCGCGCGTTTTGTGGTGCGCCACGGCGCCAGCAAACTGGCGCTGCTCACCACCGACAGCTACCGGATCGGCGGCCACGAGCAGCTGCGCATTTATGGCAAGATTCTCGGCGTGACCGTGCATGCCGTGCGCGACGCGGCCGACCTGCGGATTGCGCTGAAGGAACTGCGCAACAAGCACACCGTGCTGATCGACACCGTCGGCATGAGCCAGCGCGACCAGGCGGTGGCCGAGCAGGTCGAAATGCTGTGCCAGGCCGAACACCCGATCAAGCGCCTGCTGCTGCTGAACGCCACCAGCCACGGCGACACGCTGGACGAAGTGGTGCGCGCCTACCAGTCGCGCGGTCTGGACGGCTGCATCCTGTCGAAAGTCGACGAAGCCGCCAGCCTCGGCCCCGCCCTTGACTGCGCGATCCGTCACCAGCTGAATGTGCATTATCTGGCGACCGGCCAACGGGTACCCGAAGACCTGCATCTGGCCAACCGCCAGTACCTGATCCATCGCGCGTTCAAGACGCGCACCCTGTCCTCGCCCTGGCAGCTGGACGATAGCGAACTCGCGTTCGCCTTGTCTGGCCAGCAGTCCAGCCATCGTGAAAGCGCGGTGTCCCATGGCTGATTTCAAAGGCGATAAGTTCAACAGCGATCAGGCCGCCGGGCTGCGCAGCCTGTTGGGGTTGGGGCAGGCCGGGTTTCAGGTCATTACCGTGATGTCGGGGCAGCAGGGCGCGGGCAAGACCGCCGCCACCGCCAATCTCGCCGTCGCCCTGGCGCGCGGCGGCCGCGATGTACTCATCATCGATCAGAGCCACAAAGGGCAGGGCGCTGCCGCCGCGCTCGGATTGACGCCGCGCCACGACGTGATGGACGTGCTGGCCGGGCGCTGCACCCTGGATGCGCTGATTCTCACCGGCCCCGATAACGTGCAGGTGCTGCCGATTGGTGGCGGGTTCAGCCGCTTGGGTCGCCTGTCCGAGCGCGACCAGGAATGGCTGGCGCAAAGCTTTACCCAGCTGCAATGCGGGGTAGACGTGGTACTGGTTGACATGGAAGAGGCCACCGATCCCGACGCGTTGCCGCTGGGTCTGGCTGCCTCCGAAATCATGGTGGTGCTGCCGCCGGGCAATACCGCCATCACGCAGGCTTACACCCTGGTGAAACGCCTGTCGCAAAACTTCGGCAAGCGCCAGTTCCGCCTGCTGCTCAATCGCATCGAATCGCCCGAGCAGGCACAAGCCGTCGCGCACAATTTTTCGCAGACCGCCGAGCGCTATCTGGGGGTGTCGGTGGATTACCTCGGCTATGTGCCGCTGGACGAGCGTCTGGATCGCGCCAACCGGCTGCGTACCTCGGTCGTGGATGCCTTCCCGGTCGCAAAATCCACCTCGCAGTTTCGCAAACTGGCCGATGGCCTGTTGCGCTGGCCACAGCCGGCCAGTCTGGGTAACGTCGGTGGCTTCATGCAGCGCGTGATCGAAGGCGGTCGCCTGATGGAATCCTGTAGAAGGGGGTAATCCCCAAAACCATGGTTGACCGCTCTTAATGAAATGGAATTCAGCATGGATACTGGCATTCTTCAATTCAATTGCATTCGCTGTCAGGGCACGTTCGCCACGCATCCGCTGGCACGCCTGGTCGCGCGCCTGCCTTTGTACCCGCAAGGGGTAGGCCGGATTCGTAAAGCCGCTAAAGCGGCAACGACTCCGCTCTCGCTCGTTGTTGCAGGCCCCGGCCTGCCGCCGCCTCGCTTCGCGGCAGTCACTCGCCCAGACGCGCCATCGGACGCGTCCAACCACGGTTTCTAGGATCATGTACACCGCAAGCGGAAAAAGCGAAAAAAGCGAACTGTTGACGCAATACATGCCGATGGTCAAACGGCTGGCGCATCACATGATGGGGCGGCTGCCGCCCAGCGTGGAGGAAGACGATCTGGTGCAGGCCGGCATGATCGGCCTGCTCGACGCCATCAGCCGCTATGACGAAGCGCAGAGCGCGCAGTTCGAGGCCTATGCCATCCAGCGCATACGCGGCTCGATGATCGACGAGCTGCGCCATTCCGACTGGATGCCGCGTAGCGCCCGGCAGTCGATGCGCAAGATCGAGGCGGTCATCGGCGCCTTGCAGCACAAACTCGGGCGACAACCGAGTGAAACGGAAATCGCCGAGTCGATGAAAATTCCGCTGGGTGAATACCAGGACATGCTGGGCGATGCGCGCGGCCATCAACTGCTGTATTTCGAAGACTTTGGCGAAGCCGACGAAGATGACTCCTTTCTCGACAAGCAATCGGCGAACGAGGCCAGCATGCCGCTGCCGCAATTGCTCGATGCCAATTTGCGCGCCTGCATCATCCGCGGAATCGAGGCGCTGCCCGAGCGCGAGCAATTGCTGATGTCCCTGTATTACGAACAGGAGCTCAACCTGCGTGAAATCAGCGAAGTATTCGGCGTCACCGAATCGCGTATTTGCCAGCTGCACGGCCAGGCCATCGCGCGGATCCGCACCAAACTCAAGGAGGATGCATGGATCGTGGCAGCCTGATTGGTCTGGTGCTGGGGCTGGCCGCCATCCTCGGCGGCCAGGCGATGGAAGGGGGGCATATCGGCCTGTTCCTGCAGCCGGCCGCCTTCGTGATCGTCGTCGTCGGCACCCTGGCCGCAGTGTTGCTGCATTTTCCGTTGCCGGTTTTCCTGCACGGCATGCGCATGTCGAAATGGGTGTTCCGGCCGCCCGAGTCCGATACCCAGGCGCTGATCCGTCGTGTCATCCTGTGGTCCAACACCACGCGCAAGGAAGGCGTGCTGGCGCTGGAAAGGCACGTCAACATGACCCATGACCCGTTCCAGAAAGGCGCCTTGCAGTTGCTGGTCGATGGGGCGGATGCCGACAAGCTGCGCGAAACGCTCGAGGTGCAAATCAACAATTTTGAAACGGTCGAACGCCAGGCGGCCCGCGTGTGGGAGGCCGCAGGCGGTTATGCGCCGACGCTCGGCATTCTGGGCGCGGTGATTGGCCTGATCCACGTCATGGAAAATCTGTCGGACCCGAGCAAACTGGGGGCAGGTATCGCCGTCGCCTTCGTTGCAACCATTTATGGCGTGGGTCTCGCCAACCTGGTGTTCCTGCCGATCGCAAACAAGATCAAGTTCACCATTGCGCGCCGCGTCACCGAGCGCGAGATCATCTGCGACGGTCTCATCGGCATCGCGC
>MGZO01000029.1:44813-50500 GCA_001802655.1 Hydrogenophilales bacterium RIFOXYD1_FULL_62_11
TGTTCGCTTTTTTTGTGGTGATGTATGCCATCTCCGCCGTCAACGAAGGCAAGTACCGCGTCCTGGCGAATTCGCTGGGCGATGCTTTCGGCAACCCGTCCCCCGAGGACGACATCAAGGTGCCGGAGCTGCCAACGGTCAAGCTGCCGCCCGAAGTCAGACAACGCACGCTGAAGCAGCAGCAGCACCTCGAAGAACAGACGCACATGACCGATGTCGCCAACACGCTGCTCGCCGCCATGGGGCCGTTGATCAAGGAGGGCAAGGTGCGGGTCACCCAGAGCCGGCGCGGCGTCAGCATCGAAATCAATGCCAATGTCCTGTTCGAGCCCGGGCAGGCGCGATTGCATCCGCATTCGCTGCAAGTGCTGCAAACCGTTGCAGCCGCCTTGAAAAACGAGCCGTTCAAGCTTGAAGTCACCGGCCATACGGATAACCGGCAGATCAGCAATTCCACGTTTGCCTCGAACTGGGAGCTCTCCGCCATGCGTGCCACCAGCGTGGTGCGCTTGCTGGCTGCCAACGGGATCGAACCGGAGCGCCTGCTGGCGATTGGCAGCGAAGCCAGCAAGCCGATTGCCTCCAACGACACCGAAGACGGGCGGGCGCGCAATCGCCGCGTCGAATTGATGGTGTTGTCCGGATTGCCTGATATTGTTGAAGAAATTCCGCTTGCACCCTCCGCGATGCAAACAAACACCCCGGCCCGACCTTGAAAAGCAGCAGATAAGCTCGATACTTCGGACTGGGTGTCTGATCACCCTGCCTGAATCAACACGAGAACAATAATCCATGCCCAAGCCGTCTGCTCCTGAAGATGAAGCCTCAACCGAGCTGCAATTGCCGGTCGATCCCCTGTTGCCGAGCGAGCTCTACCTGCTGCCGCTGACTGAAAAGCCTTTTTTCCCGGCGCAAACCATGCCGCTGCTGATGAACGAGGCACCGTGGCTAACCACGGTCGAGGCCATCGGAGAATCCAACCACCACATGGTGGGGCTGGTCGTGGTCAAACCCGACAACACCGACGAGGTGAAGCGGGGGGATTTCCGCAGCATCGGCACCCTGGTGCGCATCCATCATCCGGTCCGCTCCGACGGCAAGATGCAGTTCATCGCCGAAGGGCGGCGCCGCTTCCGCATTGTCGAGTGGCTGTCCGAGACAGCGCCGTTCAAGGTGCGGGTCGATTACCCGAGTGAAATCGGCAAACCGGATTCCGAGGAAATCCGCGCGTATTCCATCGCGATCATCAACACGATCAAGGACTTGCTGCCGCTTAATCCGCTTTATTCTGAAGAGTTGAAGTTCTTTCTCAACCGTTTCGGGCCGAATGAGCCGTCGCAGTTGACCGATTTTGCCGCCAGCCTGACCACCGCGTCGAAGCAGGCTCTGCAGGATGTGCTGGAAGCATTCAGTCTGAAAAAACGCATGGAGAAAGTGCTGGTTCTGCTGAAAAAAGAACTCGACGTCGCACGCCTGCAATCGGACATCCGCGACAAGGTCGACGAGAAAATGAGCGAGCATCAGCGCGAGTTTTTCCTGCGCCAGCAACTCAAGGCGATTCAAAAGGAACTGGGTATTGCCAAGGACGACAAGACCGCCGAACTGGATACCTTCAATGAACGTATCGCCAAACTGACCTTGCCCGAGGCGGCCAAAAAGCGCATCGACGAGGAAATGCACAAGCTTGCGCTGCTGGAAACCGGCTCGCCGGAATACAGCGTCACCCGCAACTACCTCGACTGGCTGACCGTGTTGCCGTGGGGCGTGCATACCCAGGACAAGATCGATCTCGACGTCGCACGCAAGATCCTCGACCGCGACCATGACGGCCTCGACGACGTCAAGGACCGCATTATCGAGTTCCTCGCGGTGGGTGCAATGCGGGGCGAAATGGCCGGCTCGATCCTGCTGCTGATCGGGCCGCCCGGTGTCGGCAAAACTTCCATCGGCAAGTCCATCGCCGAAACCCTGGGGCGCAAGTTCTATCGCTTTTCGGTCGGCGGCATGCGCGACGAGGCCGAGATCAAGGGCCATCGCCGCACCTATATCGGCGCGATGCCCGGCAAGTTCGTCCAGGCGCTGAAGGAAGTCGGCTCGGCCAACCCGATCATCATGCTTGATGAAATCGACAAGATCGGCGCCAATTACCAGGGCGATCCAGCCTCGGCCTTGCTGGAGGTGCTCGACCCCGAGCAGAACGCCGATTTCCTCGACCACTATCTCGACGTGCGTTTCGATTTATCCAAGGCGCTGTTCATCTGCACCGCGAACGATTTTTCCATCCCCTCGGCGCTGCTCGACCGGATGGAAGTCATCCGACTGTCGGGCTACATCACCGAGGAAAAAATCGCCATCGCCAAACACCACCTGTGGCCGCGCGTACTGACCCGCGCCGGGCTGAAAAAAGGCCAGCTCACCATCACCGAAGGCGCGCTGCGCCACGTGATCGACGGCTACGCACGCGAAGCCGGCGTGCGCAACCTGGAAAAACAACTGGGACGGGTGGCGCGTAAAGCGGTGGTCAAAATTCTGGGTGGGGCGGCGACACCGATCAAAATAGGCATCAAGGAAGTGGAAGCCTATCTCGACAAGCCCGTGTTCACGCGGGAAAAACCGATGAGCGGCGTCGGCATCGTCACCGGACTGGCATGGACTTCGATGGGCGGGACGACCTTGCCGGTCGAGGCAAGCCGCGTCCACACGCTTAACCGCGGTTTCAAGCTCACCGGCAAACTGGGCGAGGTCATGAAAGAATCGGCCGAGATCGCCTACAGCTATGTCGCCTCGCACCTGAAGTCCTACGGCGCGGACACCACCTTCTTCGACAAGAGCTTTGTACACCTGCACGTGCCGGAAGGTGCGACGCCCAAGGATGGTCCCAGCGCTGGCGTCACCATGGCGACCGCGCTGCTTTCACTGGCGAAAAACGCCAAAATCAACCGCCCCCTCGCAATGACTGGTGAACTCACGCTCACCGGTCAAGTACTACCGGTAGGCGGTATCCGTGAAAAAGTCATCGCTGCACGCCGCGTCGGCATCAACGAACTGATTTTGCCCGATGCCAACCGGCGTGACTTCGACAAGCTGCCCGACCACATCCGTGCCGGTCTGACCGTACACTTTGCCAAGCGCTATCAGGATGTGGCAGCAGTGGTATTTGGAGAACCATCCGGCAGATAAGCGCCGGTCAGCCGGGTTCTGAGCCTAGGCTCATGCGCCGCAATGCTGGGCGTGATAGCCGCGCCGTTGAACTTCATTTCGTAAACCCACGGTGCTAATGCGGTCAGGGTCATAGGCAACAATCATCAGGTGCGTCCTGCGATCATTGAATCGCGGGGCGATCACCCCATCAATCGTGCGCATTTGATTTTCCAACTCGTGCCGTGCCTGTTCATCCAGCGCCTCGTTCACATGTAGTACTACGTCGTTGATATACATGATCAATTCCTTTCAACCCCACAATTGGTGAAGCTGCCACTAAGACTAGTGCGCGGGGAAAGCATGGCAAATAATGATTGCTGATGGTCTCGCCCAACTTGACCCGCGCATCAGAAAAACTGACTGGACACTGAGGCTCATGATCCGGCTGGCAGTGCCCAACAAGCCGAAAAGACTCAGATAAACAGACACACGTCCGATTTCTGCGCCACCGGCAAAAAGCTGGCTGCACCGATCCAGTCCTGGATTTCGGGGATGAAAGCATCGTGCGAATGGCCGAAGAGTTCGACCGTCATCTGACAGGCAACCAGCTTGACGTCGGCTTCTATGCAGATGGACCGCAGTTCTTCGATGCTGGCCACCCCATTGTTTTTGACCGTTTGCTGCATCAGGCCGGTTGCCATTTTTTCGAAACCAGGCATCCCTGCCATGACGACATTCGGAATTTTCCAGTTGATGTCCTTCAGCCATTGCGGGCCGAACGGCATTTTCATGGGCATGCTCGGATTGCCGAGCGGGCTGATTTCAAGATGCAGATCCTTCTTCAGTAGTTCGAGCCCATAGAAGGTGAAAAAAATCGACACGTCCCACCCCAGTGCCGATGCGGTGGAAGCCAGGATGAACGGGGGATAGGCCCAGTCGAGCGTGCCCTTGGTGGCGATAATGGCCAGCGAAGGGACGTGCGCGGCTTCGCGTTCGGCCATTTTGGATTCAAACCGCTGGTCAAACCATTGATCCAGTTGTGATTTGTGCAGGTTGCTTGGAATGATTTTATCGATAGCACCCATGATCGTCTCCTTAAGCTTTGCGGACGAGGAATACAAATTCGCCCTGATTTGCGTCGGAAGAAACCAGCTCATTCCCGGTTTGTTTGCAGAATGCCTGCATGTCCTTGATCGAGCCCGGGTCGGTCGACGTAATGGCCAGCGTTTCGCCTGTGTTCAGGCCGGACAAGGCTTTTTTGGTGCGCAGAATGGGCAGCGGACAGTTCATGCCGCGTGCATCCAGGGTTTGCGTTGCGTGTGTGTTCATCGTGTGACTCCTTCAGCTTGTAGATGACCGTACGGTCAAGGAAATCGGCAAAAAAATGCCGGGCGAAACAACACGAATAGCGCGAAGCGAAACCACAAAGTCGATTTCAAAAAGTAGACTGGTCATGTCGCTAGACCGGTCGGTTTATATTGCGGCCATAAAAAAAGCGCCCGACTGTATGGCAATCAGGTGCCCGGTAATTCGATGCGCAGGGTTTTGATTGCGGGACCCAACCGATAGAGTAACTCGGGGTCATTTTGCGACTTGGCCAGCAGGATCACCCCTTCGAGATAAGCCAGCATGGCTTCAGCAGTTAACAAACTATCCAGAGGGGCGATACCACCCTCTGCAACTGCCTGATCCAGTGCATCCTTGAAGCGGAATTTGGCCCGCGTGAAAATGGCCAGCAACTTGGCGCGCAGGATGTCGTCCTGCGTGCTGACTTCGAGCGTCAGATTGCCGAAGATGCAGCCCAGCATCCGCCCATGGACTTCCTTGATCGATTTTTGCCAGAAATAAGCGGCGTCGATCAGGTAGTCGATGCGTTCCATCGGGGGCAATGCCGGGTCAAACGCTTCGGCCACAAATCCATTGGCCCAGTCATCTGCGAACTCATCGATGACCGCCAGTGCCAGATCGCGTTTGGACGGGAAGAAATGATAAAAGCTGCCTTTTTGTACGCCGGCGTTGTCGCAAATTTCCTGGATGCCGACGTTGGCATAACTACGCGAATGGAAGCGCGTTTTGGCTGCCGCTACGATTCGGGATCGGGTGTCGGTTGCAATATTCATGTGTCAAACAATAGTTGACCGACCGGTAAAATGCAAGCGGCAAGCTTTCAGTCGTTGGAAGGGAAACCTGAATCCGCTCACTTTGAGGCGGTCGCTCTCGGGTAAAATCGCGCCATGCTCGCTGCTGAATCACTTCACACCCTGATCTCCGACACGCCGCATGCGCCTGTCATCAAAGTGCGTGGCGAGCCGCTCACCGAACTGCCGCAGGATCTTTATATTCCGCCGGATGCACTCGAGATCTTTCTCGACGCCTTCGAAGGCCCGCTCGATCTGCTGCTGTACCTGATCCGCCGCCAGAACCTCGACGTGCTGGACATTCCGATGGCGGCGCTGACCAAACAATACATGGCCTACGTCGAGGCGGCGCGCGCAACCAGGCTGGAGCTGGCAGCGGAGTATCTGCTGATGGCGGCGATGCTGATC
>MGZO01000029.1:50523-53833 GCA_001802655.1 Hydrogenophilales bacterium RIFOXYD1_FULL_62_11
GCCGCGCCGCGAGCAGGCCGAGGAAGCGAACGAGGGCGACGATCCGCGCGCCGAACTGGTGCGCCGCCTGCTGGAATACGAACAGATGAAACTCGCCGGGCAGCATCTCGACGCCATGCCCCAGGCCGGTCGCGATTTCGATACCGTCAGCGTGTTTATGCCCGCAGCAGCCAGACAGCTGCCGAGCATCCATCCGGAAGAACTCGCTGCTGCCTGGCTGGCGATCCTGTCGCGCGCCAAAAACCGGACGCATCACCGCATTGGCCGGCAGGAGCTCTCCATCCGCGAACACATGAGCCGGATTTTGAAGCGATTGACGCCCGGTGAATTCATGGAATTCAAAGACTTGTTTCCTGAGTCTTCGACTGTACATGAACTGGTTGTCACCTTTCTGGCGGTGCTGGAACTGACCAAGGAAACGCTGCTCGACGTCTCTCAAGCCGAGCCTTTTGCCCCCATCTACGTCAAGCTGCATACCAACCTGCATGAACCTGCAACCGAATAATCACCCAGAGGATTTGAAGCGCGTGCTGGAAGCCGCGCTGCTGGTGGCGGTCGAGCCACTCTCACTGGCCGAGCTGAAACGCATGTTCGAACACGATGAATCCGATTCGGGCTTGTCCAATGACGGGTTGCGTCGCGCGCTCGACGCATTGCGTATGGATTGGCAGGATCGGGGCGTGGAACTGGTGCAGGTGGCGGATGGCTGGCGCTTTCAGACCCGTCCTGAAATGCAGCCCTGGCTTACCCGTCTTAAAAATGAAAAGCCGCCGCGTTATTCGCGTGCGGTGCTGGAAACGCTGGCCATCATTGCTTACCGCCAGCCGGTCACACGCGGCGATATCGAGGATATCCGCGGCGTCGCAGTCAATCCCCACATCATCAAGACGCTCGAAGAACGCGGCTGGATCGAGGCAATCGGTCATCGCGACGTACCGGGACGTCCTGCGTTGTTCGGCACCACGGATCACTTTTTGAGTGATCTCAATCTGCGTACCCTATCCGAGTTGCCGCCGCTGGATGAGCTGGGCACACTGGTGACGCCGGATGAAACTGCATTGATTCCGGAATTACGCGCTGAATTGCTGGACAATAGCTCCCCCCAGACGGTCGGCGCGGTCATTGAAATTGCCGGCGCCGCAGTTATCAGCACAGTCACCGAGACTCTTTAATATGGCACGCCCTTTATCCCCCATCCGCCGTTCGCCTGCTGCCTCCATCGGGCGCGCGGCAAGCCGCCTGCAACAGGCGATCGCCCCCGAAGCCGCCAGCGAGCGCCTGCAAAAGGCCCTGGCTTCGGCCGGCGTCGGTTCGCGCCGCGAAATGGAAGAATGGATTGCCGAGGGGCGGGTACAGGTCAACGGCGAAACCGCCACCGTCGGCTGCAAGGTTGGCCCGCGCGACGTGGTCAAGGTCAGCGGCCGTCGCGTCTACCTGCGCTTTGACGAGAAGCGCACCCGCATCCTGATTTACCACAAGTCGGACGGCGAAATCGTCACCCGTGACGATCCCAAAGGCCGCGCCACCGTATTCGATTCCCTGCCCAAGCTGCGCGGTGCCAAGTGGATTGCGATTGGCCGCCTGGACTACAACACCGATGGCTTGATGATTTTCACCACCTCGGGCGAACTGGCCAACAATCTGATGCACCCGCGTTTTGAAGTCGAGCGCGAATATGCCGTGCGGGTGTTGGGCGAACTCAGCGAAGACATGATTGCGCAGTTGATTGCCGGGGTGGAACTCGATGACGGTCCGGCCCACGTGGAAAGCTGTTTTGCTGGCGGCGGCGAAGGGGTCAACAAGTGGTATCGCGTCATCATCAAGGAAGGCCGCAAGCGCGAAGTGCGGCGTCTGTTCGAGCATTTCGGTCTGACGGTTTCACGACTGACCCGCGTCCGCTTCGGTCCGATTGCACTGCCGCCGCAACTGCGCCGTGGCCAGAAAATGGAACTCGAAGACGATCTGGTCGCGCGCGTGCTCGAGTGGGCCGAAATGGCGCCCAGCCCACGCCGCCAGATTCGCGGCGTCCCTGACAAGCATGCGCGCAAGCCGCGAATGCGTTAAGTCAGTGGATGGATCCAGCCTCGGTTAGCGATGACCGAAGTCGGGAAAAAAAAGGCCTGCGCAAACATGCGCAGGCCTTTTTTTGAGCCTGGACCAGGCTTATTTCTCGGTCAGCTTTTTGATCACGCCAGCCGCCCATTCGCGCCCGCCCAGTCCGAATGCCAGCGCGAACGCCAGGCCGAGCGCGCCGAAGCCGATCTGGAAAGCAGCAGTCAGCAGCGTGGTGCCGATCGCCAGTTGTTCCAGCGCGACGAACACGACAAAGATGATGACGCCATATTCCGACAGGGTGCTGATGGTGAGCGCACCCTGCACGCCGATATTGTTGAGGTAGGCAAACACCAGACGGTTGATGAACCGCGCGACCAGCGTACCGAACACCAGCACCAGAATGGCGACGATGATGTTGGGGATATAGAGCACGATCTTGTTGAACAGATCCGCCACCATATGCAGGCCGAGACTGTTGGCAACGGTGACCATGACAACGAAAATGATGACCCAGTAGGTCAGTTTGCCCAGCAGGCGCGACAGCGACACGTCGAGATTGCCTTGTTTGAGAAAGGCTTCGATGCCGGTTTTTTCGGCCAGGCTGTCGAACCGCAGCACGTCGAGCAGTTTCATCACCCCGGTTTTTGCCAGATTGGCGAGCAGCCAGCCCACGAACAACAACACCAGCGCGGCGAGCAATTGGGGGACAAATCCGGCCAGTTGGGTCCAGAAAGCAGTAAACGAAGCGACAAACACGTCCAGTTGTTGCTGCATGACACATTCCTCCATCACAGCCAAAAAGGCATTATATCCAACGAACATGAATGGACTTCCGGCACGGGCGACAGAAGCAGAAAGGGGCAGCGCCAATCAAAGACCTGTTCCGCCGGGTGCGTTCTGCCTACACTGTCAAAAAACGCCTCGGGGTGCCAGTCGATGTTTTCCTCTACCGAACAAGCCGGATTCCTGCCCCTCGTACGATTGCATTCCCTGCTGGCCACACTCATGGAGCGAGGCTACCAATGTCTGGGCCCGACCGTGGAGAACGGAGCCATCGTCATGCGCGAACTCGCATCCCCCGACGCCTTGCCACGAGGCTTGCAGGCAGGGCAGGCACCCGGTCACTACCAGTTGGACCGGGATCCGCTCAACCGTTACTTCGCTTGGGCCAACGGGCCGCAGGCAATCAAGCCCCTGGCATTTGCGCCACAAGAATCCTTGTGGCAAGTGCGGCGGGACGAGCACGGCAAACTGA
>MGZO01000029.1:54016-58825 GCA_001802655.1 Hydrogenophilales bacterium RIFOXYD1_FULL_62_11
GCGCTGGCGGAACTGGCCGAAGGATTCGTCGTGCAGGCTGGCACAGCCAAAGGGGCAGACGTTTTGAGCGCGCTGCAGCTTGCGCCTGCCACGTCGCAACAAATCGAGGCCGCCATTCAACAGGGGCAGGCTGCTGCTGCCAGTCAGACACGCGCGCTCCCGGGACACCATTTGCGCGATGCCTTGATGAGCCAGCTGGAGCATCCACGCTGGGATGACGTGGCGGCGCGCTGCCTCGCCTGCGGCAACTGCACCGCGGTGTGCCCCACCTGTTTCTGCCATGCCGAAGCCGATGTGCCTGCGCTCGACGGCCAGAGCAGCCGGCATGAGCGGGTGTGGGATTCCTGCTTCGGCGAGGCGCACGGCCACCTGCACGGCTCCAATGTGCGGCCCGACATCCGCAGCCGCTACCGCCAGTGGCTGACCCACAAGCTGGCCACCTGGCACGACCAGTTCGGCCGCAGCGGCTGTGTCGGCTGTGGCCGCTGCATCGCCTGGTGCCCGGTGGGCATCGACCTGACCGAAGAGGTCGCCGCCCTGACCGCCGGGAGTCAGCCATGAATGTGCCGAATGCCATTGACGCTGGACCGCCGCACGCCGCAACCGTGGTGGCGCGCACGCAGGAGTCCCCCACCATCTTCACCCTGCAGTTGCGCCTCGACGATGCGGCGGCGCAGGCGGCTTACCGGTTCGCGCCCGGTCAGTTCAACATGCTGTATCTCTACGGCGTGGGCGAGGTGCCGATTTCCATCATGTCCGATCCGGTCGAGCGCGATGGCATTGGTCATACCATCCGCGCCCTCGGGCGGGTCACGCAGGGACTCGCGGCGCTCCAGCCGGGCGACAAGCTGGGACTGCGCGGGCCGTTCGGACGCGGCTGGCCGCTGCAGGAAATGGGCGGGCGCGACGTTGTGCTGGTGACCGGCGGACTCGGCTGCGCGCCCGTGGTGTCGGTGATTCATTACGTGCTGCGACGGCGCGATCGCTTCGGCAAGCTGGTCATTGTGCAGGGGGTGAAGCACGCCGAGGACCTGATCTGGCGTGAGCAATACGACCGCTGGGCGAAGCTGCCGGATACCCAGGTGCTGGTGGCGGCGAGCGAAGGCGCGGCGTTCTGGCCCTGGCATGTTGGCCGGGTGACGGAGCTGTTTGGTCTCGCCAACTTCGACCCGGACTGCGCCGTGGCGATGATGTGCGGGCCGGAAGGCATGATGCACGCGGCGGCCGACAGCCTGCTGGCGCGCGGCCTGCCCGAGTCGAGCCTCTACCTCAGCATGGAGCGCAACATGCAGTGTGCGGTGGGGCGCTGCGGCCATTGTCAGCTCGGCGGCAGCTTCGTTTGCCGCGATGGTCCGGTGTTCAACTGGGGCGAGGTCAAGACCTTGCTGGCGCACAAGGGGTTCTGATGAATACGTCCACAGCCCATCCCATCAAGCCGCGTGTGGCGGTGCACAAGTTCAGCTCCTGCGACGGTTGCCAGCTGGCTATCCTCAACCTCGGTGAAGACCTGCTGAAGCTGGCCGAACGCGTCGAGCTGGTTCATTTTGCCGAGGCCGGGCCGCTCGATCCGGACACCGACGTCGACGTCGCCTTTGTCGAAGGCAGCGTGTCGACACCGGAAGACATCGAGCGCATCCAGCACATTCGCGCCCACAGCAAACTGCTGATCGCGATCGGTGCCTGCGCCACCGCCGGCGGCATCCAGGGTCTGCGCAACGGCGTGTTCGACGCCCAATGGGTGACGCAGATTTACAGCCATCCCGAAGCGATTGCCAGCCTGGAGCGCTCGACCCCGATTGCCGGCCATGTGAAAGTGGACTTCGAACTGTGGGGCTGTCCGGTCAGCGGCCCGCAGATGCTGGCGGTGGTGAATTCCCTGCTGCTCGGCGTGGCGCCGCATGACAACGCCGACAAGGTGTGTACCGAATGCAAGCGGCAGGGCTATCCCTGCATCATGGTCACGCGCGGGATTGCCTGCATGGGGCCGGTGACGCGGGCCGGCTGCGGCGCGTTGTGTCCCAGCCTCGGCCGCGACTGTTACGGCTGCTATGGCCCGGCGGAAAACGCCAACACCGATGCGCTGGCGGCGCAGTTCGCTCGCCAGGGGCTGACGCCGCAAGCCATCGTGCAGCGCTTCCAGTCGATCAACAGTCAAGCGCCGGTTTTTCTCGCGGCAGCCGACAAGATCCGGATGAATGGCCATGACTGAACAGAAAAAAACGGTTTCGATCCACGTTCCGGTGCTCGCACGGGTAGAAGGTGAGGGCGCGCTCGACCTGCGCATCGACGACGGTGCCATCACCGAACTGCGCCTGCGCATCTTCGAGCCGCCGCGCTTCTTCGAGAAGTTTCTGGAAGGACGGCACTACACCGAAATCCCCGACATGGTGGCGCGCATCTGCGGCATCTGCCCGGTGGCGTATCAGGTCACTGCCGCGCAGGCGCTGGAGAAACTGTTCGGCGTCGAACTCGACCCGTGGGCGCACGCCATGCGCCGGGTGTTCTACTGCGGCGAATGGATCCAGAGCCACAGCCTGCACATCCACCTGCTGGCCGCGCCGGACTTTTTCGGCTGTAACAACGCCATCGAACTGGCGCGCATTGCGCCGGATGAAGTGCGCCGCGGCCTGCGCATCCAGGCGCTTGGCAACGAGCTGATGGACCTGTTTGGCGCCCGCTCGGTGCACCCGGTGGGGGTGCGTATCGGGGGCTTCCACGCTGCGCCGTCACTGAGCCGGATTCAGGCGCTACGGGAAAAACTGCGCACTGCGCTGCCTGAGGCCGAAGCCCTGATTCGCTGGGCGGCCAGCATCCCGGTGCCGCAGGACGATCAGGCTTTTATCTCCGTCGCCCTGCAGCATCCGGCCGATTACGCCATCGAGCGCGGCGATATTGCGGCCAGCGACGGCCTGCACATCGCGGCGGAAGCGTTTGACGATCATTTCGCCGAAGTCCACGAACCGCATTCCACCGCGCTGTTCAGCCGCTATCACGGGCAGCCCTATCTGGTCGGGCCGCTGGCGCGCCTGAATCTGAACCACGCGCGGCTGCCCGCGCGGGTCAACGCTTTGCTGGCCGAAAGCGGTCTGTTGCTGCCCAGCCGCAACCTGTTTCACAGCCTGGTGGCGCGCGCCATCGAAATCCTGCTGGCGCTGCACGAGGCGCTGCGTCTGCTCGACGCCTACCGCGTGCCCGACTCGCCCTGGGTACCGGTCACCCCGCGTGCGGGCATCACCACCGGCTGCACCGAAGCGCCGCGCGGCCTGTTGTGGCATCGCTATGAAATGGACGCTGCGGGGTGCGTGGTCAACGCGCGCATCGTGCCGCCAACCAGCCAGAACCAGGGTCGCATCGAGGAGGACTTGCGGCTGTCGCTGCTCAATTTCGGGCTCGACCATCCGGACGACGCGCTGCGATTGCACTGCGAAAAAGTCATCCGCAACTACGACCCCTGCATCTCCTGCGCCACCCATTTTCTGCGCATGAACGTCGAGCGGTCGTGAGCCGGGTGCGCATCCTCGGCATCGGTTCGCCGTCGGGCGACGACCAGGCCGGCTGGCTGGTCGTCGATGCCCTGGCAGCCCATGGCGTGCATGCCAGAGACGATGTCGTCATCGACAAACTGGATCGTCCCGGTGTGCAGCTGATTTCCCTGCTGGAAAATGCAGACTGGGTCATCCTGGTCGATGCCATGCAGAGTGATGACCCGCCCGGCCATGTCCAACGTTTTGATCGCAAGGATTGGCCGGCCTACATCGAGGGGCTTTCGAGCCATGGACTCGGCGTGCTGGACGCACTGCTGCTGGCGCGTGAACTGGGCAAGCTGCCGGCGCGGCTCGATTTGTACGGCATCGCAATTGGTGCGGCGACTCCCGGCGAGCCCGCGCAAAGTGCCGTGATGGCTGCGGCAACCCAGCTCGCCCGGCGCATTGTCGGCGATTTGACCCCGCCTGTTCGACAAGCATAATCAGAAGCACGTGCGGTACCCACGGAAAACCAGTTATTTTCATAGGGATATTTGCTGTGATCCGCACGTTAATACAATGGCCTGAGCGGGTGTCTGTCCCTATACTGCTCGCCAGAATGAATCATCTTTCAACTTTTGAGACGCGCACTGCGTCCCCAATTCAGGGTCAACCCATCCCGTGATGTGCCGTACTTTTCTTCAGGCAGGGCTGTTCTGGCTGTTGTCGTGCGCTATCGCGTGGGCCGCGCCTGACCGCATTCCTGTCCGGGTCGGGGTGTTCGACAACCCGCCTATCGTCAGCACACCGCCCGGCGCCGCCCCCGAAGGGATCGCCATTGACGTGATCCGCTGGGTGGCGGAGCAGGAAAACTGGCAGGTCACCTATGTTCCCGACTCCTTTGGCAATCTCGTTGCACGCCTGGACAAGGGCGAGATCGATTTGATGGTCGGCATCGCTTACAGCGATAAACGTGCCCAGCGCTTCCAGTTCAGCCAGCAAAATCTGATCGGCAATTGGGGCATGGTGTTCCGGCATCCGCAGGTGCGCATCGATTCGCTGCCCGACCTCAAGGGCAAGCGGGTCGCCCTGATGCGCGGCAGCACTCATGGCCAGGCGCTGGTCGAACTGTCGATGCAATTCCATGCGCCTTTCACCCCGCTCTACGTTGACACCTATCCTCAGGTGCTGGATGCGATCGTAGAGGGTCGAGCCGATGCGGGCGCGGTCAACCGGGTGTTTGCCGCGTTGCACGCGCATCAGCCCAATCTGGCTATTACCAGCATCGTGTTCAACCCGATCTTTGTTCATTACGCGGCACCCAAGCATGCCAGCCCGGTCCTGC
>MGZO01000029.1:58858-59817 GCA_001802655.1 Hydrogenophilales bacterium RIFOXYD1_FULL_62_11
AGGCCGATACCGGGTCGGCCTACTACGATTCTCTGCGTACCTGGCTCGAAGCGGCGCCTGCCGGGCGCTACCCAACCTGGCTGCCGTGGGCTGCGGCCTCAGCCGGCGGTCTGCTGGTTCTGGCGCTGGCTGTTGCCGGCTTGTTGCGGCATCAGGTGCGGCGCCAGACCGGGGAACTGCAGCGGCGTGCCGATCAGTTGCAATCCGTAATCGAACAACGCGAGACGGCCCAGGCGCACCTGAATCAGCTGGCTTATTTTGACGCGCTGACACAGTTGCCGAATCGTGAGGGCTTCAACGCCGCACTGAACCAGACGCTGGAAGCAATGCAAGGCACCGACGAACGCCTGGCGCTGTTGTTCGTCGATATCGACCGCTTGAAAAACATCAATGATGGCCTGGGCCATGGCGCCGGTGACCTGCTGTTGCAGCAGATCGCCATTCGCCTGCAATCGGTCTTGCGCGCTCACGATCATCTGAGCCGTTTTGGCGGGGATGAGTTTGTGGTCATCGTGTCCGAGATCGGCGATTCATCGGATGCCGCACTGGTTGCAACCCGTCTTTTGCATAGTCTGGAAATGCCGATCTCGGTGGGCTCCACTGCGATCTACAGCAGCGCCAGTATCGGCATCGCGCTCTATCCCGACGACGCGCGTTCGGTGGAAGCGTTGCTCAAGCATGCCGACACCGCCATGTATCAGGCCAAGGAGCAGGGGCGCAATCGCTTCCTGTTCTATCAGGCGCAACAGACCGCGCGGGTAGTCGAGCGGCTGACGCTCGACACCCGGCTGCGCCAGGCGCTGGAGCGTGACGAACTGCTCTTGCATTACCAGCCGGTTGTGGCATTTACCAGCCAGCGCATCGTTGGGTTCGAAGCGCTGCTGCGCTGGAACGATCCCGAGCGGGGGCTGGTGATGCCGGGCGCGTTCATCCCGTCCGCCGAAGACAGCGGGCTGATC
>MGZO01000029.1:59825-64859 GCA_001802655.1 Hydrogenophilales bacterium RIFOXYD1_FULL_62_11
GGCCGCTTGCACCCAGTTGCGCGACTGGCAAAAGCAGGGCAAGGCAGACGGGATGACGCTGGCGGTGAACGTGTCGACCCGCCAGTTCGAAGGGCGGCGCCTGGTGAAATCGGTCGAGCAGGTGCTTGGCCGCACCGGTCTGGCAGCGCAATGTCTCGAGCTTGAAATTACCGAGAACGTGATGCTGATCATGAACGACGAGGTGCGCAGCAGCCTCGACAGCCTGCGTGCCATGGGGGTGCGGCTGTCGCTCGACGACTTCGGCACCGGCTACTCCAGCTTGAGTTACCTCAAGCAGCTGCCGTTCCACAGGCTCAAGATCGACCAGTCGTTTGTCAGCAAGCTCCCCGGGCAGAAGGGCGACACCCAGATCGTCACGACGATTCTGGCGTTGGCAAAAGGGTTTGAACTGGAGGTCATTGCAGAAGGCATCGAAACCCGGGCGCAATACGACTTTCTGCGCGAGCATGGCTGCCAGTTCGGCCAGGGCTATTTGATGAGCCGGCCGCAAGCAGCAGATCAGCTGTCGGCCATGCTGGAGACGGGGTTCATCGCCCGCGCCGGCTAGACGGATTGCCTCTGCCGGCAGCGCTGACCGTGGATCAGGGTTTGTCTGGCAAGTCTTCGCGCCGCAGCATGAACACGAACTGGTCGCCGCTTTCGGTTTCGAGCCAGGTAAAGGGCAGGGCGGGGTAGGCGGCTTCGAGGACGTCACGGTTGTGGCCGATTTCAACCACCAGCAGGCCATGGGGATTCAGGTGGGATTTTGCCTGTGCCAGAATCTGCCGGGTGGCGTCGAGGCCGTCTGCGCCGGAACCCAGCGCCAGCGCAGGCTCGGCCTGATACTCCGGCGGCAGCGCGGCAACCGATTCGGCGTTGACGTAGGGCGGGTTGCTGAGGATGAGGTCGTAGGTGCGGCCTTGCAACGCCGTGAACAAATCCGATTCGATCAGTTCGACACGATCCTGCAGGCCGTAATCGGCGACGTTGCGCGCGGCGACGTCGAGCGCATCGCGGGATAAGTCCACCGCATCGACGGTGGCGTCTGGGAAAGCCAGCGCGGCGAGGATGCCGAGGCAGCCGGAGCCGGTGCACAGGTCGAGCGTGCGGGTCACGTTTTCGGGAACGTCGACCCAGGGCGAAAGCTGCTCGGGCAACAGTTCGGCGATAAACGAGCGCGGCACGATCACGCGCTCATCCACGTAAAACCGGTGTTCGGCCAGCCAGGCTTCGTGAGTGAGGTAGGCGGCCGGCAGGCGTTCGCGCACGCGGCGCTCGATCACGCTTTTGACTTCTTCGGCTTCATTGTGGGTCAGGCTCGCATCGAGAAACGGATCGAGCCTGTCGAGCGGCAGGTGCAGGGTGTGCAGGATCAGGTAGGCCGCTTCGTCGAAGGCGTTGTCCGAGCCGTGGCCGAAACACAGCTTGGATTCGTTAAAGCGCGACACCGCAAAGCGCAGCCAGTCGCGCAGGGTGATCAGGGATTCCGTGTCGTCGAAGCCAATCATGTCAGCAGTTTTTCCAGGGTTTTTTGATAGATCGCCGCCAGCGGTTCGATGTTTTCCACCGCGACGTGCTCGTTGATTTTATGGATGCTCATGTTAAGCGGGCCGAATTCGACCACTTGCGGACAGATGTCGGCAATGAAACGGCCGTCCGAGGTGCCACCGGTGGTGGACAACTCGGGCGTGACGCCGGTGACTTCGTGGATGGCGTCACTCAAATGCTCGCACAGCGCGCCGCGCGGCGTCAGGAACGGCCGCCCCGAGAGGTGCCAG
Source organism: Hydrogenophilales bacterium RIFOXYD1_FULL_62_11 (assembly GCA_001802655.1). Classification (GTDB taxonomy): domain Bacteria; phylum Pseudomonadota; class Gammaproteobacteria; order Burkholderiales; family Thiobacillaceae; genus Thiobacillus. The sequence continues at coordinate 61,604 of MGZO01000029.1, forward strand.
TCGATTTCGAAGTCGAGGCCGTGGCTGTTGAGAATTTCCTGCAGCGCGTCCATCAGGCCTTCCGCCGTGCTGGCGGTTGAAAAACGGAAATTGAAGTCGATTACCAGCGTGCCCGGGATCACATTGTTTGCGCCGGTTCCACCGTGGATATTTGAGATCTGCCAGGTGGTGGCCGGGAAGTAGGCATTGCCTTCGTCCCACATGGTGTCGGCAAGCTCGGCGATCGCGGGCGCGGCGAGATGGATCGGGTTTTTGGCCAGATGCGGATAAGCAATGTGGCCTTGCACGCCCTTGATCGTGAGCTTGCCGGACAGGGAGCCGCGCCGTCCGTTCTTGATGGTGTCGCCGAATTCGGCCGCACTGGTGGGTTCGCCAATAATGCAAAAATCGAGAAATTCGCCACGCGACTTGAGGGTTTCAACCACCCTGACCGTGCCATCGGTGGCGGGGCCTTCCTCATCCGACGTGAGCAGAAAGGCAAGCGAACCCGGGTGATCGGGATGGGCGGCGACGAAGCGCTCGGTGGCGATGACAAAAGCGGCAACCGAGGTTTTCATGTCGGCCGCTCCCCGCGCGTAGAGCTGGCCGTCGCGGAGGGTGGGCTCGAACGGGTCGGAATGCCAGCGTTCCAGCGGGCCGGTCGGCACCACATCGGTATGGCCGGCAAAACATACCAGCGGCGCAGCATGTCCGCGGCGCGCCCACAGGTTGTCCACGCCGTTATGGTGATGGCGTTCGATGTGGAATCCGAGCGCTTGCAGCCGTGCGGCAATCAGATCATGGCAGCCTGCATCGTCCGGCGTCAGCGATTTGCGACGCAGCAGTTCAATCGCTAACTCAAGGGTTTCATTCGCCATGCATGATGCCCTCGATCAGCTTGACGATATCGGCTTCCAGTTTTTTGGCCTGCGCTTCTCCGGGGCTGCCCGCAGCGACCACCGAAGGCCGTACGAAATACACGGTCGAAACCCCCGTCTTGTGGGTGAGGGTGATATGCAGCGGGCACAGCGCAAGCAGCGCCGGGTCGGCATTGGCAATTTCATTGGTGGCGCGCGGTTTGCAGAACACCAAGCTGCGCATGGTGCTCAACTGGTTGCGGTTGTAGTCCGCACCGAGCGCGTCCGCCATGCCGGCCAGGGATTTGCCCATGTTGGGTTCAAAAATCACGAAAAAGCCGTTGCTCTCCAGTGCTTCGTAAAGCTGGGCATAGGTGGCATCGGCCGGCAGCCGCGCAGAACGTTCATAAATGGCAGGGCTGCCGGCCGCAGCGGGAAGGGTAAAACCCAGCAGGGCGAGCAGGGCAATTAACAGTCGCATGGGAAATTCTCCTTGGTATGTCTGGCACATGCGTTGCGCCGGGGGATGAAACGGGATTGAGCAAAAAATTGGCCGAAACAGCTTGCAGCAGGTTTCAGTCGAACAGGTCCTGATACTGCGCTTCGCTAAAACCGAGATGATACGTGCCTTCGATTTCGAGCAGCGGGCGCTTGATCACGCTCGATTGCGCCTGCATCAGCGCCAGTGCACTGGCCTCGTCGGAAACGGCCGCTTTTTCGGCGTCGGACAATTTGCGCCAGGTGGTGCCGCGCGTGTTGAGCAAGGCCTGCCAGCCGGTTTGCGCCGCGACGCGCGCAAGCCAGGCCGGGTCGACGCCCTGCTTCTTGAAATCGTGAAACGCCACGTCGAGCTGGTGATCGGCCAGCCAGGCACGGGCCTTTTTCACGGTGGTGCAGTTGGGGATGCCGTAGAGGGTCATACGCTGTAATTTTTGGATGGGAAAGCCAGGCGGCGGGATTGATCGCGCCAGGACGTAAAATCGAACAAGCAGTCGCCATTCTACTAGAGCCGTTTTGCCCGATATTTATGTCATCCAGTTTTGAATCCGCCCATTCCTCCCCGTCTTCGCCCGCCGCCACGCCGACAGACGAGCCAACGCTGCGTTCGATTGGCCGCCTGTTTCCCTATTTATGGGAGTTTCGCGGCCGCGTGCTGGTCGCGCTGGCGCTGCTGGTGGGCGCCAAGCTGGCATCGGTTTCGGTGCCACTGGTGCTCAAGGAAATCATCGACGCGCTGGATAAACCCGGCCCCGAACTGGTGCTGCCGCTGGCTTTTATTCTGGGCTACGGCGTGCTGCGTTTCGCCAGCACCACGTTTTCCGACCTGCGCGATGTGATTTTCGCCAAGGTTACCCAGCGCGCGATGCGCCGCATCAGCATGGCGGTGTTCCAGCATTTGCACGCGCTGTCGCTGCGCTTTCATCTCGAGCGCCAGACCGGCGGCATCACCCGCGACATCGAGCGCGGTTCCAAGGCGATGTCGAGCCTGGTCGGCTATCTGCTGTTCCGCATCACCCCGACGCTGCTGGAAATCCTGATGGTGGCGGGCATCCTGTTCGTCAAGCTCGACTGGGTGTTCGGCCTCATCACCCTGGTGACGCTGGCGGCCTACATCGGCTTCACCATCACCATCACCGAGTGGCGCACCCAGTTCGTGCGGCGCGCCAATGCGCTGGATTCCGAAGCGTATGGCCGTGCCATCGACAGCCTGCTGAACTACGAGACGGTCAAGTACTTCGGCAACGAGAAATACGAGGCCCGTCGCTACGACAACAGCCTGGTCGAGTGGGAGAACATGGCGCTCAAATCGCAGCGCTCGTTGGGCATGCTCAATATCGCGCAGGCGGGGGTGATCGCCATCGGTGTCACCCTGATGGTGCTGCTCGCCGCCGACGGCGTGGTCAAGGGCACGCTGACCCTGGGCGATCTGGTAATGGTCAACGCCTTTTTGCTGCAGATGTTCCAGCCGCTGAGTTTTCTCGGCGTGATGTACCGCCAAATCAAGGAATCGATCGCCGATGTCGAACGCATGTTTGCGCTGCTGCACCGGCCGCGCGAAGTGGAAGATGCGCCCGACGCGCGCGAGCTCGATGTGGTGGCGGGCGAAGTGAAGTTTGAACAGGTGAACTTTGCCTACAATGCCGACCGGCCGATTTTGCACGACGTCAGCTTCACCATCCCGGCCGGCAAAACCGTCGCCGCCGTCGGCTCCAGCGGCGCCGGCAAGTCCACCCTGGCGCGCTTGCTGTTCCGCTTCTACGACGTCGGCAGCGGCAGCATCCGTATCGACGGCCAGGACATCCGCCACGTCACCCAGGACAGCCTGCGCGCCGCCATCGGCGTGGTGCCGCAGGACACCGTACTGTTCAACGACAGCATCTACTACAACATTGCCTACGGCCGCCCCGAAGCCAGCCGCG
>MGZO01000029.1:64865-66318 GCA_001802655.1 Hydrogenophilales bacterium RIFOXYD1_FULL_62_11
TCATCGAAGCCGCGCGCGCCGCCCACATCCTGCATTTCATCGAAAGCCTGCCGCAGGGCTGGGACAGCATCGTCGGCGAGCGCGGTCTGAAACTATCCGGCGGCGAAAAACAGCGCGTCGCCATCGCCCGCACCCTGCTCAAAAACCCGGCGATCCTGATTCTGGACGAAGCCACCTCGGCGCTCGACACCAAAACCGAAAAAGCCATCCAGGGCGAACTGCTCGAAATCGCCAAAAGCCGCACCAGCCTGATCATCGCCCACCGCCTGTCCACCGTAGTCGAAGCAGACGAGATTCTGGTGATGGAAGGCGGCCGCATCGTCGAACGCGGTCGCCATCCCGAACTGCTGGCGCTGAATGGCATGTATGCCCACATGTGGGCGCTGCAGCAGCAGGCGGAGGAGGGCGACGATTCTGCCAAGCCTGACGGCAGCAAGCAGGGGCTATAAACAAAGACTTCTGGAGAGAGAAACACACAATGATGGCAAGCAAAGTAATGTGGGGTGCTGCACTTTTCGCACTGGGCGCAAGCGTTGCGCAGGCGGCACAGACGGATGGCGCCAAAATCGTGCGTGAAGGAAACGGCAAGGGCGCAGCGGCTTGCATCGCTTGCCATGGCCAGGACGGAGCCGGTCAGCCCGCTGCCGGGTTTCCTCGCCTGGCCGGGATGAACGCGGACCACCTGGCCAAGCAGTTGCACGACATGAAACAGGGCCTGCGCAGCAACCTGGTCATGCAGCCGATAGCACGAGCGCTCAGCGACGCCGACATTGCGGCCACGGCACGGTTTTATGCCGCACTGCCCGTGCCGCCCGCCATGGGGCCGGCCCCCAGTGGTGATGTGCTTAACAGGGGCAAGCAGCTGGCCAGGATCGGCAACTGGAGCAAGGGCGTGCCCGCCTGTTTCCAATGCCACGGCGACCAGGGCCAGGGGGTGGCGCCGCATTTCCCCGCCATCGCCCCGCAGTCCGCCACCTATCTGGTCAACCAGCTGCACGACTGGAAAAGCGGCAGCCGCCACAACGACCCGCAAGGCTTGATGAAGTCCGTAGCCGATCGCCTGTCCGAAGCAGACATGACCGCCGTCGCCGCCTATCTCGCCAGCCTTGGCAAACACTAACAGGGGAGCCCACCATGACTAAAACTCGATTTCCTGCCCTGCGTGCGCTTGCATTCATCCTGCTGACCGGCCTTATCGCCAACGTGCACGCCGCCGATGTCGCACCCGTCCCGCAATTCACCCCACCCGATGAAAAGGCCATCCCGAATGACAAATTCGGCGACATGATCCGGCTGGGCCGCAACATCTTTACCGACACGCACCAGTACGCCGGCGCTTACACCGGCAATGGCCTCAACTGCGTGAATTGCCACCTCGACCGCGGCCGGCTGGCTCATTCCTCGCCGCTGTGGGCGGCCTACGTCAGCTACCCCGCCTTTCGCAAAAAAACTG
>MGZO01000029.1:66360-71279 GCA_001802655.1 Hydrogenophilales bacterium RIFOXYD1_FULL_62_11
AAGAACGCCTGCAGGGTTGTTTCAACTACAGCATGAACGGCAAGGCTCCGCCACTCGGCAGCAAGGAGCTGACCGCCCTGGTGACTTATTCCTACTGGCTTGCCACCGGCGCGCCCACCGGCAAGAACCTGGCAGGCAGGGGCTACCCCGCGCTGGCGAAACCGCCGCTTGCGCCCGACTTCCAGCGCGGCGCCAAGGTTTACCAGGCCAACTGCGCCATCTGCCATGGCGCCAACGGCGAAGGCACCCGGTCCGGCGATCGCTACGCCTTCCCGCCGCTGTGGGGCAACGACTCATACAACTGGGGCGCAGGCATGCATCGCATCAACACCGCCGCCTCATTCATCAAGGCCAACATGCCGCTTGGGCAGGGCAATACCCTGAGCGACCAGAACGCATGGGATGTGGCCGCATTCGTCAACGGCCACGAGCGGCCTCAGGATCCGCGCTTTTCGCGTTCGGTGGCAGAAACCCGGAAAACGCTTCACGACGAAGACTGCAGCTACGGCAAGAACGTAAACGGCCAGGTGCTGGGGTCCAAATCCGTACCCTCCGGCGGTACAACACGCGCTCGCCAGGCGCAGAAAAAATAAGCGCATCAATCGAGCCGGGGCATCAGTCCCGGTTCAGTTCCTGTTCCATGTTCCGGCATTGTAAATAGTCCATAAATAGACTATAAATATCCACAAGTTCACATCCGAACCAGCGTGGAGGTCCAATGCAAAGCACAGCACATGCAGTCAAAACACAGAGCCAGCCCAGCAGCCGTGAGCTGTCGGCCGCTGGCCTGCGGGCTTTCTTCAACATCGCGCGCGACTGGGCGCTCAACACCGACGAACAGATGGTGCTGCTGGGCGCGCCCGGCCGTTCGACCTTTTTCAAGTGGAAATCTGCCCCCGAGAGCGCCGATCTCAAGCGCGACACCCTTGAGCGCTTGTCCTACATCCTGGGCATCTACAAGGCGCTGCAGATTCTGTTGCCATCCACCCTTTCGGCCGATGCCTGGGTGAAAAAATCCAACACTGCGCCGCTGTTCGGCGGCAAAAGCGCGCTCGACCGCATGCTCGGCGGCAACGTCGCCGACCTGCTGGCAGTGCGCCAGTATCTGGATGCCCGGCGCGGCGGCTGGGCCTAGGCAATGACAATTGCCGCTCGTCCTGAGCCTGCGGAAGGGTCGCCGCACAGCGGCGGGGCACCCACCGGCGTACCCCTTGCGGGTGCTGTCGAAGGACGCGTTTAAAGATGGCCTACCCCACCACCAAGCTGAACTGGAACCCGGCCTACCGGGTCATCCCCAGCCGCTTTCCCTCGGTGGGCCTGTTCGAACGCGTCGCCAACCCGGCGGATTTTGACGCCCTGTATGCGCTGGAGGCCATGACCAACGACCGCATCCGCGACGAAGTCGGCGAGATCAGCCTGGTCCCTGCGGAGGAGCGGCTGTTCGGCCCCGGCAGCACCTGCATCATGGCCGCCTTCACCCATCTCAACCCGCAGGGCAGCCGCTTCAGCGACGGCAGCTACGGCGTGTTCTATTGCGCCCGCAAGCAAGACACCGCCATTGCCGAAACCCGCCATCACTCGGCCCTGTTCATGCAGGCCACCGCCGAGCCGCCGATGCGATTGCAAATGCGGCTCTACAGCGTGCAAGCCAAAGGCAAGGTGGCCGACCTGCGCGAGGCCAGCCATGCCGAGCCCCGCATCGTCGACCCGGACGACTACGGCTACGCCCAAGGCATCGGCCGCACACTCAGGGCAGAGGGCGCCCAAGGCCTGCTGTATCCATCGGTACGCCACCCCGGCGGCGAATGCCTGGCCGCCTTGCGCACGGGGATAGTGAAAAACTGCCTGCATGCCGCCTACCTGGAATACCACTGGAATGGGCAGGGCATCGACGCGGTGTTCGAGGTTGCGCAACTGCTTTGACAGCAGCACGCACACAGGCAAAACTGCGCTACCATATGACCAACAGCATGACCAACTGGAGGCGAACATGAGCACCGTCACCCTGGCAGAAGCCAAAACCCATCTCAGCCACCTGCTCGACCAGGTCGAGGCCGGCGAGGAAGTGGTCATCACCCGTCGCGGCCGGCCCATTGCCCGCATCACGCCGGTCGAAAAACCCAAGCAGCCTGTCAAATCGCTTGCCGAATTTCGCAGTCGCATGCCGCGCTGGCGCAAGTCCAGCGCGGAGTTGCTGCGTGATATGCGCGACGAGGATCTTTGATGCTGTATTTCGACACCAGCTTTTTGGCCCCACTTATCCTCGAAGAAGCCACCAGCACGAAAATCGAGGCTTACTTCGCCAAGCTCCCGGCGGGCGAGCTTTACGTCAGCCATTGGACCCGGGTCGAGTTCGCAAGCCTCATTGCCCGCGAAGTCCGGATGGGCGGATTCGCAGAGCCCGACGCGCTACTGGCCATTGGCCAATTCGATGAATTGGTGACCGAGTCATTCCAGGTACTGACCCCTGCCGTTGCGGACTACGAACTCGCCAAGGATTACATCCAGCACTTTGCCGCCAAGCTGCGGGCCGGCGATGCGCTGCACCTGGCCATCGCCAGCAACAATGGGGCAAAGTTTCTCTACACCCTGGACGAGGGGCTCTTGAATGCGGCCAAGCTGATGAAAGTCCACGCCAGCCGCGGTATCAAAACCTAGCCCTGGCGGCGAATGCCTGACCGCCTACACCTGGAATACTGGAACGGGCAGGGCAACGAGGCGGTGTTCGAGGTGAATCAGGTGCTATGAGGGCGGGGGATATGTCGATGAAATGCGTTTTGATCGACATGTCGCGTAAATATGTCGATGCCATCGACACTTAATAAGCTCGCCGCGTGTGCGAAGATTCGGTAGATAACAAACAAGGGGGCGTTTTGGCACTGCAGCCCGAACAACAAGCGAGGGGGAACATCGACAGGCTGCTGGAGGCGGCAGGCTGGCACGTCTGCGATGCATCCGCCGCCAACATCCACGCCGCGCGCGGCGTCGCCATCCGCGAATTCCCGCTGCCCGGCTACGGCTTCGCCGACTATCTGCTGTATGTGGACGGCAAAGCGGCCGGGGTGATCGAGGCCAAGAAGGAAGGCGTGACCCTCACCGGCGTCGAAACCCAGTCCGACAAATACACCAAGGGTCTGCCCGCCGGTCTGCCGCGCTGGGGCAACCCGCTGCCGTTCGCCTACCAGACCACCGGAATCGAAACTCGCTTCACCAACGGCCTCGACCCCGTTCCGCGTTCACGTTCGGTGTTCGCCTTCCACCAGCCGAAGTTGCTGGCCGACTGGCTGAATTACGCGCCTACCGCGCAGCCGGGGGAGGGCGCAGCCGCAGAAACCGCCGCCACCTTCCTCGCCAAGCTGCAAGCCATGCCGCCGCTCAAGCAAGAAGGCCTCTGGCCCGCCCAGATCACGGCAATCCACAACCTGGAAAAATCCCTGAAGGAAAACCGCCCGCGCGCCCTGATCCAGATGGCCACCGGCTCGGGCAAGACCTTCACCTCGATCTCCTTCATCTATCGCCTGATCAAGTTTGCCGGCGCGCGGCGCATCCTGTTCCTGGTCGATCGCGGCAACCTTGCCGACCAGACCCTCAAGGAATTCCAGCAATACGTCTCGCCCTACAACAACTTCAAGTTCAGCGAGGAGTACATCGTCCAGCGCCTGCAGGGCAACCAGATCGACACCACCGCCCGCGTCTGCATCTGCACCATCCAGCGCATGTACTCCATGCTCAAGGGCCGCGACCTGCCGGCCGACCTCGAAGAAGAATCCGTCGACCAACTGGGCAAGCTGTTCAAGGAACCCGAGCCCATCGAATACAACCCGGCCATCCCCATCGAGACCTTCGACATCATCGTCACCGACGAAGCCCACCGCTCCATCTACAACCTGTGGGCGCAGGTGCTGGAATACTTCGACGCCTACCTCGTCGGCCTCACCGCCACGCCGGGCAAGCAGACCTTCGGCTTCTTCCACCAGAACCTGGTGATGGAATACAACCACGAAATGGCCGTGGCCGACGGCGTCAACGTCAACTACGACGTCTACCGCATCAAGACCGCCATCACCGAAGGCGGCTCCAAGGTGGAAGCCGGCTACTACGTTGAAAAGCAGGAACGCGACACCCGCAAGACCCGCTGGGAAGAACTCGACGACGACTTCGCCTACGACCCCAACCAGCTCGACCGCGACGTCGTCACCCCCGACCAGATACGCACCATCGTGCGCACCTTCCGCGACAAGCTGTTCAGCGAAATCTTCCCCGGCCGCACTTGGGTGCCCAAGACCCTCATCTTCGCCAAGGACGACAACCACGCCGAAAACATCGTCAAAATCGTTCGCGAGGAATTCGCCAAAGGCAACGACTTCTGCCAGAAGATCACCTACCGCACCACGGGTAAGACGCCGAAGGAGCTCATCAAGGAGTTCCGCGTTAGCCCCATGCCGCGCATCGCCGTCACCGTCGACATGATCGCCACCGGCACCGACATCAAGCCGGTGGAAATCGTCTTCTTCATGCGCGCCGTCAAATCGCGCGGCTTCTTCGAGCAGATGAAAGGCCGCGGCGTGCGCATCATCAATCCCGACGACCTCAAGGCCGTCACCCCCGACGCCACGGCCAAGGACCACTTCGTCATCATCGACGCCGTCGGCGTGTGCGAGCAGGACAAAACCGACGCCCGCCCCATGGAGAAAAAGCCCAGCGTCAGCTTCGAGCGCCTGCTGCAAGCCGTCGCCTTCGGCAACACTGAAGACGACGTCATCACCAGCATCGCCGGCCGCCTGGCCAGAATGGAACACCGCATCAGCGCCGAAGACGACGCGAAGATACGAGTAGCAAGCGGCGGCCTAAGCCTAAAAGACCTGGCCCACCAACTAGTCGAATCCCTCTCCCCCGACCAAACCACACCCCCCTTTGAA
>MGZO01000029.1:71321-75801 GCA_001802655.1 Hydrogenophilales bacterium RIFOXYD1_FULL_62_11
GTCACCGCAGCCAAACCCCTCTGCTACCCCGCCCTGCGCCAGCTCATCCTCGACATCAAAGCCAAAAACGAACTCACCATCGACCACGTCAGCCAGGACCAGGTCATCGAAGCCGGCTTCAGCCAGGCCGCCCTTGACCGCGCCAAAGGCCTGGTGCAATCCTTCGAACAATTCATCGCCGACCACAAAGACGAAATCACCGCCCTGCAAATCCTCTACAGCAAACCCTACAAACAGCGCCTCACCTTCGAGGCGGTGAAGGAACTCGCCGACGCCATCGAAAAGCCGCCCTACCTGTGGAACGAATCCCAGCTCTGGCAAGCCTACGCCGCGCTGGAAGCGAGCAAGGTCAAAGGCGCCAACGGCCGCCGCATCCTCACTGATCTGGTTTCGCTGGTGCGCTTCGCCATCCATCAGGACAACGAACTCGTGCCTTTCCCCGAACGGGTGAACGCCAACTTCAAGGCATGGCTGGCAGGGCAGAAAAGTGCAGGCAAGCAATTCACCACAGACCAGCGGCGCTGGCTGGATATGATCCGCGACCACATCGCCGCCAACCTCGGCATCGAACCGGACGATTTCGAGTACGCCCCCTTTGCCCAAGAAGGTGGCTTGGGTAAGGTGTATCAGCTCTTTGGCGCTGAGCTGAATACGATCATTGAGCAATTGAATGAGAGCTTGGCTGCATGAAGGCCGAAGAAATGCGTGCGGATTACACCGTGCTGAAAGATACAGGCGCTGTTGCAAGTGAGTGGCACAGAGTCAGGCTTGGTGATATCGCGCAAGTAGTCCGGGGTGTGACCTACAAGAAGGAGCAAGCGTCTGGGCAGCCAGCTACTGACATGCTGCCAATTTTGCGGGCTACTAACGTGCAGGATGGCACGCTGGTGCTTGATAGTGATCTCGTTTTTGTACCCGCCGCGCTTGTTTCAGACACACAAAAGCTGCGTGTCGGTGACATTGTCATAGCCACTTCCAGCGGTAGTAAACATCTGGTTGGAAAGACAGCGCAGGTTCGGGAAGCATGGCAGGGATCATTTGGCGCTTTCTGCGCTGCAATCAGGCCGACCAGCAACATTGATCAGCGCTACTTGGGGTATTTCTTCGAAACGCGTGAGTACAAGGACTACATCAGCAAGAAGGCTCTCGGGGTAAACATCAACAACTTGCGCCGTGGCGATCTCGAAGAAATCTCTGTGCCCGTCGCACCCCTCGACCAACAAAAACGCATCGTCGCGGAAATCGAAAAACAATTCTCCCGCCTCGACAAAGCCGTCGCCAACCTCAAGCGCGTCAAGGCCAACCTTAAGCGCTACAAAGCCGCTGTCCTCAAAGCCGCCGTCGAAGGCCGCCTCGTCGAAACCGAAGCCGAACTCGCCCGCCGCGAGGGCCGCAGCTACGAAACCGGCGCCCAACTCCTGCAACGCATCCACGAAACCCGCCGTAACCAGTGGAAAGGCAAGGGCAAATACAAAGAGCCCGCCGCGCCCTCCACAACCGACCTACCCGAATTGCCGGAAGGATGGGTGTGGGCGGCATTGCCCCAGCTTGGAGAACTCAATCGAGGCAAGTCTAAACACAGGCCTAGAGACGACGAGAGACTATATGGTGGCCCTTATCCATTCATCCAGACCGGTGATGTCCGGAAATCCGAGGGCGCGATAACGGAATACAGTCAGACGTATAGCGATTTTGGCTTGCAGCAGAGCCGTCTATGGCCCGTTGGAACACTGTGCATCACGATTGCGGCGAACATCGCCGAGACAGGGATCTTGAAGTTTCCAGCCTGCTTTCCAGATAGCGTCGTGGGCTTCTTGATAGAGGATGGCGCGACAACGACACAGTACGTCAATTATTTCATTCGGACCGCACGAGAAAAACTCGAACGATTCGCACCGGCAACTGCGCAGAAAAATATCAATCTTAAAGTACTTGAGGCCGTGGCTATTCCGTTGCCACCCCTCGTCGAACAACGCCGCATTGTCGCCGAAGTCGACCGCCGTCTTACTCTTATCCTTCAAACTGAATCGCAGGTGGACGCCAACCTACAGCGTGCCGAGCGCCTGGGCCAATCAGTATTGACACAAGCGTTTATAGGTCAGGTGAACCATCTTGGTATTGGCGGCGGAGAAAACAACAATGGCTAATAGTTTTAGTAAAAGAGAGGCCATAACACTTGATGGCACGCCCGACAAACGACTGTACTGGTCGATTATCAGTGACTATGACATCCAAACAGCGTTATGCGAGCTCATCGATAACGCAATCGATCAATGGATGGGCAGCAACCCAAGAGCACCTTTGGTTGTTGATCTTGTGCTTGATGCGGATCGACAACTCATTTCTGTGAAGGATAACGCAGGCGGTGTCGGCCAATCAGATTTACGGATGCTTATCGCACCCGGAAAAAGCAGAAACAGCCCAACTGCGGAAAGCATCGGAATCTTCGGTGTTGGGAGCAAACGCGCCGTGGTTGCACTTGCCGAGAATGTTGTGATTAAGACTCACCGCAAAGGAGATAAGACCTATCAAATTGATGTTACTAGTGACTGGCTTGAATCGCCCGATTGGGACTTACCCGCATATGAAATACCCAACATTAACGAAGGCGAGACATCAATTTACCTATCTGCATTGAGACAAACGTTCACCACTTCATATGTCGAGCATTTGAAGCAGCAACTTGGGGAGACTTATGGATGGTTCCTTGAGCAGAAAGGTTGCTCAATGCTCGTAAATGGAGAATCCGTAAAAGCCCTTAGTTTCGAGTGCTGGGCATATCCACCAGATTTTCCACCGCAACAGGCATTTTTCAATGTCGACTTATCAGGCTCTGGGACCATCAGGGTCGATATGACTGTTGGTTTGATTAGGGATCGCAATCCAGCGACTGACAATTATGGGGTCTATTTCTACTGTAATAACCGCCTTGTCGCTAAGGAACTAAAAGTTCGAGAAGTGGGCTACTTCGTTTCGTCAGAAGCTGGCGTTCCACACCCAGATGCATCACTTTGTCGGGCAATAGTCCGCTTAAATGGGGAAGCCAAGCTGATGCCATGGAATAGTAGCAAATCAGGTATCAACTATAGCCATCCACTTTTTCATGCCGTACGACCTGTGCTACTCCAGCTCGTCGCCCAATTCAGTTCACTCTCTCGTCGACTTAAAGACGATTGGGAAGAAAAGGTTTTCAAGCACACTGAAGGCCAAGTGCAAAAGGTGGACAGCGACTTGGCAACTCAGGGAAAGAGGCTCTTCCTGCCCCCTCTTCCAAGGGTAAACAAGCCACACATCGAACACCTCAAGGCAAAAAACGATTTGAAGATAGCTGAGCAGCCATGGACTCTCGGGCTAGTTGAGGCAGTTGCTGCCGTCACAATATTGACTCGTCAAAAACTAGAAACCAAGAACCGAATTGCGCTCATTTTGCTGGATAGTAATTTTGAGATTGCGCTGAAGGAATTCGTTGTACATCGCGGAGACCTCTTCCCGCCGAAAGAATACACAGATTCAAAAATCAAAGAGCTATTCCAGAGGAGGCCTAATGTCATTTCCGAAGTTTCCAAGAAGGTGGCGATTCCGCAAAACCTCCTTGATAAAGCCAAACACTACTATGAGTTAAGAAACAAGTTGATCCATGAAAGAGCGACGGTTGGAATCATAGATTCGGATGTCGAGAATTATGACCGTACGATTCGAGAAATCCTCCATATCCTGTTTGATTTAGATCTCTAACATATCCGCAAATGAGTCCCACAGACATCGTTAGTAAGCTTTGGAACTACTGTAACGTCCTGCGCGACGACGGCATGAGCTACGGCGACTATGTCGAGCAGCTCACCTATCTGCTGTTCCTGAAGATGGCCGACGAGCGCAGCCGGCCGCCCTACAACCAGGCCAGTCCGGTACTTGCCGGCTATGACTGGCCCAGCCTGCTGAAGAAGGACGGCGATGAGCTGTTCGACCACTACCGCCACACGCTGGAGGAGTTGGGCAAGCAGAAGGGCTTGCTCGGCCTGATCTTCACTAAGTCGCAGAACAAGTTTCAGGACCCGGCCAAGCTGCGGCGGCTGATCGTGGACCTGATCGACAAGGAAACCTGGGTGTCGATGAGCGCCGACGTGAAGGGCGACGCCTACGAGGGCCTGCTGGAGAAGAACGCGCAGGACACCAAGTCTGGTGCGGGTCAGTACTTCACGCCACGCCCGCTGATTCAGGCGATTGTCGATGCCATGGCGCCCACGCCGAAGGAAACCATCTCCGACCCGGCCTGCGGCACCGGCGGCTTTCTGCTGGCGGCGCACGACTATGTGGTGAAGCACTATCCCAACATGACGTCGGCGGAGAAGAAGAAGCTGCGCGGGGAAAGCTTCAAGGGCTGGGAACTGGTGCAGGCCACCGCCCGGCTGTGCGCGATGAACATGCTGCTGCACGGCATCGGCAGCCAGGAGTTCGAGCCGATTGCGGTGGGCGATTCGCT
>MGZO01000029.1:75818-79531 GCA_001802655.1 Hydrogenophilales bacterium RIFOXYD1_FULL_62_11
AGCGCTTCGACGTGGTGCTGACCAATCCGCCCTTCGGCAAGAAAAGCAGCACCACCATCGTGGGCGAGGAGGGCAAGGTCAGCAAGGAGCGCGATACCGTCGAGCGCGACGACTTCTGGGCCACCACCTCGAACAAGCAGCTCAACTTCGTTCAGCACGTGAAGACGCTGTTGAAGCAGAACGGCCGCGCCGCCCTTGTGCTGCCGGACAACGTGCTGTTCGAAGGCGGGGCAGGCGAGACCATCCGCAGAAAGCTGTTGCACGACTGCGACGTCCACACCCTGTTGCGTCTGCCCACCGGCCTGTTCTACGCCCAGGGCGTGAAGGCGAACGTGCTGTTCTTCGACAAAAATCCCGCCGCCGAAACCCCGTGGACCCGCAAGCTGTGGATCTACGACCTGCGCACCAACATGCACTTCACCCTCAAGACCAGCACGCTGAAGCGGGCGGACCTGGACGAGTTCGTGACGTGCTACCACCCGGAAAACCGGCACGACCGCAAGCCAACGTGGTCGCAAGACAACCCCGACGGCCGCTGGCGTGAGTACGACTACGAAGACCTGATCAACCGCGACAAAGCCAGCCTGGATATCTTCTGGTTGAGGGATGAATCGCTGTCCGATTCCGACAACCTGCCCGCGCCGGAGGTGATTGCGGCGGAGATTGTTGAGGATTTGGAGGCTGCGCTGGAACAGTTCCGGGAGATTCTGGCGGATATGGGGCCGGATGAGGCGGTGGCTGAATCAGCATGAACGCGCCAACCAAGTCTCCAATCAAGGACAAACCACTGCGCCATCCCGGGCAGTCGCTCGAGGAGGCGCGGTACAAGCTGTTCGAAGACAAGCTTGAGACTCCGCTAATGCTCGCCATGATCTTTGTGATATTGACTGCCATGGAATGGTGGCGATATTTGTGGGCGCGACCACCTAACCCGTACATTTTTACTGTTCTTACTGTCGTATTGGTTATGTTTGCCGCTTGGCGAGTTTGGAAAACACGTCCGCAGGTTCACGCACTTAAACAGGGGGCCGAAGGCGAAAAAGCGGTCGGCCAGTTTCTTGAGCGATTACGCGAAAGTGGTTACCACGTCTTCCATGACCTGATCGGCACTGGGTTCAACGTCGATCATGTGCTGATTGGGCCGGCAGGCGTGTTCACAATTGAAACTAAAACCTGGAGCAAACCTGTACGCGGCGAAGCCAAGATCGTGTTTGATGGTGAGCAACTCACGACTGTTGGCCGTGTGCCTGAGCGCAATCCGGTGGTGCAGGCAAGGGCGCAGTCTTCATGGCTCAAGGGGTTGTTGGCTGAAAGTACAGGCCGTAATTACGACGTGTTTCCTGTAGTGGTTTTTCCTGGCTGGTATATCGAGCAAAGCAATGATTGCCTGCGAAATATCTGGGTACTCGAACCCAAAGCGCTGACGAAGTTTTTAGCGAATGCACCACAAAAGCTGGAGCCTGATGAGGTGAAGCTGGCCAGCTTCCATTTATCGCGTTTTATCCGTGGCACGTGATTTTCGCTGGGGGTGGTTGCGCGGATTTAGTCCAAACCAGCCATGCTGCGTCCGTTGATTCGAGGGTTTCATTCGGCCGGATCATAAGCTTACAAATAGCCGGACAACTTCGCCGGGCTTTATTTGAAGCATGGCGCAACACATGTATATGTCATATGCATACCGCATATATGCTGTATGGCTGAAAAGCCTTTTTGATGTATGCTATATGCATACCGCATACGAGAAGAGCCATGTCATCTGAACAATCCGTCGCAATGAAGCGGGCGAGCGGTCGCCAGTGGGTGCTTAAGCCACAGGACTTGGCGATCGCCTTGAAGTTGGTGGCCTTGAAAGGCCAGTGGCTACCCTATGCTGTTTTGGCCGAGGCCATGCGAATGTCCCGCTTCGAGGCGCACGCCGCTGTGCAGCGTTTGACTGCGGCACGGCTGGTGGTTGTGGTCGATGGCCAGCCCGGACCGGTATTGGCGGCGTTGCGCGGATTCGTGATTTATGGGGCACCGTATGCCTATCCTGCCGTGCGGGGCGAAATCACGATCGGGTTCCCAACGGCCTATGGTGTTTCTCCGCTGAAGGAGATGATGGCGGCCTCGAATGAGCCGCCTCCGGTGTGGCCGCACCCCGATGGCATCGCGAGGGGGCCGGGTTTGCTGCCTTTGTACGAGAACCTGCCGCTGGCGGCGCGGGAAGACCCTGTGCTCTACGAGTTGCTGGCCTTGTTCGATGCGTTGCGTGCCGGGCAGGCAAGGGAGCGCGAACTGGCCCGGAAATACCTTGAGGAACGTTTGCAGTGAGCGAAAACGTTTTCAGGAAAGATGATCCGAACCTGCCGATTTTGATGCTGATCGCGAAATCGCTCGGAGCGTTATGTGACTCGCTGGTTTTCGTCGGGGGATGCGCGACGGGTTTGCTCCTGACTACGCCGCGCGCCCAGGCGATCCGGGCTACGCAGGATGTGGATGTGGTGGTACATGCTCTTTCCACCGCCGATTATCACGCAATAGAAAAAGCGGTCGAAGCGCGTGGCTTCAAGCACGATCTTTCGCCCGAGGCACCGATCTGCCGCTGGGTGTTGCAGGGTGTGGCACTTGACCTGATGCCGAGCCAGTCCGGCATATTGGGGTTTCATAACCGCTGGTATCCCCTGGCCATTGAAACCGCTGCGCAGATCATATTGCCGAATGGCATGGCTATCCGGCTGATTACGGCCCCGGTGTTTGTGGCAACCAAGTTTGAGGCTTTTCATGGCCGGGGCAACAACGATTATCTCGCCAGCCATGACCTCGAAGACATTATTACGGTAGTCGATGGGCGCCCGGAGTTGATGCAGGAAATCGATCAGGCGGATGGCGAATTGCGGCGCTATATCACCACCGAGATCAATATCTTGCTCGAAGACCGCAACTTTTTGATGGCGCTGGCCGGACATCTTCCCGGTGATGCTGCCAGCCAGGCGCGCCTGCCCGAACTGCTCCGCCGCATGCGTGCAATCGGCAATATGGATAAATAAGGTTGAACTTATTCGCCAGCCAGGCCTCTGAGTTCCATCTGTAGGATTCAAGCTTCAAGTTTCAAGATTCACTGGCGGTAACTCTGGTTGTCCACTTTTCCTTGATATTCGATGGGTGGGGCATGTTGCCCAAATAGGTTTATTTAAGGAAATGCAAAATGGAAACAGGTATTGTTAAGTGGTTCAATGACGCCAAGGGCTTTGGTTTTATTACGCCGGACGGTGGTGGCGATGATCTCTTCGCGCACTTCTCGGAGATCCAGGCAGGCGGCTTCAAGTCGCTGCAGGAAAACCAGCGCGTCAGCTTTGAAATCACCGCTGGCCCCAAGGGCAAGCAGGCTGCAAACATCCAGCCTGCGTAAATTCGCAGTTGGTTGAAAAAAACCCCGGTTCGCCGGGGTTTTTTGTTGCCTGCGTCGGCCGGGAAGCAGGGGTGGCCGCATTGAAAACAATCAGTTACGGGCTAGTCTTGCCTGGATTCAGTAAGAGGCTGATGCCCAACGCTCACGCCCTCAACCGCACCCGATTCTCCACTGTCAGCACATCGCCTGCCGCATCCACCACTGCATACAGCCTGGGCTTCGGGTTGCCGCCCCAGGTCGGGCTGGGGGTGGGGCTGTCCAGGTACACCACTTGCGCGCCGTCAAACTGTTTTTCGACCTGGCCGTGGGTGAGCAGATGGGTGAG
>MGZO01000029.1:79567-83312 GCA_001802655.1 Hydrogenophilales bacterium RIFOXYD1_FULL_62_11
ATAAGCATGCGCCTGTGCAGGTATATTTGTCAGCACACCGACGCCACCCAAGGACTGAGTAGCGGATATGCGCAGGATTTTGCAAATCGTTCATGCTGCACGCAGCATTTTCAGCTCGGATCGTCATGCCGGACACGAAGATGTGGCATTGCTACACGCTATTTACGACTCGGCCCCAATCGGCATCACACTAACGGACTTGCAAGGCAGGTTTGTCAGAACCAACTCGGCTTTCCAAAGGATGACCGGCTTTAGCGCATCTGAGTTGAGTACCGAAACCTGCGAGTCCTTGACGCATCCCGAGGATTTTCCGCGGTACCGGGGCTTGCTGGAGGAATTGCTGGATGGCCAGAGAGTAGCCTTCAGGCTGGTCATGCGCCACCGGACGAAAACGGGGGCGGCGGCCTGGATTCGCAGCACGGTTTCGCTGCTGAATAGCAGTCAGGGCGTGCCACTGTACCTTGTTGCGCGTTCCGAGGACGTGACCGAAAGCTGGCAACGGCGGACACAGCAGCATGAGCGAACCGAGTCTTTCCACCTGCTGGTGGCAAGCGTGACCGACTACGCAATTTTCATCCTCGATCCGGAAGGGCGGGTGACCAGCTGGAATGCGGGTGCGGAGCGGATCAAGGGCTACCTCGCTGACGAGATCATTGGTCAGTATTTCTCGTGTTTTTATCAGCGCGAGGACATCGAGCAGGGCAATCCTGCGCACGATCTGAAGGCCGCGCTGATACACGGTCGCTACGAGGACGAAAGCTGGCGCTTGCGCAAGGACGGTTCGGCATTTTGGGCCAACGTGATCATCACGCCGATGCGCGATGAATCCGGCGCCTTGCGTGGGTTCGCCCAGGTGACGCGCGATCTCACCGTGCGCCGGCAGCTCGAAGAGCGCTTGCGCGAAAGTGAGGCGCGGCTGCAGGCCTTCCTCAACCACAGCCCGTCGGTCATCTTCCTGAAGGATGTCGAGGGTCGGTATCTGCATGCCAATGCCAAATTCAAGCAACGTTTCCAGTTGAGCACAGAGCAGGTTATCGGCAGGACCGACGCCGAGCTTTTTTCGCCGGAACAAGCGGCGGCATTCCGCGTCAATGACCAGCAGGTGATGACGATCGGCATGCCCATTGAATTCGAAGAAACCGCGCAGTATGACGATGGTCTGTGCATCAGCGTGGTCAGCAAGTTTCCGGTGCGCGACACGGCCGGGAAGATCATCGGGATCGGCGGCATTGCAACGGATATGACCGTATACAAGCGTGCGCAGGAAGCCTTGCGGATCAGTGAACGAGGCTTTCGTGAATTTGTGTATATCCTTCCCATCGCCGTGTATACCTGCGATGCGTCCGGGCTCATCGAAGGCCATAACCGTCAGGCGACGGAGTTGTGGGGACGTGAGCCGCAACTGGGGGGCGATGCCGATCGGTTTTGTGGTGCGTATCGCCTTTACACGCATGATGGCGTGTATATGCCCTACCCAGACTGCCCGATGGGTGAAGTGCTGCGAACGGGGCGGGCGGTGGTTGACCGCGAGATCATCATCGAGCGTCCCGACGGTTCCCGTCGCGCGGCAGTCGTCAACATCATTCCACGCCTGGACGAACACGGCACCATGACGGGCGCCATCAACTGCCTGATGGACATTACCGAGCGCAAGCTCGTCGAACACGAACTGAAGATGTACGCCGATCAATTGAGGGTCTTGTCCAGCCGTCTAGTGGAATTACATGAAGAAAGCCGACTTTCGCTGTCACGCGAGTTGCATGACCGCGTGGGCCAGAATTTGAGTGCACTCAATATCAATCTCAGCATCGTCCTAAGCCAGTTGCCTGATGCGGCTAAATACCTGGTTAGGGCGCGGCTGAAGGATTCGCAGGAGCTTGTCGAAGCCACCGTCGATGTCATTACCGACGTGATGGCCGACCTGCGCCCACCGCTGCTCGATGATTACGGCCTGCTGCCCGCCCTGAAATCGATTGCGGAGCAGTTCAGCAGGCGAACGGGCATTGGCGTCGAGGTGCGCGGTCCGGCCCACCTCGAAGGTCTGACCAAGCAGGTGGAAATCTCGCTGTACCGCATCGCGCAGGAGGCCATGACCAATCTGGCCAAGCACGCGCACGCCAGGAACGTCAAAATCGAGGTCGCGCTGCCGCCCGATCAGGTTACGCTCACGATTTCCGATGACGGCATCGGCTTCGATCCGAACCTGCTGCCGCAATACAGTGGTCGCGTGGGCTGGGGCATGCTCACCATGCGCGAGCGGGCAGTGGCATTGGGCGGAACACTGGCGATCGACTCCGAGCCTGGGGTGGGTACGCGTGTGACGGTAACACTCACGAGGAAGCCATGAGCATCAATGTCCTGATCGTAGACGATCATGTTGTGATGGCTGAGGGTCTGCGTTACCTGATCGACGCGCAGAACGACCTTGCCGTAGTGGGCTGCGTGAATGATGGCCGCGAGGCATTGCGCGAGGTCGTTGAACGGGTGCCGGATGTGGTGGTCATGGATATTGCGATGCCCGAGCTCAACGGAATCGAGGCTACTCACCTGATCCATGAGCGATCGCCCGACACGCAGGTCGTGATGCTCTCGATGCATTCGAATCGTGAATACGTCCTGCGAGCCCTGCAGGCGGGCGCACGTGGCTACGTGTTGAAGAAAAATGCCGCCGCAGAAGTGCTGACGGCAATCCGTTCGGTGTATTCAGGTCGGCGCTATCTGAGCAGCCAAATCACCGAAAGTGTGATCGAGGACTATCTCCGCAGCAGCATAGATGACCCGCTCGATGCGCTCAGTTCCCGCGAGCGTCAGGTACTGCAGCTGCTGGTCGAGGGAAAATCAACCGTACTGATTGCAGAATCGCTATCGCTCTCTCCGAAGACCGTCGAAACCTATCGCGCACGCGTCATGCAAAAACTCGATATTGGCGATATGCCCGGTCTGGTGAAATTCGCGATTCAGCACGGTTTGACGACGATCGAATAAGCTGAGTTCGGGCGGTTTGCTCTCGTCAAAGCTGTAGGGATTTTCCTGGGGTATTTGTCGGGTTTCCCTGATTCCCCCCTTTGCTTCCGCTCGCTACTGTGCTTGGAGCCCATCATGGGCTGCCTGGATTCACGGCGCTGACTGGCGCCAGGAATGTTCGGGTTCGCGGAAGGAGCGGAATGTCCGATCACAGTCTATCGATTCGCCATATCAGGCTCGGTCTCATAAGCTTGGCAATCCTGATACTCAGTCTGGGGCAAGCTGCCGCCGCAGTGGCCCCGAATCTGGCCGACCTGTCGCTTGAGGAACTCGTCAATATCGAGGTCACGTCGGTATCGAAACGTGCCGAGCGTCTGACCGATGCGGCCGCTTCCATTTTTGTCATCACCCGAGACGACATCCGCCGTTCCGGTGCCCGTTCCCTGTCCGAGGCCTTGCGCCTGGCCCCCAACTTGCAAGTGGCACGCGTCAGCGCGAGTGCGTATGCGATCAGCGCACGCGGTTTCAACAGCAGCGCGCGAAACAAGCTGCTGGTTCTGATCGATGGACGATCGGTCTATTCGCCTCTGTTTTCCGGGGTGTTCTGGGATGTGCAGGATGTGATGCTCGAGGATATCGAACGTATCGAGGTCATCAGCGGACCGGGGGGGACCTTGTGGGGCACCAACGCGGTCAACGGCGTCATCAATATCATCACCCGGTCCGCGACAAACACGCAGGGCGAAGTGCTGGAAGCCGGCGCGGGCAATCGCGAATACGA
>MGZO01000030.1:0-364 GCA_001802655.1 Hydrogenophilales bacterium RIFOXYD1_FULL_62_11
CACTGGGTTGTTCATGGACCTACCCCAGGTTCGGTTGCAACAGTTTCAATTGCAAGCCAATCTGGGTGAGAATCTGTTAGATTTGGACCTGACCACAGCAGGAGATGTGACCCTGAGCCTGAAGGGGCAGATTCGCTATGCCCAGTGGGAGCAGCTTTTGCAGCGCGAAGGCACCTTGGACCTAGTGTTTCAAGGCAAACCCAGCGCCGAGCTGCTCACTAAATTGGGGGATGTGAGCTTTTTGTTGCAAGGAATGCAGGGGCCAGATGGCACCCTATCGGGTAAAATCAAAGGAAATTTGAGTTTTCCCCAGTTGGAGAAATTATGAAAAAAACATTATTTTTCATGCTGTTAACTGTTGCAT
>MGZO01000030.1:447-4524 GCA_001802655.1 Hydrogenophilales bacterium RIFOXYD1_FULL_62_11
CTGGAGTTGACCACGCAGATCGGACTGGACCCGCAGAAGGTCGTCACCTACTGGACCGACATCATCCAGGCCGACGCCGGCAAGTCCAAGGCCGCGCAGTTCCTGTCCAAGCACCCCACGCACCCCGAGCGCGTCGACGCCCTCAACGCGCAGCTGGCAGAGATTGCCCAGGCCGGCGGCGCGAACGACCAGGGTGCTTCGGCTCCCTGATCCCACGTCCAACTTGTATGGAATCTGGGGCGCTTAGCGCCCCTTCTCGTAGGTGAAGTGAGGCTACGCTTTCCCCATGGCCATCGTGATGCGATTAGACCCTCAGGCCTCAGGAGAGGCGCCAGAGCTACTGGTCCCACCTGATGCCGAAGAGACGCCGCACGGCGCGCTCGTTCGACGTGCCGTGGCATGGCTCAAGAAGGGCAATGCGGCAGGCGGTCATGGCTGCCAGGTCGCGCTCTCGGAAGGCTGGGCCGAAGCCGGCGGCGAGATCCCAGATGCAATGGGTTGGCGTCATGCCGGGTTCCAGGATGGAACTGTGATCGTCGAGGCCAAGGTGTCCAGGGCGGATTTCCTGGCCGACATGCGCAAGTCCCACCGCAGCGACCCTGCAAAGGGCATGGGGAAGTGGCGCTACTACCTTTGCCCGGAAGGGCTGATCCAGCCAGAGGAGCTCCCGCCGCGCTGGGGACTGATCTATGCCCTGCCCGGCCGCGGCCTAACCGTGGTGGCGGGCCCGGCCTCCCACCTGCAGCGCTACACCGGCAAGCCCGACCAACGACCCTTCGCCGAGGCGCTTGAAGCCTTCGCCTTCCACGAGCGCGATCGCAATCGCGAGATGGGCGTGCTCGTGCGCACCCTGGCGCGCGTGGCCGACCCTGAAGAGGTCAATCGGAAGCTCCGCGAAGCGGCCGGCAAAGTCCGCTGGATGTCCAACAAGATGGCCCAGCAGGAGCAATCGCTGAAGCAGTGGCGCATGAAGGCATTCGAGACGACCTAACTTTGCCGCGCCGGCGCCGCTGGTGGAATGGATGCACGTCCCCGCGGTGAATCGCAATGCCCCAACAGCTCGGCCTGGATCTCAACTGCGTCCTCAAGGCCTACCACCAGGCCGACTGCCAGGTGACCAACGACCAGCTCTACCGCACCGCAGTCGCGCAAGCCGGCGTTGACCCAGGCCACCTGTCCACCCGCGCCAAGGTTGGGCGCAGCGGCGAGCAGCACAACCTGCTGAAGCGAAAGATCCGCTGGTACCAGCAGACGGCCCGCGCACTAGGGTTCATCGAGCGCGTGCCCGGCAAGCGCGGGGTGTGGCGGATGACGCAAGCCGGCCGCGACAAACTCACGATCGCGCCGCCCAACGTCTCGCTGGTCGCGTTCTCGACGGAGCTGGGCGTTGCCCTGTGGAGCACGTGGGAGAACGTCTTCCCGCGCCTGGAAGAGCGAATCGACCTCGTCCTTACCTCACCGCCTTACGCTCTGCGAGCACCGAGACGGTACGGAAACCCCACGGCCGAGCAGTACGTCGACTTCATCTGCAAGGCGCTGGAGCCGCTGGTGGCGAACCTTAGTGATGGCGGGATCATCACCCTCAACATCAGCAACGACATCTTCGAGAAGGGTTCGCCGGCGCGCAGCCTCTACCGCGAGCGCCTGGTCATTGCCCTGCACGACAGGCTGCAGCTGTTCAAGCTCGATGAGCTGGTCTGGGTCAATACGTCCAAGCCGCCGAGCCCCTACCAGTGGAGTAGCCGGACTCGCCAGCAACTCAACTGCGGGTACGAGCCGGTGTACGTGTTCACCAACAACCCGGCCGCGGCACGCAGCGACAACCGGCGCGTGCTCCAGCCACACACCGACCAGCACCAGCGCCTCATCGATCGCGGAGGCGAGGCCAAGGCACGGTCCAGCTCGGACGGCGCTTATCGCATCAAGCCCGGCAGCTACGGCAATGCCACGGCGGGGAAGATCCCGCGCAACGTGATCACCATGGGCCACCGGTGCGCCGACCAGGTCAAGGTCAAGCGAGCAGCGAGGGAGGCGGGCCTGCCGGTGCACGGTGCTGCAATGCCGCTCCAGCTGGCCAGCTTCCTCGTGCAGTACCTGTCTCGCCCTGGGGACCTGGTGGCCGACCCCTTCGCTGGCACCCTTACGACCGCCAAGGCAGCCGAGATCAATGGCCGCCGCTGGATCGCGACCGACAGCGCGCTTGAATACCTGCTGGCTGGCTCAAGCAGGTTCTGAAGTCACGGCCGCCACAGCCGCCTTACTTCAGCTTGGATTGCAGGCGCTCTGCGCGCTTGTTCAACGTCTCGACCACCGCTTTGCCAGGTTGCACCGGGTCGAAGGTGGTGCGCCATTCTTGAATGACCCCAAGCGCTTCGGCGTACGCTTTCCTGCGCTCAAGCAAGAGGCTCAGGCGATCGACAGGGGCATGCCGAGTTCGATGAGCGGACGCGAAAGGGTCCGCCGCGGTGAAGTCGCGAATAGCCACCACAGCCTGCTTTAAGCCCTGGATGGCCGAATCAGGGTCGGCGCTCTTCTCAAGTTCAAGTGCAACTGCGACCTGCTCGTCCAACTTCCGGGCTCGCTCTTCGAGCTGTGAGCGCCTGGCCCAATCGGGCTCGCCCTTGATAACCCGGAGCACGACGCCAACCGATTTTTGCCCCAGCAGCCGCTTTAACCACGATGTTCCGCCGCGTATCGCGTGGACCCGTGCTTCGATGGGCTCGCCCTTCAGTACTGCATCAGCATCGCGGGCATCCGAAGGGAGGAAGCCTATCTGCTCTCCCATCTGCGTGAGGACCATCACCGCCCATCTGTCGTGCGGGTTGGTCGGGTCGGCCTTCAGTTGCACCGGCTCGTTAACTCGCATGCTGCGAATGATGTCCTGGCGCGACGATCCATCATCGTTGTTGTGGCTTACGCCTCGCACGCTGACAAGAAGGGTTCGGCTCATTGCTCTCACTCCCAAATACGCGGCTCCACTTGAACACGAGAGGAGTCACGGGGGGAGTATCGCTCACCGCCTACTCGGTGACCCCGGAACGCCCAGCTCACGGGCAACGCGGTTGAGCGGCCAAAGGCCCGCGCTCGGGATTGCATAGGATCTACGCGCGGCCGGCCTGCGTCTGTAGAAAAACCCCGCGGCTGCCTATAGGAAAAGTTCCTACGCAGCCTTCTGGTGCTCGTAGAACGGGTGCTGCTTGTCGTCGAAGATGGCATACAGGGCGCCCAGGTCGGCCGGGTCTGGATTGAGCCAGACGTCGATGTGCTCGGGCTTGATGTTGATGATCGTGCGGTCGTGTCCAGCCGCGGCGACCTCCGGCTCAGGCTCATCGGTGATGGCGGCGAACGACAGCAGATCCGGCTCCTTGCCCTTCGGGTCCACCCAGTGGGAGCACAGGCAGGCGATCAGCATGGGTTCGCCCGTTCGCGGGGTGAAGGCCAGCACCTGGTTCTCGCCGTCCTCGCCCTCGACGTTCTCGTAGAAGGTGTCGGCCACCATGATGCCGTGGCTGTGGCCAAACAGGCCTGCCCAGAAGCCTTCGAGGTTGTCCCGGCGGGCGTTGTACGTGCCCGGGTACTTGCGATCGTAGAAGGCGGGCTTGCCGGCGGGCCGGCACTGGTAGCGCATCGGCTTGATCACGCGCTTGCCCTCCTCCACGACCATCACCGGCGCGTACATGCCCGGGAAGATGCGGCGGTCCCGGTCCTTGGCCTGGGTGCGGCGCACATCGTCCAGTTTGGACTTGGCCCAGGCGATCTTGTCGGTGGCGATCCTCTGGTCCTCCAGCGCCTTCTTCGTCGTCTTCTCCTGCAAGGTGCGTTCGGCACCCACCAGCCGCTTGCGCTGGGTGAACAGCAGCTCCTTCAGCCGGCTCGTCTCGGACAGGTTGAACTGGTCGATGGCCTCCCGGATGGCCTCGCCTTTGGGGCCGGGCACTTCAGCCATTCCCGCGTCCATCGCCTTGGGCGTCTTGACGCTCTTGGCCTCCAGTCGTCGCTCGTAGGTTTCGACGAACTCGTCCAAGCTCAGCGTCGCGCCGAACTGGCGCTCGTACTGCTTCCATCTGGCAAGCACCT
>MGZO01000030.1:4562-7450 GCA_001802655.1 Hydrogenophilales bacterium RIFOXYD1_FULL_62_11
GGGCCTCCAGGCGGTCCACCAGCTCGATGAGCTCAGGCAGGGAGATCGACATGGTCGGATGTTAGCGCGGAGCAAGAGCTCACGCGTCCAGCCCGGACATAGAAAAACCCCGGACGCGCGAGCGGCCGGGGTTTGGGGGTCAAGCAGGTGGGTCAGGCGGCCGCAGCCACCGTCGTGTCGTCCGTGGAAGTTGGCGGGTCCAACTCGAAACGATTGTCGCCGTCATCGAGCTGGTCCATCGACGCGAGGGACTCGAGCCGATCGAAGAGACGCGCGTACTTGGCGCGCAATTCGTCGGTCAGCTCGATCTCGTCGCCGGAATCGTCCGGCAGAACGTCCTCGTCGCCCGAGGCGATCATCAGCTTCTCCAAGGTTTCGCAGTCTGCGAACTCGCCGCAGTCGATCTGGAAGTCGCTCAGATGCAGCTCCTCCTCGCCCATGTGGACGGTGTATCCCTGGATCGAGACGAAGTACTGGCCTTCATCGCCGATCTGGGATTCCCCGGTCACGGTCACGGCTGTGAGCGCCGGCACGAGGGACTTGAGCTCGGTCAGGAGCTCCTGCTGGCCAAGATAGATGGCCGCCGCGATGATCTTGCCGTAGGCATGCGGCTGGCTGATGGTGGCTCGGAGCTCGCGTACCTGGTCGCGCAGGATGCGGGTGCTGGTTTCGTCGTTCATGGTGTCTCCGTGGTGTGGTGTGGAGACGCAGAGCCCCGGGCGGGAATCGTGTCCCCACGGGGTGGTGGTCGAGATGACCGTGTGTGCCGGATAGCCGGCCCTGATCCGGACAAGCCGGGAAAATCGGTCCGAGCGCGAGCCCGGGATACCGGCAGCCGGCCGGACGGGTGCGCGCCGGGATGCTCACGTCGCGCTGCAGGGATAGGCTACGGTGGGACCGCGGAGCCGTGAAGCCCGCAACCTTGGCGATTGCAGGGCCGGTTGCGCGCTAACTTTCGCGCGGGCGTTCCTGCCCAATACTGCACCCATGCATCTGGACCCCCACCCCCTCGCCCACCTTGACCCGCGGGAGCGCGATCGCCTGAACCAGGTGACGCACGCCTGCTACGACATGGCCCGGCGCAAGCTCGGCTCGGCGATGGCGTCTGGCCACGAGCGCGGACGGCGTATTGCCATGCGGCTGATGGATGAGGCCGTGAGCACGGGCCAGGAGCTGCAGCGGATGTCCACCGCCTGCAAGCCGGGTTGCGATGCATGCTGCCACCTGCGAGTGGACGCCACCGCGCAGGAGATCTTCGGGCTGATTGACTACGTGGCTGAGCACCAGGGCGCCGCGGCAATGCAACGTCTGCACACGCGAGTCGACACCTTCCGCGCCGCAATGGCCGGACTGGACCGTGAGGCGCGACTGCGCCGGAACGACCCCTGCCCCTTGCTGCAGGACGGCCGCTGCTCGGCCTACGGCGCCCGGCCGCTGATGTGCCGGCGACACCATTCGCTGGATGCGCAGGCCTGCCAGGCGATCAAGGACAGCCCGGAGATCGACAGCAACCGGCCCGCGTCCGCGGTCGTCGACATGATGGCGCTGGCGGTGCTGGGCGCGTACCTGGACGAAGGCGCCGCGCACGGCATGGAGCGCACGCATTGGGACCTGGTGGATGGCTTGCACGAAGCCCTCAACGACCCCCAGGCGCGTCTTCGCCACGAATCGGGCGATCCAGCGTTCGTCCACGCCATGTCCGCGCCGACCGCTTGAAGCTGGAGTCCTCCTAACTTTCGATCTCCAACCGGCCTGCAATCATGGCCGCTTAGAGCGCTGAAGCCCTTGTTTTTCCCTGCACAATGCAAATTCGCCGCGGTAGCTCAGCTGGTAGAGCAACCGCCTTGTAAGCGGTAGGTCGCCAGTTCGATCCTGGCCCGCGGCACCAGACATGCGCACCTCGATGGGGGCGAGTCGCGCATCCAATCCATCCCCCTCTACAGGAGTCATGCATGTCCAAGGCAGCATCCACCAAGCGCATCAAGCCGATCACCGAGAAGATGACCAAGTCGGCGCTGCAGGCGCATCTGGCCGACGTCACCGGCCTGGCCAAGCGCGACGTCGCCAGCGTCCTGACCGCGCTGGACGACACCATCAAGGCCTCGATCCACAAGAAGGGCGTCGGCGAGTTCACATTGCCCGGCGTCGTCAAGTTCAAGACGGAGCGAGTTCCGGCCAAGCCCAAGCGCAAGGGCATCAATCCCTTCACCAAGGAAGAGACCATGTTCGCCGCCAAGCCGGCCACCACCAAGATCAAGGTGCGCGCAATGAAGTCGCTCAAGGACGCCGCGCTCTGACCCGCTGCCCGCCCGGGGCTCCGGCCTCGGGCGGGTCAACGATCAAGGACACCCATGCCGTACGCGCTGACCATCGAGCAGGCACAGTCCATCACAGATATCGAGATGGCTTTCTCCACGATGCGCCTCCTGCCGCCGCTGGATGAAATCCCGGCCGAGTTCATCCGCGGCAACGTCTACACCAGCCTGGTCGAAAAGATCTGCTTCAACCAGCCCCTGCCCAGCCTTGATATGGCGCTGGTGGACGGCCTGAAGCCGGAAGACCTCAATCGGGTCATCCGCGCACACTTGCAGTCCTTCGGCCCCAAGCACGAGCACAAGATCGCCGGCGTGGGGTACATGCTGTCGCTTCTGTGCACGCTCTCAGCTGAGCCTGTCGGGACCCACGCGCCGGGCTAGGTTCCCGCGCCCTGGCTGACCTCGACAATCCGCTGGGCTTTCGTCTTGCCGATGCCCTCGACCTTAACCAGCTGCTCCACGCTCGCCTGCATGACGGCGGCGACCGATCCGAAGTGCGCCATCAGCCGGCTGGCCAGGGTGGCGTTAATGCCCGGCAACCCCTCCAACACGTAACCCCGAGCGTCCGCAATG
>MGZO01000030.1:7466-8892 GCA_001802655.1 Hydrogenophilales bacterium RIFOXYD1_FULL_62_11
GTGCCGGTGATGCTGGGCGATCTTCGCCAGGGTGTAGGCCGTGGCCACCATGTCCGGCACCTGGATCACCGACAGACCCTTGATGGCCGAAAGGTAGGAGAAAGCGCCCGTGATCTGCTCCATGGTCATCCGGTTGGCCTGCCGGTACAGGTCTCCTTCGATCACGATGAAGCACAGCGTTTCGGGTTCGAAGCTCATGCGCTCGGCCTGGTTGAACAGCCTCTTCGTGGGATCGATGACCGATGCCTCGAAGTCGGACACGGTCTTGCGCTCCACCAGCACCGATCCGTTGATGCGGATGTCGCCCATGGACAGGTGGCAGCGTTCGACCTTCGCAAACTTCGCCTGGCCCAGGAGTGCGCTCAACGCCTCCGGCTCCCGGTGGTCCACCTCGAACGTCACCTCGCCCGGGATCGGGATGCTTGCGATGTCCAGGGCATGCAGCCCACTGGTCGGCCCCGTAGCTGTTGCCAAGTTCGCGCGACCCGTGGCCGGCGCCGCCCTGCCCCGCTGGGGCGGGGCGCCGTGGGCAAGGATCATCGGCCAGGCCGTTGCATCCAGCATGCCTGCGCATCCGGCCGCGGCAAGAACCTCGCGAAGCAGAGCCTGGGGATCTTCATGCTCGCCCACGATCTGCAACCGCCCGCGCCGGTACTCCACGTAGGTGCGGTCGGGCACGTCATTACCCCGGATGTAGACCCGCTCGATGTCGGCCTTCTTCCAGGTGGCGAGGGAAATGGGCATTGCAGCGTCCAGCGTGGATGGATCTCCATCGTGACAGCGAGACGTGCGCCACGAAAGTTGGCCAGCCAGTCTCAATGCGTGGAATCGTGCGCCGCCACGATGCAGCGCAGCTAACTTTTGCAGTCGCACACATCTGCGAGATTGGTTGCACACCAACCACGAGCGCAGCCACCCATGAACGAATCGATCACCCTCAACCTCGTCGAAGGCAACTCGGCCAAGACCTACCAGGCGCAACTTGAAGCCTCCGGCAGCGGCTTCGTCGTCAACTTCCAGTACGGCCGCATCGGCAGCACGCTCAAGGCAGGCACGAAGACCGCGGCCCCGGTGGACTACGCCGCGGCGAAGAGGGCGTACGACGCGCTGGTGAAGTCCAAGACCAGCAAGGGCTACTCGCCAACCGAGGGTGGCCAGGCCTACCAGGGAACGGAGAATGCGGGGCGCGTGAGCGGCCAGCGTCCCCAGCTGCTCAATGCGATCGACGAAGCTCAGGTGCAGGCGCTGATCCTCGACCCGGCCTGGGGCTGCGAGATCAAGGCTGACGGCGAGCGGCGCATGCTCCAGATCACCGACGGCGAGGTCATCGGCACCAACCGTAGGGGGCTGGTCGTTGCGGCGAGCGAAGCGATCGCCGATGCCGCGCTGCAGGGTGGGTTCAAGGGCACCACCACGCTCGATGGCG
>MGZO01000030.1:8962-22882 GCA_001802655.1 Hydrogenophilales bacterium RIFOXYD1_FULL_62_11
CTGGGCCGTATCGAGACTGCAACCTCCACGCTGGCCAAGCGCCTGCTGGTGGAGCAAGCCCGGGCCGACGGCCAGGAGGGGGTGGTGTTCAAGCGCCTGGATGCGCCCTACACCCCCGACCGCCCCAACACCGGAGGCGATGCACTCAAGTTCAAGTTCGTGGCCGATGCCACCGTGCGCGTGCGCGGCCAGAACGGGACCAAGCGCAGTGTGGAAATGGAGCTGATGGCTGATGACGGCAGCTGGGTGGGCGTGGGCAACGTGACCATCCCGGCCAACGCCGCGATCCCCGCGGCCGGCGAATTGATCGAAGTTCGATACCTCTACGGATACCGCGGAGGCAGCCTGTTCCAGCCGGTCTACCAGCGCGCCCGCCGGGACCTGACGGAAGATGCCTGCACCGTGAAGCAGGTCAAGTACAAGGGTGAGCCTGAAGCACTCGCCGCCTGATCCACGCGGGGCCGGCACGCCCGGCCCCGTCCATACTGGACACGCCATGATCGAAACACAGACCAGCCACCCGCGATTTCTGAGCATTGAAGGCGGGG
Source organism: Hydrogenophilales bacterium RIFOXYD1_FULL_62_11 (assembly GCA_001802655.1). GTDB lineage: Bacteria > Pseudomonadota > Gammaproteobacteria > Burkholderiales > Thiobacillaceae > Thiobacillus. The sequence goes on from MGZO01000030.1 coordinate 9,511, forward strand.
AAGGCGCGGGCAAGTCCTCGCTGATCCGCGCCATCCAAGACCAGCTCGCCGCCCAGGGACACACCGTCACCCTCACACGCGAACCGGGCGGCACGCCTGTGGCCGAGCGCATCAGGGAAGTGCTTCTGACTGGCGGCGAGGAAGCCATCTGCGACCACGCCGAGCTGCTGCTGATGTTCGCAGCACGCGCCCAGCACCTGGAGCATGTCATTCGGCCGGCGCTTGCGCGGGGCGATTACGTCATCTGCGATCGCTTCATCGACTCCAGCTACGCCTACCAGGGCGCTGGCCGCGGCATGCCCTTGGACACCATCGCCAGTCTGGAGCGCATGGTTGTTGATGTGGTGCCGTCGCTGACGTTGCTGCTGGACCTGGACGTGAAGCAGGGAACACAGCGCGCACGCAGCAGACCCGGGACCCCCGACAGGATCGAGGTTGAACACCAGGCGTTCTTCGAGCGGGTGCGGCAGGGCTACCGGTCCAGGGCGGACGCCGACCCGGAGCGAATTCGCGTCATCGACGCCAGCCAGCCCATGAAGCATGTGCAGCAGGACGCCCTCTCTGTGGTCGCTGACTGGATGGAATTGCCCTGCTCCGCGTAGGCTTGCCCGATCCAACTGCGAGCACGCCATGCCGGGCCGACACCGATTGCCGCCTTATGAAAAAGCCCTGCATGCCGCCCGTGCCGTCCTGGACGTGGCAGCAGGCCTGATGGATGACGCACAGGCCGGCATCCGCTTGAGACAGGCCACTGGCCGGCAGTGGACGCTGCTCACCGCAATCCAGTACCTCACAGGCAAGGAAGCGATAGCGGCGTTACGCGCTATCCCCGCGGACCAGGCCCCCATGGGGCTGTCCCATGAGGACCGCACGCACGCGATCGCACTGGCTGTATCGGCCGCTGCAGGCGGCGCTCGCGATGGTGGGCCACTCTGCGCCAGCCACCTGGTCGCGTTGTACCGGGCGCATGCAGGCGCATCCACCGAGGACCAGGGCGCATGACCCCAGTCGACGGGGCTCGCACCAGCTTCCACGAGATTGCGACCCGCCTGCTACCCGCCCACCTGCAGCGCCTGCGCGAGGCCATGCGCACGCCCGTACCTGCCGCCACCTTCCTCGGCGCCACCACTGCAAGCCGCGTAGTGCGCGAGCGCGCCGGCGTTGAGTCCGACTTCCGCGGCCTCTACGTGTTCATCGAACAGGGAAAGCCGCTGTACGTCGGGATCTCGCGCAAGGTCTTGAGCCGACTGGTCCAGCACGTCAACGCACCGAGCCACTTCTCCGCATCCCTCGCCTACCGACTCGCGTGCCGCGAGCATTGGCCAGGCGGAATGCCGCGCGGTCGAAAGCGCGCACAGAACATGGATGACGGCGGATTCCTGGAGCGGTTCAAGGATCAGCAGCGCCGACTGTCCGCCATGGATGTTGCATTCGTGCAGATCGACTGCGACCTGGAGCTTTACCTGTTCGAGGTCTACGCGGCCATGCAGCTCGGCACCGGCGCGCTCAATTCGTTCAGGACCCACTAGCTAACTTTCAGAATCACGACTCGCTGAGATTCTTGGTGCATCCCTTCTCACACAGAGGCGCTGCACATGGAATCCCACGAGTTCGAGGTCGACAAGAGCATCATCATCCACCTGATCAAGTCGCAGGCGGGCACCCTCGGGAAGGGCGTTCTCGAAACGATAATGAACAGCGTGGACGCCGGCGCGTCCAAGGTCGAAATCCAGTTCGATGCGAACACGTTGACCATCGTCGACGATGGTCATGGCCTTCGCAGCCGCGATGAAATCCTGGCCGTCTTCAAGCGCTTCGGCTTCGACCACTCCAACCACAAGCGCGAGTTCGGCAAGTTCGGCTTGGGCCGCGGCCAGCTGTGGAACTGGTGCTCCAGCACGTGGCGCACCAACCAGTTCCTGCTGGACGTTGACGTGCGCGACCGTGGGTTGAAATGGGACCTGCACAGCGACCTCGAGCAGCAGGACGGCCTCATCATCACGGCGCCCTTCTACGAGCCGCTGACGGCCGTGGAGCGCTCCACCCTACAGAGCGAACTGGAGCGCCTGTGCCGGTATTCGACCGTCCCCGTGATCGTCAACGGCGTGCAGATCAGCAAGGACCCGGGCACGCAGAAATGGGACTTCGAAACCGAGTCGGCCTACATGCGCGTGACCGAAGGCCACCACCTGACGGTCTACAACCAGGGTGTGCTGGTGGCGGACCTCTACGCCGGCCACGAGGGCATCGCGGGGGTGATCTGCACCAAGCGCGGCTATAACCTGACGCTCAACATCGCGCGCAACGATATCCAGCGTAAGGACTGCGCCATCTGGAAGGAAATCAGCGCCCTGTGCCGCAAGCAGGCGAACGAACGCCTGTCCAAGCCCAACTCCAAGCGCATGACCGACGCTGAGCGCACGTTCCTTGCCACCCAGACGGCCGACCCGGCTCACATCGAGCATCTGGAAAAGCCGATCTTCACCCTGACGGACGGCAAGCACATCACATTCGGCGCACTGCGCAACCGGCTGGTACGCAGCGGCATGGCCCTGTCGGTGGCCGATACGGGCAACCGCATGGCCGAATCCATGATGCGCGACAAGACCACCGTGGTGCTGTCCAAAGCCACCCTGTCGCGCTTCGGCGTGGTGTCGGTCTGCGAGCTGCTCGATCTGCTCGAAGAGCGCACCAAGAACACGACGAAGCGTTGGGACGGCTACAGCGTGGGCCGAGAGGGGCGTCGCTTCAAGGTGTACGAGGACCTGTCGGAAGCTCCGGGCTTCAAGCAGCTCAACGCCAACAAGATTCCCCACGACAAGCTGACCAAGCAGCAGCGCAGCTTCCTGTCTGCGCTGGACAGCATCAACTGGATGGTGGTCACCGCCATGAAGGAGGTCTGCGAGCAGCGGCCTGCCACGCGCGAAATCGTGCTCGGTACGATCGAGGGCGGCGAGGCCTTCACCGATGGCACGTCCTACATCGCCTTCACCCCCGAAACTGCGGCCGAATCCATGCGCTCGGGCATGCCCGGCTTCCTGCGTGCGGTCCACCTGCTGGTCCACGAATACCTGCACAACACCGAAGACAGCGGGAGTCACGCCCACGACCTCGACTTCATGGAGGCGTTCCACAACATCGTTCTCGACAACTTTTCCGATCTCAACAAGGCGGCGCGGCACGCGTTCAAGAAGTTCGTGAAGACGCAGGGCAAGCTGACTCGGCCCAACGCCCTCGATCTGGACCTGCTGGATACGTCCGACGCCAGCGCCGCTCAAGCTGCCGAGGAGATGGCATGAGTGCGGTGCTCGCTGAGCGGGTGTGTTCGGCGGGGTCCGCTGCGCTACCTGCGGCACCCACTGGCCGCCGCGAGGACATCGACGCCTGCGCCAGCGAAGTGCTGGCCATGCTCCAGAACCACAGCTACGAGGACACTGCCGCCCACTTCCGCACGTCGCGCGGCAAGGTGTACTCGCTGGCGGTACGCGCCGGCGCCCGCAAGAACGAAGCCGCCATCCTCGAGCGCAAGGCCGACCGCCGCCGCCGGCAACTCGAATTCATGGAATCGGTTGTTAACTCCGTCCAGAAGGCCGACGTCCTCGACTTCCTCGCCGGCCTGCCTGATGACAGCGTGCCGCTGCATCTGTGCTCCCCGCCATACAACCTAGGCTTGTCATACGGCCAAGGTGCGAGCGCCGATGCCTTTTCCTACAGCTACTACCTGGGCTGGTCCATCCAGGTGCTCTCGGAGATGGCGCGCACCCTCGCGCCCGGCGGCACCCTGTTCTACCAGGTGGGGTCGACGCGCGGCCCCGACGGCGGGCTGGTGCCGATCGACACGGTCCTGTTCCAGCACCTCATCACCATGGGCCTGACCTTCAAGACGCGAATCGCCTGGGTCGTCCCGCACGGGCTGACACCCAAGCGTCGACTGGCCGAACGCTACGAGACGGCGCTGGTGTTCACCAAGGGGCCTGAGCACCGGGTATTCAACCCCGATCCCGTGCGCACGCCTCAGCGCCAGCCGGGCAAGCGCGCCTTCCGCGGACCCAACAAGGGCCAGCTCAGCGGCAACCCCTTCGGCGCGCACCCCTCCAACGTCTGGACCATCCCCAACGCCCGGCACAACGCGCCCGGCCGCGTGGAGGGGCACCCGGCCCAGATGCCGGTGGAGCTGGCCAGGCGCGCGATCCTCCTGTGGACCCTGCCCGGTGACCTGGTCGTGGACTGCTTCAGCGGCTCGGGAACCACCGCCGAGGCGGCAATCCGCACGGGCCGCGCGTTCAGTGGGTGCGATCTGTTCTACGAAGACCTGCGTGCCCAGCGCCTGGCCGCGGTGTCGCCCGACCTATCCACGCCGCTGCCGGGCATCACGGATGAGTCGTTGGCCGTCTGGCAGGCGGAAGCCAGACCCGTACACGTGCCTGCTCGGGACCCTGACCTGTTCGACGCGCCGGTGCCCGGGTAGGGCCAACCGGCTGCAAATCGCGGCCGGTTAGCGGGTTGCCACCCCTTGGCCGGCCAGCGATCCTGACCGCATTGGCCATGTGCCACGCCACGGCGGCTCAGCCGACTCAACCTGTCCTCACCGGACATCAGCCCGCGGGTCGACCACGACCCTCGCGGGTTCGTGCGTCGCCTGCATTTCAGGAGACAGCACCATGAGCAACAAGACCCTCGCCCTGCGGATGGCCGCAGCCCTGCACGCCATGTCCGAACTGGCCAGCGCCGTCGAAGCCCACTGCAGCAACAGCGGAGTGGAGCTCGACGAGATCCGTCACGCCTGGCAGGACGCGGACGCGGCACTCGAGCAGTTCTACGCAGCCAACGCCGCCGGCGTGGAGACCCTGCAGCCGCCGGAACAGAAGCCTCTGATCAGCCGCGACGGTCGCCAGTGGGTTGCCTCCGGCAGCCAGCTTTCGGAGGAGGGCCAAGCCCTGGTCGCCGAGTTCTTCGGTGCACAAGCCCACGCCACCGCCCGCTACGCCCAGGCCTGCATGCAGGCATGCGCCTCCATCCCGCTGTCCACCCTGGAGTCCCCGGACTTCCGGCAGCAGCTCGAGCGCATTGGCCAGATGACGTCACCGGCGTAACCGTCAACTCGACGGCACCGCTTCAACATCCCTGCCCTACCCGGGCACCACCGCTTGCGCCCCCTGCATGGGGGCGCCTGCATTTCAGGAGCCACACATGTACTACACCGCCTCCATCACCCCCCAGGTATGGGCTCAGAAGTATGCAATGACGGTAGATCCGTCCGGGCCCACCCGGTGGGACGTGACCGAAGAGTTCAACAAGGCCAGCGAGGAAGACCGCCAGCTGTACCTGGAAGGCGGCAATGACACCGCCGACCTGCTGAAGAACAGCGCCCACGCACCCGACTGGGTGAAGGCCTGGAGCGGCCCCTTCGAGATACATGTCACGGAGACGGCCGAGAAGTCGAGCATCGAGGACCAGCGCACCGGACCGGTCCTGCAGGCTCTGCTCCCCGACAGCGACGGCCGCGCCACGCGGGCGTACCGGCATGCCCTGGAGTCGATGGCCCTGTGCCTTCGCTGCAGTGGCGTGTCCCACACCCTGATTGACGAGGCGCTGCAGACCGCGGTCGATGCCTACGGCAACAACTACGAGGTCATCGACAACGGCCTGGAGATCGACGAAGCGCTGGTGGTCAGCACAACGCACCTGACGCACGAGGAGCGTGCTCAACTTGATGACGGAGTCATCGGCAACGTCGATGGTGAGACCCAGATGGTGCTGTCCCAACAGGGCGAGTATGGCTATCTGGTCTGGCTGCCCATCAAGGAAACCTTGTGCCAGACGGAAGCCGAAACCCTTACCTGGCTGTCCAACCTGGAAGGCAAGATCTCCGAGGGCTTCCTCGGGGTGATCAAGAAGGCGGCAGAAGTTGGCACCATCTTCATCCGCTTCGACCGAGACGCCGACCCGCTCCCGGGCGTGCCGGAATACGATGACTGACCTCTGACGCTGTCCCAACGCGCCCACTCCCTTACGGAGTGGGCGTTTTTTTTTGGCTAACTTTCGCCTGCGGTCGCCGGTGCTCTGATGGGGTCATCTCCAGCAGGACACGGCCATGACCCTCGATCTCTTCCCCAGTGCAGACCTGGACACCAACCAGACCGGCGAGACCAGCAGCGCGACGCCGGCGCGGCCGGCAGTGAACATGCCCCCGGAAGTGCTGGAGCTGGATGCGCTGTACTTTGCTGAGTTCACATTGCACCAGGAGACCAGCAGGAAGGTCCGCGAGCTCAAAGGCCGGCTGCAATGCTTGCCGGGCATGAAATACGAGAGCCTTGATCTCCTCAATGGCGTAAGTGATTCGGCCGACATCAGGAAGTTGGTGGATGGCTATGCCACTCGCATCGGCCAGGTCGCAGAGGCCCGCCTCTCGCTTCCGCATGCCCCGTTCAATCACGAACAGTTCCGGGTGATGTCCGATACGCGCGAGCGAATTCAGGACTACCACCAAGACACGTGCGACCTGGAGACACGCGAAGAGAACGAGAAAGCGCTGCTGGACTTCATCACCAGCATGCGCCCGCTTACGGTCTGGGATGAGTACGTCAAGCACTTCAACCCTGAGAACCAGCTCTTGCTGCAGGCACGACGGCATGCAGCGGTAGTGAACAACTACTTCTCCACGTACCGGGGCGACCCTCAGCCCATGAAGATCGTTCGCGGCTGTGTCGAGCTGATCGTCAACGTCTACTGCCAAAAGCGCTTCCACGGAGGCCGTGAGTACGACGGTAGCTGGATGCGCGCCTTGGGCCCTGCGTTGGACACGGCAATGGAAATGACGCGCGACGGCGGGGAGGTCTTGTGCTTCGGGGACCAGCTCGAATCACTGGGTAATCAGTTCCAGCGTGGGCGCGCCGTAAACAGCCGCGAGCGCATCGACCTTGGTGATGGTGCGTCGGTAGTGGTCGGGTTCGAGGCCTTCAAGCTCTACCTGCCGCAGGCGATCGCGGCGCGAGCCAACCTCTTCGTCGCCGAACATCTCCAGGCCGAGGACTGATAACTTTTCCAGGGGCGGCGGCCTGCGATGGTGGATGCATGAAGACCATGCACACCGACACCCGCCCCGCCGCCCACTGGTACACCGAGCTGCGCGCCGTCCAGAGCCTGGGCAGCAGCAGCGATCGCCCGGGCAGCCTCGCCGGCCTCGCCGCGGCGCGGCGCAAGAACCTGGGCCAGTTCTTCACCGGCGATGACCTCGCCGCGCTCGTCTGGCAACTGGGTGTCGCCGGCCCGAGCGCCGGCCTCAACCGCAAGGTGTCGATCCTCGACAACAGCGTTGGATCGGCGCGCCTGTTGCAGTTCGCCGACCCGGACAAGCACTACATCGCCGGCTGCGACGTCCACGGCCCCACGATTACGGCGCTGATCGACGCGGCCGAGTCCCATGGACTGGACTGCGATCTAGTGGCCGCCGGCATGGAGTCGATCCGGCCCAGCGGCTTTGACGTGGCACTGATCAACCCGCCCTTCAGTCTGGCATTAGATTCGGCGACCCTGCAGCCGTATTCGTGCACGACCTACGGCCGGTTCGGACCGTCTTCAGCCGCCATCAGCCACGCTTATGCCCTGCATCAGGCATTGGACGCGGCCCGTTTGGTCGTCGCCATTCTCCCGTCGACCTATGCCCGGGAGTGCTTCAACCGTCCCACCGCGGAGATGACTGGCCGCCTGCGCGCCATCATCGACCTGCCGGCGGGGAGCTTCAGCCACGAAGGGACCCAGGTCAGCGTCAGCCTGCTGGTGTTCGGTGAGGAGCCCAGCGCGACGGCGCCGCGCGACCTGAAGTTGCTCAGCCTGGCCGACCGCCTCCCCTGCCTGGACATGGTGTTGCCGGAACGCGGTTCGCGCCCGCGCCCAATTTCCACCACCTCCGACGACTCCAGCGAGCCCAGCATCACCGGCCCGGTGACAGGCAATCGGGAGGTGCGCATCGTCCACCGCGGACGCCAGATCTACCTGAAGTTCAAGTGCGCCTTCATGCAAGCCAAGGTGCTCAATCACGTGCTGGTTGGGCCCGTGCGGCCGATGGAGAACCACCGCTATCCCAAGGGGGTGCGCTTCCAGGGTCAGGGCAAGCTCGACGTGGAAGTCATGTTGCTGCAGCCCGACCCGATGGGTTGCCTGCGCCAGCTTGAAGCGATGGTCGCCGACATGGGCGGCGTGCCCAACACCTGCGCCAGCCTGCGCAACTACCTGGTCAAGCGCATCCGCCGCCATGCACGCGAGTCCACACCGTTCGGTCACGTGGTGAAGGGCGATGTGCAGGCCAGCGACGCGGGTAAGGCCCTTGCACGCCGCAAGCGCCTGCTGGACCCGGCCGTGTGGGGCTCGCCGCTGATCAAGGCCGGCGACAGCGTTGATCTGAGCAAGCTCGACTCAGGCGACTACCTGGTCACGGTCAAGGGCAGCTCCGCGACCATGCGCGAGGACCAGCTGCTTGCCGACTTCGAACTCCCGCGCCAGAGCAGCGATTCGGGGTGGAGCGTCGCAAGCCCACCTCGTGCTGAAGCCTTCCCGCAGCTGGCCCACTCCATCGCTTGCCACCTGCGCGCCTCGGGCGCCGCCGACGTCGCCAGCTGGGATTACCAGCTCGAGGACATGGTTGAGATCCACATGGGCCGCAATGCGCTGGCCGCTTGGCGCATGGGCTGCGGCAAGGGCCGGCTCGCGATTGCGTTGGCCCTGGCCGGCGGCCGCCATAACGCGATCGTCGTGGAGTCGCACCTGATCGACGAACTGCTCGACCAGCTGCGCGAGTCCAATGTCGACCCGGGACTGTGGCAGGTCATCACCAAGGCCGGGCACTGCGAACAGCTTCGCCGGATCAACATAATTTCGTACAACCGCCTGCGTATGGAGCTGACCCCGGGCGCCGGGCGTCGCACCTTCGCATCGCGCCTGCGTCGCCGTTTTTCGTGGGTCATATCCGACGAAGTACACCTGTTGCGGAACACCGAGACGGCCCAGTCCCGCGCCCTGATGCAACTCTCGCCGCGCCGCCGCGTCGGCATGACCGGCACCCCGATTGCCAACTACGTCCAGAACGTGTTGCCGGTGGTCCAGTGGGTGTACGGCGATGGCACGGCGTTGCAGCCCTTCGGCCGCCGCCGCGCCTACCTGGAGCAGCGCCTGTGGACCAGCATGTCGGCCTCGGTGCGCGGGGTCGATGAGTTCGCCAACCGCCATGTCGTAACCGAATGGGTGACCCGCGCGTGGGAAGACGGCATGCAGGTGGGCGCCAAGCGTCAGGTACCCAAGATCGCCCAGCTCGACCGCCTGCGCGCATGGTCGGCTCCGCTGCTCAAGCGTCGACACGAAACCGAGCCGATGGTTGCCGCGCACTTCCACGTGCCCGAGCCGACCGTTTACACGACGACGCTGGACTGGGACGACGCCCACCTCGCCCATTACATCAAGGTCGCCGATGAGTTCGCCAACTGGTTCCGCGATGCCTACAAGGACGCGAGCAACCAGGGCCGGAACCTCAACCTCATCGCCCTGCTGGCCCGTATTGGCGCCGTGGAGCGGGCATGCAACATCCCCCAGCGCGCCAGCACCTCCAAGGTCCGGGTTCTTCCGTATGCCGGCCTGACCTCGAAGCAGCGCTACGTACTGGATCGTCTCGCCACCCTAACCGAGCAGGGTCACAAGACCGTCTGCTACGTGGACGGCCCGACCGCCGTGCGGCTGTTCGTCGCCGAGCTGGCCAAGCGCGGCATTGAAGCGGTGCCCTTCCATGGGGATGAGCCAATCAAGGCCCGCACGCGCCGCATGAATGAGCGATTTCGCAAGGGCCCGGCTCCGGTGCTGGTGGCCTCGCGCGACACCATCCAGAACGGCTTCAACCTGTGGCAGGCCGACCGCGCGATCCTCGCGTGCCGCTCGTGGACCCATACGCAGGAAGACCAGCTCATGCGCCGCCTACTGCGCCCGCAGCAAACGCGGGACGTTGAGATCGAGCTGGTGAACATGCGCGGCTCGATCGATGAATACCAGGCCCAGATGACCCAGATGAAGGGCGACTGCGCCGGGGCGGCACTGGACTTCCTGACGCCCAGCACGGACAACGACGAATTCATCCACCTGGACCAGATCCTCAACCGGATGGTGGCCGATCTGGCCGAGCGCTCCGGCTTCGAAGCCCACGAGTACCGCAAGCAGCTGCAGGCGGCTTGATCAACTTTGCGCGGCGAGCGGCCGTGGTTCCATGAGGCGTAGACACAGGGATTGACCAGATGAGCAAGAACGACCTCCACCTCTCCGTTGGCGACCAGGCCGTTGCGGTTCGCCCGCATGGCAGCCGCTTCGTGCGCACCGCCGCCATCCTGGGGCGGGAAACGAGCCCGGAGGGGGTGGAACGCATCTGGCTTGACCGGATCATCGCTGCCCCTTTCGAGACACTCATCCACCCTGACGGGTGGGAGGCCAGCGGCGCCGTTTCGACGGTCCTCGAGCGCGTTCGAGAAATGCCTGCTGCGGCCAACTGACGGCCAAACGGGCCCGGTTGCGCGGTGGCTCGACCCCCATTCCTGGCCGATACTGCCTCCAAGTAGCCCATTGGGCTCGCCACGGCGGCAAGCCGACACTGCATAACCCCTCAACTACTCACACCCGCCAGGAGGCGCGACCTCCTTCCGGGGGGTTGCTCTTCCTGTACCCACAGCTACAGGAGGCACCCATGCAAACCTGGTACATCCTCGATACTTCTGACGACTATGTGTGGTATCGGCCGGGCAACAACCCCGGATGCTTCGCCGTCGACATTGACGGCCTCTACGAGCCTGAGAGGTTCGGCTACAAGCACTTGAACACCGCGAAGGCTCGCTACCACGACGTAGTTGCCCGGGCAAACCGGGGCGACTTCATCCGTCGAAATGGCTCGACCGTCCACCTCGTCAGCCGCGAGGAGCTCTTCAGACGCAAGGGTATCCCAGACCCGATGCCCTGGCTCGATCAGCAGGAGGATTCAACCAAGCTCCGGCGCAAGGCGAAGCAAGCAGAACTCGCCAAGCAACGAGCTGAGCAGCGCGAGCTGGCCCGCAACGCCAAAGTGCACCAGGCGCGCATTGCGCTCGTCCCCTCGCAGGGGGCTGCTATCGCGCCTGCCGTGTTCTGACGCCGACACACGACACCACCAGGGGCCTTCGGGCCCCTTTTTTTCAACTTGTCGACCGCGTGCGCCATGATCCAATGGCTCCCATGCGCGACCTCTACATCTTCGACATCGACGGCACGCTGGCGGACTGCAGCCACCGGATCGACGTTCTGGCTGACCGGTCCGACCAGGACCGCCACATGAAGTTTGCCCAGCTGTGCCACCTCGACGCGCCGGTGACCGCGGTCTTGCGGACCATGCATGCGCTACGACGCAGTGCCGACATCTGGCTGTTCACCGGCCGCAGCGACCAATGGCGCAGGCAGACGGTGGAGTGGCTGCGCGAGCACGCCGGACTCTCGGCCGAGGAGTTGGACACCAGCCTGGTGATGCGCCGCGCCGGCGACACGCGCAGCGATGCCGTGGTTAAACGCGAATTCCTTGACGCCATGCTCGAATGCGACCGGGCCCGCCTGGTGGCGGTGTTCGAGGACCGCGACCGCGTGGTCAGCATGTGGCGCGCCGCGGGAATTCCCTGCTTCCAGGTTGCGCCTGGCGGTTTCTGACGGATCTCGCCCGAGCCTTCCGCGCCCCATCAATGGCCCGCTGGCTGCCCTGAGGACTCTCCCTTGCGCTGGAACTTCACCAAGACAGAATTTGCGCGCACGACCGTGGCCCATGTCGCGCTGCGCTGGAACGACGAACGCCGCGCGTGGCTCACCACCACCGCAGGCCAGGACGGGACTAGCATTCGGGTGGAGGTGCCCGCTTGCGAGGCTGGTGAACGCATGGCTGTGGTGATCGCCCAACTCCACGATCAGCGAGATCAGCTCCTGGGCCGTGGTTACCTCCTCACGGGCAAGACGGGTGGAGCCGAAGCCTTCGACCGCGAGCACCCCCGCAGCATGGGTGTGCCGCCACCGGCGCTGGTCCGTCAGCCTGACGTCGTGTCGAACGTCTTCTAGGCCAGCACTCCCCCACGGAAATAACTTTCTGGATCCCGTGTCTTTGCGATCCTGTTGTCTCACAGACAGGAGAGACGCATGCAGCCGCTTCCGACCTTCCGCTACAGCATCACCACCAAGGACCAGTGCGAGAAGACCGTCTCGTACGCAATCGACCAGGCCGGCGAGGTCACCGAGGAAAACGACACCGGCTGGACGCAGGAACCGGATGCGGAGACCGAGTTCGCCAGCCTGGACATCGCATGGCCCGAGGGCCGCGGCGATGGAGTCCTGGAGCTGACCGGCGACCAGCACCGCCAGCTCGAGGATGAAGGCGACTTCGACCAGCTGCTTCGCTGGATCGCGGCGGGTCACGACCCGGCCGACGCCCTGTCCCGTGCGCTTCAAGGTGGACAGGCATGAGCTCTGTGTCGAGCACGGTCCTGCACGATACGTCCGGGAACCGGAACGCCTATTACCAGATCGATGTGCTGTCGCTTCCTGCCTCGGCAGGGAACTGCCAGGTCAAAGCGACCTACGGTCCGATAAGCAACCCGAACAGGACCAAGGACTACGGGGTCATGGGGCGCGCCGAAGCCCTGTCCTACGCCGCGGAACTCAAGCGTAAGAAAGAGCGCAAGGGGTACTACGTGGTGAGCTACACGGGCGCGGATCTTGACCGCCTACAACCTGCTCCTGGAGTTCCGAGCAGCAACCAGCGCGGCGGAGTCCATCAGCCGCCGAGCCTGAAGCCGCTGACCATCGGCGTCGGCAGCCTCGGGCTCGAGCCTGCCGTCTTCTAGCCGTCTGCCGTCTGCCGTCCGTCGGTCGAACCCCGGCATCACTCCCCTACGGCGGCGCATGGCCATACAATCGGGGGTTCATGTCCTCTCGCCACCCCTACTGCCCAGACCTGACCGGCGCCTTCGATCCGATGGCGTTGCGGGCGGGCGAGTTCGCCGTCATGCACCCTCCGGTCCACGTCGACCTGGATCGGCATGCGGACCCCGCGCTGGTGCGTTGGGAAGCATCGACCGGTCAGGACAGCCCCATGGACCGGTTCGGGGAAGTGGCCGTTCAAGCCGGCGGCAACGGCCATGGGCTGGCATGGCTTTCCGTGGGTGTGGAAACCCGCAGCAAGTGGCCATGGGTCATGCGAGCCAAGATCCAGAGCGCGGGCGGCCAGTTCGATTCCCAGCAGGCGCGTGACCTGGTGCTGATCGCCGCGCTCTCCATCGAGCGAATGTACTACCACCCTCGTGCCGTTGCCGCGCGTGGGCGGTGGGGAGACTCC
>MGZO01000030.1:22906-26265 GCA_001802655.1 Hydrogenophilales bacterium RIFOXYD1_FULL_62_11
CGTCGCTTGAGTTCGGCGACTATGCACGTGAAAAGGCCCTGGATCTGGAAGCGACGCAGCGTGCCAAGTCGCTCCTCTTGGATCACGAGTGGGCGGAAGGCTGGTATTGGCCAGTTGAGCAACCCGTACAAGCCAAGCGCCCGGAGCCGGAGCAGTACGATCTGACGTCCGAGGCGGACTCCACGGCCTGACGCCTTGGCGCGCACCGTGCGCGCTTGCACTTCGGTTCCTGCTACTCACCATGCGCATGCGTATTTATGCGCAGTGTGTCGGCTGCTCAGGTTCATTAATATGAAATCCGCGTGACGCAGCTAACATTGCTTGCGGCGCAGATGCATGCGCCCTTCCAAGCTGCTGAGGTGAATGCCGCGCAGACGCGCGGCGCTTTACGCAATGACAGATGATTTCCTTCGTTTGGATCCTGAGCTTATGCAGGATCAGCTCTTCATCCTCGACCTGCACAACGCCAATCGCGAGTATCACTTCTGTGATTCGTTGACGCTCCGGAAGTTCGTGATCTCCCAGCTGGAGGAGGCAACCTACTACCTCAGCGAGCAGGTCCCCACCGGCAAGCGCTACGAGGGACATCCATCCTCGCGCCCCCGCGCCCAGCGCGAGGACCCCAGGCTTCAATACCTGGCCGCCGGAAGCCCCAACCAGTTCGCTCAGCGCCTCGACTCCTCCAACATCGAGGACGAAGACGTGAGCTATGCGGTAGCCGGCTACTTCCGCGGCCAGAAAACGTACGACACCCTCTCCTCCGCCCTGGCAGAGATCGCGCACGTCATCCGCACGGACCAGCGTTACCGCCCGTTCGAGTCGCTCACAGAGAAGATCTACGGCACCGGGTCCCAGCCCGAGTCATCCCGTTCGATCCGGATGGTCCAGGACGGACTGGCAGCCCAGTCGGCGAATGAAGATGCAGCCGAGAAGTCTCCCGCCCGGCAGTTCGTCAACCGTTTTCTCCAGCAGCCTTCAGTCGCTGCGTTCCGGGTGGCCAAGAAGCTGCTGGTGGTCGAGCCCGAGGCTACCGCTGGCTCGTGGTCAGGTAAGCAAGATCGTCGGAAAGCCATTGCAGCGAAGCAGGAAGCGAGCGACTCGAACACTTCAGACGGCCAAGGACAGCCTTCAGCCGCCAAGCCGCGACACCTGAAAGCCGTTCGATGAGAAATCCGTAACCCGCCTCCAATCGAGGCCGGTTACGCGTCGGAAAGGCGCGATGCCTCTCCTAAAGTAGCGGCGGTCCAATCACCGGCGCTTCTTGATGGCTTCACCCCACCTGCTGTCTCGTCTCTTTCCTGGCAAGGTCCTTATCGCTTTGGCGGTATCGGCCGCTCTGGCCGCGTGCGGGGGTGGCTGGTGGCTCCAGTCGGCGATGGCAGCTGAGAAGTCGGCACGCCGCATGGCCCACGCGAAAGACGCAGGCACGCGCCACCTCGATCAGGTTCGGACGGCACACCCCGGCCTCTCGCAGTGCGTGACCACGAAATACGGGGCGGCGCTGCGCGCTGCGAAGGTCCAGTCGGTGCTCCCGGCCCTGGAGCAAGTCTATTGCTATACAGGCCAGCCTGATCTTGCACTCGACCCACCCTACTGCGATGCGGACTTCCACAGCATCCTGCGCCAATCCACGTCCGATCCAGCGACCCCGCGCACGGTCACCGTGCCAGTGCCTCTGAACGTCTTCGTCGGCACCCACAGCTCCTTCGTCTATCTCAGTCGATCGGGCGAAGGCTACGAGGTGGGCGTGGATCCGAAGCTGCTCGAAGCCCGGCCAGTAGATGAAGTGTGCGAGGCCATGGACTACTTCGTCGCCACCCTCACCACAGACCCGGCCTACCTGGGGCCGGGCATCTAAGCGGTCCATCCTCCAACTTTCCCGCGCGCATGTGCCTCGTAGGCTCGATGCACGCTCACCAACGAGAATTCCCCATGACCACTTCCCTCGGCCTTCCCACTGCAGACATCGAGCTGAACCTCGAGCCGGGCGGCATCAAGAAGGTCAAGACCGACAACCGTCGCAGCGACGCCATGAGCTTCGTCGATCCGGCCAAGCTGAAGGTCATGCCTGGGTTCAACGTGCGCGTGCGCGATGAGCAGTACCTGGCCCATATCCGCCAGCTGGCCAACTCGATGCTGGAGCCGACCGGCTTTCTCATCGAGAAGCCGATCAGCTGTTACGTCAACAAGGAGCCCGACGGCACCGACTCCATCTGCATCCTGGATGGTCACAGCCGCCACGAAGCCGCAATGCTGGCGATCAGCGAAGGCGCGGCGTTCGATGCGGTGCCCGTCGTCTTCGTGTCCAAGACCCTGTCCATGGCCGATATGACCGTGGGCCTGATCCGCTCCAACAGCGGCCGCCAGCTGACCACCTACGAGAAGGCCATCGTGGTCAAGCGCCTGGCCAACATGGGTCTTGAGGACGGGGAGATCGCAAAGCGGTTGTCGTACACCCCCACCTACGTCGAATCGCTGATGCTGCTCTCGGCAGCCCTTCCGGTATTGGCGCAGTTGGTGGCCAGCGACAAGGTCTCGGCGACCGTGGCCATCGAAGCCATCCGCAAGCATGGTCAGGTCAAGGCCGCTGAAGTGCTGTCCAAAGCAGTCCAGAGCGCGGCCGGCGAGGGCAAGGCGCGCGTGACTGCGGCAGCACTCCCCGGCGCCGCCTACAATAAAGCGGTGAAGAAGTGTGCACCCCTGTTGGCCGACGGCATGCGCCAGGTCACCCGCGATCCCGGCTTTGCCGCCCTCTCGGCCGACACCCGCGCGATGATTGAGAGCCTCCTCAAGCCGCTGGCCGAGCATCAGCCTGCTGCCTGATGCACGCACGCGCACGCCCATCCCGCCCCGCGGCTGTCGAGGGCGTGCAGCTGGAGGCAGCACACCTGCATCGGCTTCTGGCTGTGTCCTTTAGGCGGTCCTACCCCAGTCGCCATGTCATCTTCCAACCAGGCGAGAAGGCCACAACCCTCTACTACGTGCAGTCGGGACGTCTTGCCCTTTACGGCACCCACGACGACGGACAGGAGCTGGTGCTGGACTACCCGGGCCCTGGCAGCTTCATTGGCCAGGTGGGCATGTTCATGGAAAGCCACACGCGCCAGTCATCGCTCCAGACCCGTGGGCCAGCGGTGCTGTTCGAGATCACCTACAAGCGGTTGAAGGCGCTGCTGCAGGATGAGATGGCCGACATCGCCGTTCCGCTGCTCTTCGCTTTCGGGCGCGATACAGCAATGCGCCTTCGCAGCACAAGCCGGTCAGCGATGGACCTGGCATTCCTGGAGGTCGAAGCGCGGGTTGAGAACGCCCTGCAGGCGCTGGCGGCCGGACGGGATTCAGTTGCCCATTCAAGGGGC
>MGZO01000031.1:0-13477 GCA_001802655.1 Hydrogenophilales bacterium RIFOXYD1_FULL_62_11
GCGCGCGTCATGAACAGTGCCTGGTCGCCGCTGGCGATGCCGGTCAGGCGCGAGCGCGAATTCATCATCGCCGCCACCACGCGCAGCATGCGGGCGCGCCCCGCGATGCGCACGTCGAAGCGGCCCCACACGCGTTCGCCGGATTGCAGGCCGGCGCGGATCTGCAAGTCGGCGTCGGTTGGCAACAAGGTGTCGGCGTGCAGTAACAGCAGGATCTCGCCACGCGCCATTGCGGCGCCGGCGTTCATCTGGCGCGCGCGGCCGCGCGGCGCGCTGATCACCGCGTCGGCCAAGGGTTGCGCAATCGCCCCCGTGGCGTCGCCGCTGCCGCCGTCGACCACGATGATTTCTGTGCTGCGTCCGCGCATCGCCTGCAGGCGTTGCAGCACCGCGCCGATTTGCGTGGCTTCGTCGAGGACAGGAATGACGATGGAGAGCCGTGTGTTCATCGCCGTTGCCATGCGTGATAGCGCGCCGCCCAGTCGAGCAGGCGCTGCGGCGCGTGCGCGCGCTTCCACGCGCCGGCGGCATACTTGTTGGCTTCGGCCCAGGTCGGGTAGGCGTGAAGGGTGCCGAGGATTTTGTTCAGGCCGATGCGGTGGCGCATCGCCAGCACGAATTCGGCCAGCAGCTCGCCGGCGTGGGCGCCGACGATGCAGACGCCGAGGATGCGGTCCTTGCCCGGCACCGTGAGCACCTTGACGTAGCCTGCCGCCGCCTCGTCGACGATGGCGCGGTCGAGGTCCTTCAGCGCGTAGCGTGTCACCTCGTGGGCAATGCCGTGCGCCTGCGCCTCGGTTTCCGAGAGGCCGACGCGCGCCACTTCTGGATCGGTGAAGGTGACCCAGGGGATCACCGAGTAGTCCACCTTGAAGCGTTTGACGCCGCCGAACAGGGCGTTGACCGCGGCGTACCAGCCCTGGTGCCCGGCGGTGTGGGTGAACTGGTAGGGCCCGGCGACGTCGCCGCAGGCGTAGATGTTGGGATAAAGCGTCTGCAGCCAGGCGTTGGTCTCGATGGTGCGCGCCGGCGTCAACGGGATCCCCAGTTCCTCCAGACCGAAGCCCTTTGTGCGCGGCGCACGGCCGAGCGCCAGCAGCAGCGCATCGAACGCGAGGGTTGCCTCGGTGCCGTCGCGCCGTACCACCAGACGCTGCACGCCGTCAGTCGCCTCGCAGCGCAGCGGCTCGGTGTTTTTCAGAATGGTCACGCCGTCGGCGGCAAGCGCGGCCTCCACCGCGTCCGCCGCGTCCGGGTCTTCCTTGCCCATCAGCCCCGCGCGCGTCACCAGCGTGACGCGGCAGTCAAGCCGGGCGAAGGCCTGCGCCAGTTCGCAGCCGATGGGGCCGCCACCCAGCACGAGTAATTGTTGGGGGCGCGTGCTCAGATCCCAAATGCTGTCCGAGGTGTAGTGGCGCACCTGTTCGAGCCCGGGCAGCGCCGGCACCTGCGGCTGCGCACCGGTGGCGATGATGATGGCGCGGGTGGTGAGCGTCTGTCCGTTCACCTCCACGCTCCATGGCGAAGTGATGCGCGCCTGCCCCGCGATCACCTCGACGCCGAGCCCGCTGTAACGCGCTGCCGAGTCGTGCGGTTCCACTGTGCGGATCACCCGCTGTATCCGCGCCATCACTTCGGCGAAATCGTAGTCGACGTCGGCGCGGGCGATGCCCAGCGTCGCGGCCTCGCGCGCGTGCTTGAGGAACCGGGCCGAACGGATCAGCGCCTTCGACGGCACGCAGCCGACGTTGAGGCAGTCGCCGCCCATCCGGTGGCCTTCGATCAGCGTGACTTTCGCCTTCACCGCGGCGGCGACGTAGGCCGCCACCAGGCCGGCCGAGCCGGCGCCGATCACCACCAGGTTGCGATCGAAGCGGCGCGGCTTCTTCCAGCGCGCGTAGACCCGGCGCGAGCGGACGGCGGCGACGCTCTTTTTCGCGATCAGTGGGAACACCCCGAGCAGCGCGAACGAGGCCAGGAGCGCAGGCGAGAACAGGCCCGCCAGGCTGTCGACGTCTGCGAGCCGGGTGCCGGCATTCACGTACACCACGGTGCCCGCCAGCATGCCGAGCTGGCTCACCCAGTAGAAGGTGCGGGTGCGGATCGGCGTCAGGCCCATCAGCAGGTTGATGACGAAGAACGGGAACAGCGGCACCAGGCGCAGTGCGAACAGGTAGAACGCGCCGTCGCGGGCCATGCCCTGGTTGACCGCCGCCAGCCGCTCGCCGAAGCGCCGCTGCACCCAGTCGTGCAGCAAAAAGCGCGACACCAGGAAGGCGAGGGTGGCGCCGATGCTGGAGGCGAACGACGCCACCACGGTGCCGGTGGCAAGCCCGAACAGCGCGCCCGATGCAATGGTGAGCACCGCCGCGCCCGGCAGCGACAGCGCGGTGACCGCCACGTAGACCAGGAAAAAAATGCCGATTACCGTCAGCGGTCGCGCGGCATAGGCGGCGGCGAACTCGGCCTGGCCGGCCTTGAGCGCATCCAGGGTGAAATAGCGGTCGAGGTCGAGCGCGAAAAACGCCGCCACCGCAACCACGATCAGGCCGAACAGCAGCGCCCGTTTCATGATGCGTCAGCCGAGCGCGCCGCCGCAGCTGCTGCCCTGGCCGGCGGTGCAACCGTAGCAGTGGTCCGCCACCGTGATCGGGCGGCCGGCCAGATCGTGCTCGAGCAGGTCGCGCAGGTGCGGCCGCGGCCGCCCGGGAAGCTGCAGCGCCAGCCCCAGCATCTGGTTGAAGTCGCAGTCGTAGAGATAGCCCTGCCAGTCGACGCTGACCAGCTCGCGGCACATCACGCGCTCGAGGTTCTCCGGCCGGTGGCTGTCGTGCAGCAGCGTCATGTAGGCGGCGAACTGGCCCTTGGAAATCAGGGTGCTGCCGAAGCGCTTGATCGGCATGTTGGCCAGCGTCAGCAGGCGGTTGAAGACGATGCCGAAGCGCTCGCCCAGTTCGCGCTTGTAGTCGGCTTCCAGTTTGTCCTGCGGCCCTGGAAGCACCGGGCCGAGTGGGTTGTAGACGAGGTCGAGCATGAGGCTGTCATCCTGGCCATAACCCCGCGCGTTGAGTTCGCGCAGCGCGGCGATGCTGCGCTCGAACACGCCCGCGCCGCGCTGGCTGTCGACATTCTCCTGCGTGTAGCACGGTAGCGAGGCGACGATCCTGACCTGCTGCGCCGCAAGAAAATCGGCCAGGCCGTCCTGCCCCGGCTCCTGCAGCACGGTCAGGTTGCAGCGGTCGATCACGACCGCGCCCAGCGTGCGCGCGGCGCGCACCAGGCGGCGAAACTGCGGATGCAGCTCGGGTGCGCCGCCGGTGAGGTCGAGGGTGCCGATGCCGCGCCGCGCCAGCACGTCGAGCACCAGCTCCACGCCGCGCGCATCCATCATTTCGGTGCGTGTGGGGCCGGCGTTGACGTGGCAGTGCACGCAGGCCTGGTTGCAGCGGTAGCCGAGGTTGACCTGCAGCGTGGTCAGCTGCGCGCGCCGCAGTGGCGGGAAGTCGGTGGCTTGCAGCAGTGGCAGGGTGGCGTGCATGGCAATTCCTTCGCGTGTCTATACGTCAGCAAGCATGGGTCGCGCGGGCGGCCGAAACCTGACAAACACGCTTCATGTGTCGTCCTTTCCGCCGCGCCGATTGATCGAATACTGGCCCGGTTCGCCGCGAAAAGGCTGCACCAGCAGCTGGCCGAAGCCGAGCGTGTCGGGGTCGCGGAATTCGTCGAGCCCGATCGTCATGCCCAGGTGGCCACGCTCCGGCTGCGCGCGGTAGGTGCCGAACACGCGGTCCCACCAGGGGAAGCTGAAGCCGAAGTTGCTGTTGGTTTCGTGCGGCAGGTTGGAGTGGTGCACCCGGTGCATTTCCGGCGTCACCACGAAAAGCCGCAGCACGCGGTCGATCGCGGCCGGCAGTTGCACGTTGCCGTGGTTGAACATCGTGACGGCGTTCAGCGCCACCTCGAACACCAGCACCGCCAGCGCGGGGGGGCCGATCGCCGCGATCGCCGCCAGCTTGATGCCCATCGACAGCACGATCTCGATCGGGTGGAAGCGCACCCCGGTGGTGACGTCGAAATCCAGGTCCGAATGGTGCATCCGATGCAGCCGCCACAGCGCCGGCACCGCGTGGAAGACCACGTGCTGGAAATAGATCACGCAGTCGAGCACCAGCACGCCGATCAGCACGGCCAGCCAGTACGGCAGCTCGATCTGGTTGAGCAGTCCCCAGCCGCGCTGCTGCGCGAGCAGCGCCATGGCCACCGCCGTGACTGGAATTAGCAGCCTCACCGTCGCCGTGGCCACGACAATGATCCCGAGGTTGGCGCGCCAGCGGCGGCTTTTGGAGGTGGACAGCGGGCGGCGCGGCGCCAGCCATTCCCACACGCCCATCAGCGCCAGCACGCCGAAGAAGAAACCCAGCCGGATCGCGGCTTCATCATTCATGACCCGTCCTTGGTCACCCTTATCCCACTATCTTAGTCAACTATCCGGGCATGTCCGTTCCATGTCTCGTGCCCCAGAGACCATGGCCGAGTGCCCGGAATGGGCGACTAGCTACCAGATAAGACAGGACTGAGTTTCTCAAGACTATTGGCGCAGCTTATAAGCGCAAGAAATAGCGGCTCGGCCAAATTGTTTTTTATTTGCAGACTGCTATACATCGGTCCTCATCGAATTTCGAGGAGCGCATCATGTCCAGACTGTTTATGGTTGTGTTGCTGGCCAGTGTGTCTGCCCATGCGGCGCTGGTCCTGGATAATTCCGTGACGATCAGGCTCGAAGCACAAAACAACTCAGGACAATCCGGCAGCGCCACGCTCGTTCCAGAGGGGGATAAAACCCGGGTTGTCATAGAACTTTTGAATGCGCCTGCAGGTGTGGCGCAACCTGCACACATCCACTCGGGATCGTGCGACAAGCTGGACAAGGCGCCGAAGTGGCCGCTGGAAGAGGTGAAAAACGGCAGGTCCGTCACTGTGGTGGCGGCGTCGATCGATACCCTTCTGAAAGACACGTCGGCGATCAACATCCACAAGAGCGCAGCTGACATTCAGACATACGTTTCGTGCGGCAATATCGTCCGCGTGATGTAGCACGCCAAGACGGCGCAGCTGGCATGGGGAGGTCATGTGTTCACCACCAATCCGTTCACCCCGCTTACCGATTTCGTGTCCGCTGAGGTCATGCAGGGCTATGTCGTTTTGATGGTGCTCGCGGTTGTGATCGGAACGCTGTTCGATCTGCTTCACGACAAGAAGCTCGCCTTCTTCCTGCAGGAGCGGCAGCGGACCAGGGCTGCGGCAAAGCAGCCGCTCAGCGGCGCAGATTTGGCTGCCATCGCGACCCGGACGCTCGTCAACGACATCGCAACGTTCGGCGAATTCTGCAACCAGCAACGCAGGATTTCCCATGTCCTGATGTTCTATGGCTTCGTGCTCTATCTGGTCACCACCGTCGTGATGGTGTTCGTTTATCCGACCGACACGCATCCGCCGCTGGTCCTGCCGGTCCTGTGGAATATCGGCGTCCTGCTGACGCTTGTCGGGGGGTACTGGTTTTTCTTCCTGCTCCGGGTAAACGTCACCCATGACGGCCATCCGCCGTGGCGGCTGGTGCGCGCCGACCTGTTCATCGTGACGCTGCTCGCCAGCGTCACGTTTGCACTGTTGTTCGAAGTGGTGGCGATGGCGGGCAGCTCAATGGCGACCAAGGTATTCGCCGGCCTTTACGTCTTCTTCACGACGCTGCTGTTTGTTTCGATTCCCTGGTCCAAGTTCGCCCACATGTTCTACAAGCCGGTGGTGGCCTTCCAGAAACGGGTGGAGGAGGCGGACGGTTCGTCCAGCCTGCCGACGCCGACAGCGCCAAGAGGTGAGCGATGCCCACATTCACATACATGACGCGCTGCGATGGTTGCGGCCAGTGCGTGGACATCTGTCCGTCCGACATCATGCACATCGACCCGGTCTACCGCCGCTCGTACAACATCGAACCGAATTTCTGCTGGGAGTGCTACTCGTGCGTGAAGGCCTGCCCGCAGCACGCGATCGACGTGCGCGGATACGCCGACTTCGCGCCGCTTGGCCACAGCGTCCGGGTGCTGCGGGAAGAGGCAAGCGGCACCATTTCGTGGAAGATCCGCTACCGCGACGGGCGGGAGAAGGCATTCAGCTTCCCGATCCGTACCACGCCGTGGGGTTCGATCAAGCCGCCATTTGAATATGCCGCGCCCGACGCCGCTGCGCTGAACTCGCCGCTGCTCGCGCATGAGCCTGAGATGCTCAAGGTGGATACCTTGCCGACGCTGCGCACCGCAGCGGAACCGGCCTGATGCCATGGGCCTGTTCTCCTCCCGAAAAACCCGCGTCGTCGATACCGACATCCTCGTCATCGGCGGCGGCTTCGGCGGCTGCGGCGCCGCCTACGAATCGCGCTACTGGGGGCGCAAGCTCAAGGTCACCGTGGTCGAAAAGGCCAACATCGAAAGGAGCGGCGCGGTCGCCCACGGCCTGTCGGCGATCAACTGCTACATGGGCATGCGCTGGAATGAAAACCAGCCGGAGGACTTCGTCCGTTACGCCCGCGGCGACCTGATGGGGCTGGTGCGCGAGGACCTGATCTACGACATCGCCCGCCACGTCGACGGCACCGTTCACCTGTTCGAGGAATGGGGCCTGCCGATCATGACCAACCCGGACACCGGCCACTACCTGCGGGAAGGCAAATGGCAGGTCATGATCCACGGCGAGAGCTACAAGCCGATCATCGCCGAGGCCGCCAGAAAATCCGCCAGCGAAGTGCATAACCGCATCATGGTGACGCATCTCTTGATGGACGCGACGCATCCCAACCGCGTCGCTGGCGCGGTCGGCTTCAACGTCCGCGACGGCAGTTTCTATGTCTTCCGGGCCAAGGCAGTCATCGTCGCCGCCGGCGGCGCGTCGCACATCTTCAAGCCGAGGTCGGTCGGCGAAGGCATGGGCCGCACCTGGTATGCGCCGTGGAGCAGCGCATCGGCCTACGGCCTGGTCCTGCGCGCCGGCGCGCAGATGATCCAGATGGAGAACCGCATCGTGCTCGCCCGCTTCAAGGACGGCTACGGCCCGGTCGGCGCCTGGTTCCTGCTGCTCAAGGCCCTGGCCACCAACGCCTACGGCGAGCGTTTCGAAGCCTCGATGCTGGAGGAAATGAAATCCCTCGTCGGCAAGTATGCGGAGACCACGCCCTTGCCGACCTGCCTGCGCAATCATGCCGTGCTGCAGGAAATCAAGGCGGGCAAGGGCCCCATCTACATGCACACCCAGGATGCGATCGATACCCGGGAGAAGGAGGAAATCGGCTGGGAGGATTTTCTCGACATGACCGTTGGCCAGGCCGTCGTCTGGGCCTCGCAAAACATCGACCCGAAGGAAAAGCCATCCGAGCTGATCACCTCCGAGCCCTACGTCATGGGCTCCCACGCCACCTGTTCCGGCGCCTGGGCCAGCGGGCCGGAAGACTGCGCGCCGGCGGACTACCAGTGGGGCTACAACCGCATGACCACGGTCGAAGGCCTGTTCGGCGCCGGCGACACCATCGGCGGCTCTGCCCACAAGTTTTCGTCCGGCTCCTTCACCGAAGGCCGCATCGCCGGCAAGGCGGCGGTGCGCTATGTCATGGCCCTGGCCGGCAACTTGCCCCAAGCCGGCGAAGCGCAGATCAACACGCTACGGGAAGAAATCTTCAAGCCGCTGGCAAACCACGCCATCGGCAAACACGAGATCGTCGCCGGCAGCGTGGCGCCGAGCTACATCTCGCCGCTGCACGGTCTGCAAAGGCTGGAGAAAATCATGGACGAATACGGCGGCGGCATCAGCACGCAATACATGACCAGCGAACCGATGCTCGACCGCGGTCTCGAACTGCTGACCATGCTGAAGGAAGACCTCGACCATATCGGCGCCGAGGGCCTGCACCAGCTGCAGCGAACCTGGGAACTCAAGCACCGGGTGTGGACCTCGGAGGCCGTGCTCAGGCATACGCTCTACCGGCAGGAAACGCGCTGGCCGGGCTACTACTATCGGGGAGATTTTCCGAGGTTGGACGATGCAGCGTGGCATGCCTTCACGGCGTCCCGCTATGACGCGAAGACCGGTGAATGGCTGATGAGCAAGCTGCCGGTGCATCACATTATTGGGTGAATGGAAGATCGTGCTATGCGTGCTATCGGCCAGGAGTGGATGTTCAGGTTGAGCTGGCATGCCATAGAAAACAATTGGCAGTCAGCCGCAAGGCCGGGACGATTCAGCGGCCATTGATCAACTCCCCAAATAGCTCCTTGACCTTGGCCCTCGCGTCGAGCAGCGCAATCTGCCCCAGGTCTGTGATTTCGTAAACTCTCCGTTCATGCCGCCCGGTGCGCTCGTGGCGTGAGGTCAAGTAACCCTTCTTCTCAAGTCCGTGCAGCATCGGGTAGAGCGTCCCGGCGCTCACTCGTAGCCGTGTCGCCGCAGTTCCTCGATGATGCCCAGTCCGAAAACGGGTTCCTCGGCTGCGTGGTGCAGGACGTGCAGCCGGATCAATCCGCCATAGAGGTCTTTGTCGGTCATTCCATTGGCCTCACAAGACGACACTCAGCAGCCATCCCGCCGCGCCACTGCCCACGACAACCAGCCACGGTGGGAGCTTCCAGAACATCAGGGCGACAAGGGCCACCAGCGCGAGCCCGAAGTCCTGCGGTTGATGGATCGCACTTGTCCACACCGGCTGATAGAGCGCGGCCAGCAGCAAGCCGACCACAGCCGCATTGACCCCGGCCAGGGCCGCCTGGGTACGCACGTTGCGCCGCAGTTGCTCCCAAAACGGAAGCGCGCCCACGACCAGCAAAAAAGAGGGCACGAAGATGGCTACCAAGGCGATCAAGCCGCCGATCCAGCTGGAAGGTGCGGTGCTCATGGATGCCCCGAGGAACGCGGCGAAGGTGAACAAGGGGCCGGGCACCGCCTGCGCAGCACCGTACCCAGCAAGGAAGACTTCATTGCTGACCCACCCGGAGGGCACCACCTCGGCCTGCAACAGTGGCAACACGACGTGGCCACCGCCGAAGACCAGTGACCCGGCGCGGAAGAAAGCATCGACTATTGCTACGGTTTGATTCGGCAGCAACTGAGCCAGGACCGGCAGACCAACCAGCAAGGCAAAGAACAGCGACAGCCAGACCACCCCGGCCCGGTGGCTGACCGTGATTGGCAGCGGATCGTGTTCGACAGTCTGCGCGGGCTTGAACAGCAGCAGGCCAGCGATGCCTGCGGCAGCAATCACGCCAACCTGCCCCCATGCGGCAGGCACCAGCAGGACGAAGCAGGCCGCAATCGCCATGATGGTGACCCGCAGCACATCCGTGCACAGGTTGCGCGCCATGCCCCATACCGCTTGGGCGACCACGGCGACGGCCACCACTTTCAGACCGTGCAACGCGCCTGGCGATACGGCATCGCCATAACTGGAAATGCCCAGTGCAAACAGAACCAGGACAATTGCCGAAGGCAGCGTGAAACCGGCCCAAGCAGCCAGTGCACCGCTGTATCCAGCCCGGGACAGGCCCAACGCCATGCCGACCTGGCTGCTTGCTGGCCCCGGCAGAAATTGGCAGAGGACCACTAAATCCGCATAGCTGCGTTCGGTCAACCAACCCCGTCGTGTGACGAACTCATCACGGAAATAGCCCAGGTGCGCGATGGGGCCGCCGAAGGAGGTCAGTCCAAGGTGCAGGAAGATAAGAAAGACTGCCCACGGGCTGCGGTCGTCAGAGCGGGTGCTGGCCATGCGTTCGCTTTCTAAATTCGCAACAGGGGATTGGCCATAATAATCGAAGGTAGATAACGGATTTCGATTGAGCCGGGTGCTGACGGTGGGTGCCACGAGGTGCCGATGCTCGATGCCAGCCTCTTCAGGCAGCGACTGCATTTCCCGGGGACCTCTCTGTCATTTCATGCCGCCGCCGCCGTGCCAGCCTGGCTGTTGTCCCATGTACCGCCGGTTGCGCCACGTGTGCAGGCTGGCCTAGCGTACCCACCAGGAAGGGATGTTCTTCGGCCTTAAAAAGTTACCAGTGACTTCCCGGTCCCTGCCATGCAAAGATGGGGCGGTTCAATTCCACGTCTCACAATTACATGTCCGCAGTTCGGATCAGGTTGCTCTTGGCCCTTGCGCTGTCGCTGGGGATTCACGCAAGCCTGTTGGCGCTGTGGAGGGTCCAGGCGCCGCCCCATCCCCCATTGGCAGTCCCGGAGCCCTTGCGGGCAAGCCTCATGATCGCGCCTGTTCCGGAGATAGAACCTGCTCGCATCAAACATGCGGCGTCCAGATCTGCGGACCATTCCGCGAAACCTCGCGGCCAACGCGCCATCCTGACGAAGCCAGTCGTGGAGGAAAAGGAACGTGCTCGCGTTGCGGATTCCATCCCGTCCCCTCCAACGCCAGAGAAAGAGCTGGCCACCATGCCGGCGCCGCCCGCGCCCACCGCAGAGGAATGGCAGCTCGCCTCCACCTACACGCTCAAGAACAGCAAGCGCTACCGATACAACTGGGGCCAGCAGGTTCGCAGCATGATGGGCACGGCGATCGAGGGCATGCAACAGGGCCTGGTTCGATTCCGTATCGAGATCGCACCCGACGGAAAGCTCGCCAAGGTGGAAGTGCTTTGGTCGACCTCGGAGATAGCTGAGAAGCTTGCCTTGCAAGCCATTCGATCCCTGCCGCCGCTGCCGTCCACGCCGACGGGAAAGCCGCTCGTCTTCGAGAAGACGATTGCATTCGTGCCGTTCGAAGCGGGCTGGCCACCCATCTACAAGTATGACTGTCTGCCGGACCCATCCTCTTTCCATAACCCGTTCGCGTGGAACGGTTCTTCACCCCAGCGCGCTTCGCAAGAACATCAGGAAATCGCTTCGTCATCGCGCAGCGCCGACCCACAGACCGAGTGCCCCGATGCCGGGCCGGACTCCATCGAAGCGGAAGAAAAGGACATGGAACGCCAATTCAAGGAATGGGGAGCGGTGCGATTGAATGGGGCCGATTGATTTTTTCGCGGATGACAGATTTGGCCGAGGAACCGAGGTTCACGGCCAACTGGCGAAGGGCGGCTCCCCCTCAGATAACTGATCATCATGGCATTGAAGGCCGAACGGCTCTTACGGTCGAATTGCGACCTTTGATACCGAACCGCAGATCTGGATTACCAGCAGCCACTCATCGTCTATATTTTCAGTATCGATAAAATGCTCGGTCAGCACGGCATGCCGCTGTGTCTGGACCGCGCGATGTCCCGGAGTAGGGAGGCTCCGCAAGGAGGTGTCCCATGTTGAAGCAAGTCACGACCGCCGCGAGTCCGCAACAGGTGTGGGAACGGCTGTTGCGCAGCGAGCCGATGTTCATTCTCGATGTGCGCAACCGCGACGAATTCGAACGCTGGCGGGTGGAAGGCCCGCATCCCGTTCCCACGTTCAATATTCCTTATTTTGAGCTGCTCGACCTGGAGGGCGAGCAGGAGGATGTCACCGCAGCGGTGATGCGCGGGGTGCAGGCGCAGCTGATGGAACAGCTGCCGCATGACCGGCCGATCCTCGCCGTCTGCGCCGAGGGCAATACTTCCAGTTACGTGGCCGAGGGGCTGCGCCGCCTGGATTTCGATGCGGTGAACCTGGAAGGCGGGATGGAGGCCTGGGGCAACTATTACGCCTGGCGCCCGGTGGTGGAGACCGAGCGCTTTTCGCTGTACCAGATGGTGCGCCCGGCCCGTGGCTGCCTGAGCCATGTGCTGGTGAGCGAACATGTCGCTGCGGTGTTCGACCCCGGTCGCCACATCGAGCGCTATCACGAGCTGGCCGCTGCCGTGGGGGCGCGGATTGAGCGGGTGCTGGATACCCACCTGCATGCGGACCACCTGAGCGGCGGGCCGGCGCTGGGGCAGGGCGATCACATTCCCTACCATCTGCATCCCTATGACGCGATCCACCCGCTGGACATGCTGCCCGCCCGCATCGCGTACCGCCCGCTGGAGGCGGATCAGACGTTTCGGGTCGGCGCGGCCGAGGTCAAGGTGCTGCATTTTCCCGGCCATACGCTGGGCATGGTCGCTTTCCTCATTGAGGATCGCTATCTGCTGAGCGGCGACAGCCTGTTTCTGGAGTCGATCGCGCGCCCGGACCTGGGCGGCAAGGCCGAGGCCTGGGCGCCGCTGCTCTACGAGTCGCTGATGCGGATGGCCCAGCTTCCGGCCGAGACGCTGGTGCTGCCGGCCCATTTCAGCGATGTCACGACAGCCGATGACAAAGGCGTCTTCCACGCCACGCTGGGCGATCTGAAGCACCACAATCCGGGCCTGCTCAAACTGGCCGAGGGCGAGAAGGGCTTCTGCAACTACATCCTGGCGAACCTGCCGGAGTTTCCCCCGGCCTATGTCGAGATCAAGCGGGCCAATGCGGGGCTGGCCAGCCCGGACGAGCGCGAGGCGCAGGAGTTGGAGCTGGGCAAGAATATCTGCGCCGTGGGGAAAGCGGTCGGGGGTGCTTCGGGGTAAAGCCGTCGTTCGCCCGTCCAGCCCCGTTCCGCTGCCGGACGGCCCAACATCTGCCGGAATATCTGCTCAGCAGGTGACGAGTTCCGTGTGGCCGAAGCCTTTGGCGTAGTCGAGCACGGAGATGACCGTCGGCGTCACGCGGAATATCCGGATCTCCTCCGGTGTCGGCATCGGTATGGGCACGGCGATGTTCTCAGGGTATTTCAGCGGGAGCATGCGCAAGACCTTGTTCGCCTCGTCCCGATCGACGACCGCCTGTGCGTGTGCCGCCATCGACAGGCCGGTGATCGCCATCAGATCCGGCGTGTCGTGATTGATAGTCAGCGACACCCGGTCGTCGCGCGCCAGATTCGTGGCCTTCTGGCTGTCCAGGCCGCAGAGAAAGTAGAGGGTAAGCCCTTCGTTCACGTAGCCGACGGTCGTCGCCTGCGGCCAGCCATCAGGCCTTAAGGTGGCAATCGTCATGATCCGGTGTTGATCCAGCAGCGCCAGGATCTGGTTTCTGATCTCGTTGTCCATCGGTTGTCTCCAGGGGTGCGTGCGATTTATTCATCTTAGTCCAGGGAAAAAGCCAAGCCGCCACGCGCATCCGAACTGCAGATCTGGATGACTGGTAGCCCGTCATCGAAGGGGGTTCTCGGCACATGGATAGGGCTCCATGACCGGATGGATTGCCGCATATCAGGCCACAGCCCTTGCCCGGCTATCAAAATCAATCCAATGCCCGAATCGACTGCGCCGGGGGCAGGTTGCCTCGCCAGGCCGCGCTACCCGCCCGCCAGCGCGCTGCGCTGATATATTCGTGGTTCCGTCCCCGATATCAGGCATGAGTTGTACCCCGATGGAACAGACCGGCAGCGAGCATTCCCCCAAGGCAATCCAGCGTGTGATCAAGGTTCGCCGCGACTACAACACCT
>MGZO01000031.1:13748-16024 GCA_001802655.1 Hydrogenophilales bacterium RIFOXYD1_FULL_62_11
CAGCACGCTGCAAACGATCAGCCAGCCGGTCTGGCTGGTGATGCTGGTGCTGCCGTTTGTCTTTCTGCTGGTGCAGGAGCCGAGTGCGTTTGCCGGGATCACCGGCTATGCCGGCAAGGGCAGCACGGGTTTCGACATCCATCTGTTCGGCGCCGCCATGGCGGTGGGGCTGGCGCTGATTACCCAGATAGGCGAACAGGTGGATTACCTGCGCTTCATGCCCGAGCACACGCCGGCCAACCACCGTCGCTGGTGGACCGGTGTGGTGGTGGGCGGTCCCGGCTGGGCGGTGGCGGGAGGGCTCAAGATGATGGGCGGGGTGCTGCTGGCCTGGCTGGCGATCAGCCACATGGTGCCGCTGGAACGCGCGGTCGACCCCAACCAGATGTATCTGGTCGCCTACGAATACGTGTTCCCCCAATATGAATGGGCAGTCGCGGCGACGGTACTGTTCGTGGTGATTTCGCAGCTTAAGATCAATGTCACCAACGCCTACGCCGGCTCGCTGGCCTGGTCGAATTTTTTCGCCCGCCTCACCCACAGCCATCCGGGGCGGGTGGTGTGGGTGGTGTTCAACATCCTGATCGCGCTGATGCTGATGGAACTGGACCTGTTCCAGGCGCTGGGCCGGGTGCTGGGGCTGTATTCCAACGTGGCGGTGGCGTGGATGATGGTGGTGGTGGCCGATCTGGTGATCAACAAGCCGCTCGGGCTGTCGCCGCCCGGCATCGAGTTCCGCCGCGCCTATTTATATGACATCAATCCGGTCGGGGTCGGGGCAATGGGCATCGCCTCGGGGCTGTCGGTGGCCACCTATGTCGGGCTGTTCGGCGACACGCTGCAGCCCTTCGCCATTTTCATCGCGCTCGGCGCGGCGCTGGTCTGCTCGCCGCTGCTGGCCTGGCTCACCGGCGGCCGCTATTACATTGCGCGTCCGGTCGAGCCGGTGGATGGCGCGGCGGCCATGCACAGCTGCTGTATCTGCGGCAAGGATTACGAGGCGGACGATCTGGCGCGGTGCCCGGCCTATCAGGACAACATCTGCTCCCTGTGCTGCTCGCTCGACGCGCGCTGCCACGACCTGTGCAAGCCGCACGCGCGGCTGGGCGAGCAGTGGGCGCTGCTGCTGGAGCGTTTTCTGCCGGCGCAGGCGCGGCCGTTTCTCGACGCCGGCCTGGGTCACTACCTGCTGCTGATGGCCGGCGTGGTGCCGCTGCTGGTGCTGTTGATGGGGCTGCTCTACTACCAGGAAGTGTTGGCGCTGACCGACGAAACCGCCGCCCTGCTGCCGGCCTTGCAGCAGTCGTACCAGCGTGCATTCGCGGCCTTGCTGCTGGTGTCGGGCGTGGTCGCCTGGTGGCTGGTGCTCACCCACAAAAGTCGTCAGGTGGCGCAGGAGGAATCCAACCGCCAGACCGAACTGCTGATGCAGGAGATCGATTCCCACCAACGCACCGATGCGCTGCTGCAGCAGGCCAAGCTCGTGGCCGACCAGGCCAACCAGGCCAAGAGCCGCTACATCACCTCGATCAGCCACGAGCTGCGCACGCCGCTCAACAGCATCCTCGGCTATGCGCAGATTCTGGATCAGGACACGTCCATTCCGCCGCAGCGGCGGCAGGCGATTACCGTCATCCGTCGCAGCGGCGACCATCTGCTGTCGCTGATCGAAGGCACGCTGGACATCGCCCGCATCGAAAGCGGCAAGCTCACGCTCAACGTGCGCCCGCTCGATTTCCCCGATTTCGTTCAGCAGCTGGTCGGCATGTTCGAGCAGCAGGCGCGCCACAAGGGGCTGGATTTCCACTACCTGCCGGACGGCGCGCTGCCCACCATGGTGCGCGCGGACGAACGGCGACTGCGCCAGATCCTGCTGAATATCCTGGGCAATGCGGTCAAGTTCACCGTCAGCGGCAGCGTCACCCTATACTTGCGCTACCAGCGCGAAATGGCCATCTTCACCATCGAAGACAGCGGCCCCGGTATCGCGCCCGAAGAAATCAGCCACATCTTCGAACCCTTCTCGCGCGGCAGTGCCGCCCATGTCGGCGCCACCGGTGGCACCGGTCTCGGCCTCACCATTGCCCGCATGCTGACCGATGTGATGGGGGGGGAACTGAGCGTAGCGGGGAATCCCGGCAAGGGTAGCCGCTTTGAGTTGCGGTTGTTTTTGCCGCGCATCCACGCCGGGCAACTGGTGGCCGAATTGCCGCTGGCGCAGCGTATCGGCTACGTTGGCGTGCGCCGGCGCATTCTGGTGGTGGACAACGAGCAGG
>MGZO01000031.1:16164-16284 GCA_001802655.1 Hydrogenophilales bacterium RIFOXYD1_FULL_62_11
GACGGCTGGGAAACCCTGCGGCAGATTTGCGCAGGCGGGCTGACCGATGCTGCCCTTGCCATCATCTCGGCGAACGCGTTCGAGAAGGGCGCCGAAAACGAGGTGGGCATCACAGGCGAG
>MGZO01000032.1:0-12847 GCA_001802655.1 Hydrogenophilales bacterium RIFOXYD1_FULL_62_11
TACAGGTGGTCGATGCGGTCGGTGTTGAACAGCGAGGTGCGGCGCTTGATGCCGTGGACTTCGTAGCCCTTCTCCAGCAGAAACTCGGCGAGGTAGGCGCCGTCCTGGCCGGTAACGCCGGTTATTAAGGCTTTTTTCATGGACGAGAGCAAAATAATGAAGCGGTATCTCGGAACTGCTTAATGCTTAATACCAACTGCCGCTGCAAACGCATCAATCACCGGCTGGATCAAACTGCGTTTGAGCTTGAGCGCGGCCTGATTCACCACCAGCCGCGAACTGATGTCGCTGATGTGTTCGACCGCGACCAGGCCATTGGCCTTGAGGGTGCCACCGGTGGAAACCAAATCGACGATGACGTCGGAAAGCCCGACCAGCGGGGCGAGTTCCATCGATCCATAGAGCTTGATGAGATCGATATGCACGCCTTTAGAGGCGAAGTGATCGCGCGCGGCGTTGACGTATTTGGTGGCGACGCGGATGCGTGCGCCCTGCTTGACCGTGCCGGCGTAATCGTAGCCTTCACGCACGGCGACCATCATGCGGCACTTGGCGATCTGCAGATCGAGCGGCTGATACAGGCCATTGCCGCCGTGTTCGTTCAAGACGTCTTTACCCGCAATGCCGAGATCGGCCGCGCCGTATTGCACGTAAGTCGGCACGTCGCTCGCACGCACGATGATGAGCTGCACGTCGGGGCGGTTGGTGCCAATGATGAGCTTGCGCGACGACTCCGGGCTTTCGCTAGGGACGATGCCTGCAGCGGCCAGCAGCGGCAGGGTTTCTTCAAAAATGCGGCCTTTGGACAAGGCAAGGATGATGCCCATCTCAATGCACCCGCTTGATGCGCGCACCCAGCTGGGTGAGCTTTTCCTCGATGCGTTCGTAGCCGCGGTCGAGGTGGTAAATCCGCTCGATGGTAGTTTCACCTGCCGCGACGAGTCCTGCCAATACGAGGCAAGCCGAGGCCCGCAAGTCGGTCGCCATCACGATGGCGCCATCGAGCCGCGGCACGCCGCGCACCAGCGCAGTGTGGCCGGTGACTTCGATATTGGCACCCAGCCGGCGCAGTTCCTGCACATGCATGAAGCGGTTTTCGAAAATGGTTTCGGTCACGCTGGCGACACCGCTGGCCACGCAATTCAGCGCCATGAACTGCGCCTGCATGTCGGTTGGGAAAGCCGGATGCGGCGCGGTGCGCACATCGACCGCATTCAGCACACCATCGGATTCGACTTCGATCCAGTCGTCACCCGAGGTAACGTGCGCGCCCGCATCGGCGAGCTTGCCCATCACCGAAACCAGGGTATCGGGCTGGGCGTGGGTCGCCCGGACGCGGCCACCGGTCATCGCTGCGGCCACCAAAAACGTGCCGGTTTCAATGCGGTCGGGCATGACGCTGTACTGCGCACCATGCAGCGCGTCCACGCCGCGGATGGTGATGACGCCGCTACCGGCACCTTCGATTTTTGCACCCATCGCGATCAGGCAGTTGGCCAGATCGACAATCTCCGGCTCGCGCGCAGCGTTGGCCAGCACCGTGGTGCCGTCGGCGAGTGCGGCCGCCATCATCAGGTTTTCGGTACCGGTGACGGTGACCATGTCCATGGCGATATGCGCGCCGCGCAGGCGCTTAGCCTTGGCGTGAATGTAGCCGTGTTCGATGTGAATCTCAGCACCCATCGCCTGCAAGCCCTTGATATGCAGATCAACCGGCCGCGAACCGATAGCGCAGCCGCCGGGCATGGAAACACGCGCTTCGCCAAAGCGTGCCAGCGTCGGCCCCAGCACCAGGATCGCGGCGCGCATGGTTTTCACCATTTCGTAGGGCGCATCCTTGTGGGGAATCGATTCGCCGCACAGGGTAACGTGATTCTGTTCGTCCAGCGTGACGCGCACGCCCATGTGGCCCAGCAGCGCCAGCATGGTGCTGATGTCCTTCAGATGCGGCACGTTGCTGAGCTGCAAGGGTTCAGCGCTCAGCAGGCTGGCAGTCAGAATCGGCAGCGCGGCATTTTTGGCGCCGGAAATGCGCACCTCACCGGTCAACTTGTTGCCACCTTGGATCAGCAGGGATTCCATTCAGCGTTTGGCCCACTCTTCAGGCGCGTAGGTCTTCATCGACAACGCGTGGATTTCCGCGTGCATGCGGGTGCCCAGCGCGTCATACACCAGACGGTGCTGCTGGATCATGTTTTTGCCGCTGAACGACGGACTGACGATGATTGCATTGAAATGCTGGCCGTCGCCGTCCAGTTCAATGTAATCGCACGGGAGTTTTTCGGTGATCCAGCCTTTGATGTCGTCGGGGGTAACCATGCTTAATGCCTCAATTTGTAACCGCTCTTCAACATCAAGAGCGAAAGCGCGGATATTGCCACAAAGCTGCCTGCCACGACCAGCAGGCCGAAGCCCGGCGCGATGTCAGACTGCCCTAAAAAGGCGTAGCGAAAGCCGTCGATCATGTAGAACACCGGGTTCCAGTGCGACACCCCCTGCCAGAAGGCTGGCAGCGAGTGAATCGAATAAAACACGCCCGACAAAAACGTCAGCGGCAGGATCAGAAAATTCTGGAACGCCGCCAGCTGGTCGTATTTTTCTGCCCAGATGCCCGCCATGGTGCCGAGCGCGCCCATCAACCCGCAGGCCAGCAGCGAAAACGCGAGCAGCCAACCCAAGTGCGGCACGGTTGGCATGCCAAACCCCAGCGTCACCACCCACACCCCCAGCCCCACCACCAGCCCGCGCACGATCGCCGCGATGAGATAGGCGCCGAAGAATTGCAGATACGACAGGGGCGGCAGCAATACGAACACGATGTTGCCGGTGAGCTTGGACTGGATCAGGCTCGATGAACTGTTGGAAAAAGCGTTCTGCAACATGCTCATCATCACCAGTCCCGGCACCAGAAACTGCGTGTAGCTGACGCCGGGGTAGACCTCGATGTGCGATTCCAGCACATGGGAAAAGATCAGCAGATACAGCAGCGCAGTGACGACCGGTGCCACCACGGTCTGCACCGCCACTTTCCAGAAGCGCAGCAGTTCCTTGTAAAGCAACGCAAGAAAGCCGTTCATGTTCGCTTCATGATGTCGGTAAAGACATCCTCCAGATCGGCTTCCAGCAACTGCATTTCGGTCACCTGCCCACCCGCCGTACGCACCCCGGCCAGCAGGGATTCGAGTTCACTGAAATCGCTGAAATTGAAACGCCAGCCACCGTCTGGCAGCGCTTGCAGGCGCGCTGCCCAGGCTGCAGGCGGCACGCTTGCGAGGCGCAACGCGGCGCAATGTTCGTTGGCGTGATGCAACAGGTTGCGCGTGGTGTCGCAGGCCACGACGCGCCCGGCCTTGAGCATGGCGATGCGGCCGCACAGCGCCTGCGCCTCTTCCAGGTAATGCGTGGTCAGCAGGATGGTGTGGCCTTCGCGGTTGAGGCGGCTGATGAATTCCCACAGCGAACGGCGCAGATCGACATCGACGCCGGCGGTGGGTTCGTCGAGCACGATTACGGGTGGCTTGTGCACCAGCGCCTGCGCCACCAGCAGGCGGCGCTTCATGCCGCCCGACAAATTCTGCGTGTTCTTGTCGGCGTGCGGGGTGAGATCGAGGTGATGCATGATTTCGTCGATCCAGCCGTCGTTGTGCCGGAGTCCGAAATAGCCGGACTGGATACGCAGGGTTTCGCGCACATTGAAAAACGGATCGTAGACCAGTTCCTGCGGCACCACGCCGAGCGCGCGGCGCGCCTGCCGGTAATCGCGCACCACGTCATGCCCCATGATGGCGGCATGACCGGAATCAGCGCGGGTGAGCCCGGCGAGGATGGAAATCAGAGTGGTTTTACCGGCACCGTTAGGCCCGAGCAGACCAAAAAACTCGCCGGGCTGAATGTCGAGCGAAACGCCGTCAAGCGCCTGGGTCGCGCGAAAGCGTTTGCACAGATCGCGTACGCTGATGGCCGGATGGGCCAGGGTCATTGCGGCAGCAACTCGGACACGCCATAGAGTTCAGCGAGGGTGGTGAAACTGGCGGGCAAACCGGTGCAGACCAAAGTGTGACCGGCTTGCCGGGCATGGCGCATGGCGCTGAAGATGAGTGTCAGCGCAGCTGAATCAGCTTGCTCGACACCGCTGAAATCCAGCGTATCCATCCCGCTTTCAAGTTGCGGCTGCAATTCGCGCAGCAGCCCGCCAACGGTATCCACGGTCACTGCGCCGCCAATGCGGCAACAGTTGCCTTCACATGTCATCACGAGCCAGGGCGCGGCGCCGGTTTGGCGACACCGCGCGGGGCCTGGGATTGGGCGGCAAGCGTACTGATCAAACCGTCAATGCCATTCTGGCGGATGGTGCTGGAGAAAGACGCCCGGTAATTGGTGACCAGGCTTACGCCGTCGATCGCCACGTCATACACCTTCCAGCCAAAAGCCGTTTTGTACATGCTGTAGTTGATCGGGATGGGTTGCCCGCCTGGCTGGCGAATTTCGGAACGCACGGTTACGTCGGTGTCGTCCGGCTTGATCACCATCGGCTTGAAATCAACGGTCTGATTGGAAAACGCCGTGAGCGAACTGGAATAGGTGCGCACCAGCAGATTGCGAAACTCGGCCACCAGCGATTGCTTTTGTTTTGCGGTCGCGCGCGGCCAGTGCTTGCCGACAGCAAGCTGGGTCATCCGGTTAAAGTCAAAATTGGGCAGGATTTTGGCTTCAACCAATTCATGGACTTTGGACTGATTGCTGCTGAGCGCTTCCTTGTCCTGTTTCAGGATGGCAAGCACCTCTTGCGTTGTGGTGCGTGCCAATACGTCCGGCGGGGTGTCCACTGCCCAGACGACACTGGAACTCAAACCAAACACCAGTGCCAGCAACAGCCAAAAAGAGCGCAATGTATTCATCAAATCATCCTGTTCATAATGGGGTCAAGCACTCGGATAGACATCCGCTGCTTACTTGAGTTCACCCGTCAAACGCGCGAGCTGCGCGACGTTCATGTTGTAATCGTTGATGGTGCGCACATACTCGGTTTGCGCCAACACATAGTTTTTCAGCGCATCGGTCATCTTGTCGGCGCTTTCCAGCCCCGCCGAAAAGTCGGCCAGCGATGCAATCAGCCAGCGCCGCGCGGCCGTCGCACTGGCGGCCAACTCACGCTGCGACGCGTAATTGGCCTGGGCATGGGCATACGCCTCGCTCACTTCAAATGGCACGCCCTCCAGTGCAAAGGCCTTCTTGTGATTGAGCGCCTCCAGTTCAGCCTGCGCCTGATTGACGCGCGCACTCGCCACGCCAAATACCGTGTCCCACTTCACCCCGACGACCGGTGTCAGTCCCGCACTGTTGAATGAATCGTTCAGATAAGGGTTGTCCACACTGTCACGCCGTGATGCGTAGTTGAATTCACCAATCACCCCGGCATACACATCCGGCATGCGGTCTGATTTTTTGGCGGCCACCAGTGCGCGACGGGCGCGCAGCCCTGCTTCGAGCTGCTCCATTTCAGGGCGACTTTGCATGGCGCGCGACTTGAATTCAGCCAGGTCGGCCTGCGGAAAAGGCACGGGCTCGATTCGCTCGTCGGTCACGCTCAGCTCGCCGGCCAAACCGATACCCGTCAACACCTTCAGGCCATCGAGACTGATTTTTTCGAGCGCGCGCGCCTGGTTGGCATACTTCGACAGCAGGCCCTTGGCGGTTTGCAACGCGTATAGATCGGACTGCTTGGCGATGCCGGTATCGTCGGCCAGGTTCTTTTCAACGCTGACCAGCTCTTTTTCCAGACGCTCCAGCATGTCGTCCAGATAGACCCGAATATCGCGTGCGGCCAGATAGCCGTAATACGCGCGCTTGGTGTCATAGACCGTATCCGTGCGGGTCTTCTTGAGTTCGCCGCGCTTGATGTCGATGCTGCCTTGCGCGGCCTCGCCGTAATGCTCAAGCTTGCCAAAGGTGAAAAGCGGCTTGATCAGGGCAAAGCTGAGATGCGTCCAGTCAGACACGCCATTCAGCTCTCTGCCGTCACTACGCGGGGTACACGGAAGCGCCGTACAGGATTGCGCGCCGCCCTGATAAAACCCGCCCTCGACTTCTGGCGCCAGGCCGATGAACGCGTTCATCCCGATTCGCCACCCCGCGTTGCCCTGCACTTCCTGCAACAGGCCGCGTGCCGCCTCGACCACCTGCTCGCTTTCCTTGATGCGGGGGTCTGCCGTCAGGCTCATTTCCACTGCCTGCTGCAAATTAAGGGTATCGGCCTGTCCTGGCCCTGCCACCATCAACATGCCCAGCGCCGACAGTACACGGGTCAGGCGGGCGAATTCATCATGCTTGGATGTCATTGCGGTGCTCCCTCTTGAGCCTTGTCGTACAAAAATCGACCGATCAAATTTTCCAGTACCACGGCATCTTGCGTGATGAGAATGCGATCGTGTGCCTTGAGTTTCAAACTATCGCCTCCCGCCTCCAGGCCAATGTATTGCTCACCCAGCAAGCCCGACGTCAGGATGGCCACTGAACTGTCCCTGGGGAAAGCATAGCGCTTGTCCAGACGAAGCGTGACAGCTGCTTCAAACGTTTCATTGTCAAACTGGATATCTGCCACCCGGCCAACGACCACCCCGGCGCTTTTGACCGGTGCACGCAGTTTGAGGCCGCCGATGTTTTCAAAACGGGCAACCACTTCGTAGCTGGCCGACGAATTGATGGCGCTGGTGCTGCCGACTTTTAGCGCCAGAAACAGCAACGCGGCGATGCCAGCCAGGACAAGCAATCCCACCCAAAGATCGAGTACGGTCTTGTTCATGATGTTTAACCAATTCCCCGGAACATAAATGCAGTCAAAACAAAATCCAGCGCCAACACAGCCAGACTGGATGTCACCACGGTGCGTGTGGTTGCGCCCGAGACCCCTTCGGCGGTGGGGGGCGCATCGTACCCTTCGAACAGCGCAATCGCGGTGATGGCGATGCCGAATACCACGCTCTTGATCACGCCATTGACGATATCGCGCTCGAAATCGACCGCATTTTGCATCTGCGACCAGAATGAACCTTCGTCAATGCCGATCAGCTGTACCCCGACCAGATAGCCACCCAATATCCCCATCGCTGAAAACAGCGCCGCCAGTAGCGGCATGGAAATCACGCCAGCCCAGAAACGCGGTGCCACCACGCGCGCAATCGGATCAACGGCCATCATTTCCATTGCCGAGAGTTGCTCGGTCGCCTTCATCAGACCGATCTCTGCCGTGATCGCGCTACCCGCGCGACTGGCGAACAACAAGGCCGCCACCACCGGCCCCAGTTCACGCACCAGCGACAGCGCCACGACGATGCCCAGCGACTCTTCCGCGCCATAAGTCTGCAACGTCTCATAGCCTTGCAGACCCAGCACCATGCCGACAAACAAGCCCGATACCAGAATGACCACAAGCGTCAGTACGCCGCTGAAATAAAGCTCGCGGATGGTGAGGCCAAAACGGCGGAATGCGGTGCCCGAATGCAGCAATATCGTCACAAAGAAACGCGCCGCGTACCCCATGCGCCAAACCGCCTGAATGACGCGATTCCCCACATGCTCGATCGTCCGCTTAAGCACCCTGCCCTCCCAGCTTGAGGTCGTCGGCATAGGGCGGCGCCGGATAGTGGAACGGCACGGGGCCATCGGCCTCGCCATGCACAAACTGATGCACGAACGGCAAACCGGAGGCACGAATCTCGTCTGCCGTTCCCTCGGCGACGACCACGCCGTCCGAGATGAAGTAAATGTAATCGACGATTTTCAGCGACTCATGCACATCGTGCGTAACGACGATCGAAGTCAGCCCGAGCGTGTCGTTGAGGCGACGGATCAGGTTGCCGGTCACGCCCAGCGAAATGGGGTCGAGCCCGGCAAATGGCTCGTCGTACAGCACCAGCATGGGATCGAGCGCAACCGCCCTGGCCAGCGCCACCCGTCGCGCCATGCCGCCAGAAAGCTCGGCCGGCATCAGCTGCGCCGCGCCGCGCAGGCCGACGGCGTGCAGCTTCATCAGCACCAGATCGCTGATGGCGTCTTCCGGCAAGTCGGTGTGTTCACGCAACTGGAAGGCCACGTTGTCAAATACCGTCATATCGGTGAACAGCGCGCCGAACTGAAACAACATGCCCATTTTGCGACGCAAGCGGTGCAGACCGCCCCGGTCGAGATCGCCCACCGACTCGCCTGCCACACGCACCACGCCCTGACCCGG
Organism: Hydrogenophilales bacterium RIFOXYD1_FULL_62_11; assembly: GCA_001802655.1. Classification (GTDB taxonomy): domain Bacteria; phylum Pseudomonadota; class Gammaproteobacteria; order Burkholderiales; family Thiobacillaceae; genus Thiobacillus. The sequence goes on from MGZO01000032.1 coordinate 8,231, forward strand.
CTTGATTTGCCCGCCAATCAAGCGCAACAGCGTGGTTTTTCCGCAGCCGCTGCTCCCCATGATCGCAACCACCTGGCCGCGCTTCGCAGTCAGATTGATGTTTTTCAGGATGGATCGCTCACCGTAGCCAAAAGCCAGCTGTTCGATTTCGATCAGGTTGTCGTTTTGCAAAGGGAATCAGGCCCCATCATGTGGAAAAGAAAGCGCAGCATTCTACCGAATAGCCGTGAACAATCAGACTTTCGCCGGTGTAGTTTCCGGAATTTTAATAACCCAGCACCTGGCTCAGGGTGGCAACCTGTTCCAGCCTGTCCAGATTGCCACTGCGACTGATCACAAAAAACGGCTCACGAGCAGACGCCCGTGCACTTGCATGCTGTGCCAGTTCACGCAAGTCGGGGGACAAATCGATCCACCATATATGCGTGGCGCTCCACTCAGGCGTCGCCTCAATCACGCGCTCATCACGGGGGGGGACTGCGGTACCGGGTTCCAGCAAGAAACGGAAGCCAGGCTGCGTGTCGTCCAACCATTGCGCCCATTCGGTCGCCGACGCAGCTTGCCAGCGCGCCGCCGACAAATACACCGTTTGAAACCGGGTATTGTAGTAAGACAGCAACCAGTCATGGGGCAAGTCACTCGGGTAGAACGAACCACGCCAATCTGGATGCTGCCAATCCGCTGCGCCCGCCAGAATCAAAAAAGACGCGGTCATCACGCAGCCTGATTCAATTCCGGAGGGGGAAATGCTCAAGCACGCCGCCAAGTCGTCCCGCCTGCACCATCCTCCAGCACGATGCCTGCTTCTGCAAGTTCAGCACGTATGCGGTCAGCTTCAACGAAATTTTTTGAGTTCTTGGCCGCTGCTCGCGCTTCGATCCGAAGTTCGATTCCCGTTTCGCTAAAAGTAGTCTCAGAAGTGAGTAATTCACTGACGCTAACGGACTCCTGAACACTCGAAGGCTTATCTTGTAAAAAGTCCTTGGCCTCGCGCTGCAACAAGCCGAGCACGCCACCCAAGCTACGCAACAGGGTCGCGGCAGCGGCATCACCCCGGTTGGCATCGCTTGCCAACTCGAACAACACTGCGATGGCTTCCGGCGTATTGAAATCATCGTCCATCGCTGCGCGGAAACGCAGCGCAGCGGGCAGGCTCCAGTTAGGCGAGGTGACCTCGACGGGAGTTTGTTTCAACGCGGTATACAAGCGCGCAAGCGCACCTTTGGCATCGTCCAGATGAGCGTCGGAATAATTCAGCGGACTGCGGTAATGCGCGCGCAGGATGAAGAATCGCACCTCTTCAGCTCTGTATTTTTTAAGCACTTCCCGAATGGTGAAGAAATTGCCAAGCGATTTGGACATCTTTTCGTTGTCTACCCGCACAAAGCCGTTGTGCATCCAGTAGTTCACAAAGGTACAGCCGTTTGCGCCTTCGGACTGGGCGATTTCGTTTTCATGATGTGGGAACTGCAAGTCCTGGCCGCCGCCGTGAATGTCGAAATGCTTGCCCAGCAGATCGGCACTCATCGCCGAACATTCGATATGCCAGCCGGGACGCCCCGCGCCCCACGGCGACTCCCATGCGGGCTCGCCCGCTTTGGCCGCTTTCCACAGCACGAAATCCAGCGGATCGCGCTTGGAAGCATCAATCTCCACGCGCTCGCCTGCCCGCAGTTCATCCAGGCTTTTGCCCGACAAGCGGCCATACGCAGGGAAAGCGCGCACGCTGTAATACACATCGCCATTGGGCGCGGGATAGGCCAGGCCCTTGTCGATCAATTGACCAATCAGGGCCAGCATCTGCGCGATATAGGCAGTGGCGCGCGGTTCGTGGTCGGGCGGCAACACGCCAAGCGCGCGCTCATCCTGGTGCATCTCGTGGATGAATCGTTCGCTCAGCGCAGCCGGTGCTTCACTACTTTCTGCTGCCCGCTTAATGATTTTGTCGTCGATGTCCGTAATGTTCCTGACGTACTCGACGTCATAGCCACTGGCGCGCAGCCAGCGGGTCGCCATATCGAACACCACGAACACCCGGGCGTGTCCGAGATGACAGAGGTCATACACTGTCATGCCGCAGACGTACATACGGACCTTGCCCGGTGTCAGGGGAACAAACGCTTCTTTAACGCGTGTCAGGGAATTGTGGATGTGCAGCATAGTAAAAACCAAGTGGGCAAGCGGGGAGTCACCTCAAGCGTGCTGTCTTAGCGCGCCCGAAATTGCTAGAATTCGTACTCTTATACCGTCAATTCGAGCATATCACATGGCTTTATCCCGCCTCCTCGCCGTTGCTGCTGCCTGCTTTGTGCTCGCCACTCCGCCCGTAATGGCAGACGAAGTCCAGGAGATCAATCAGCAATTCCGGAGTGGCAACCTGTCCGCTGCGCTTACCCGCGCCAATGCCTATCTCGCCAAAAACCCAAAAGATGCGCAAACCCGTTTTCTCAAAGGTCTCATCCTGGCAGATCAGGGCAAGACCAACGATGCGATCACTGTGTTTAAGGGTTTGACCGAGGATTACCCCGAGCTCCCCGAACCCTATAACAATCTGGCGGTGTTGTACGCTTCGCAAAACAAGTACGCAGAAGCCAAAAACGCGCTTGAAATGGCCATACGCACCCATCCAAGCTACGCTACCGCCCACGAAAACCTCGGCGACATTTACGCCAAAATGGCCTCCATTGCCTACGACAAAGCACTGGCACTGGATAGCAAAAATACGGCGGCACAAACCAAACTTGCCCTCATTCAAGACTTGATTGGTGCACAACCGGGCAAACCGGCAACCTCAAAAGCGATTCCCGGTGTCGCCAAGCCCGCTAACAAACCAGCTATTGTCGACCCCGCACCTGTTGTCAAACCCAGCTCCGCCAAGCCCGTTGCAGCCCACAAGGAAGTCGAAACTGCCATTACACGCTGGGCACAAGCCTGGTCATCACGCAATGTAGACGCTTACTTCGCGGCCTATGCCAGCAATTTCTCCGCTGACGGGTTGACTCGCACTGAGTGGGAAGCGCAACGCCGCGCACGCATTACGGCCCCCGCCACGATCGACGTCAAAATCAGCAACCTGAAGATCGAACGACAGGGCGACTCGGCTACTGCCACTTTTAGCCAAGCCTACCGATCTGACCGTCACCAATCCACTGTCAACAAAACCCTGACACTGGCTTTGCAAAATGGCCAGTGGCGCATCATCGGCGAATCGGCCCATTAAATTAAACATGCAACGCCTCTTGCTCACGCTAATGCTGGCTGCTCCGGCGCTTCACGCGTCGGAACTGGCAGCGGATCGCCAGTTGACCGATAGCCTGCGGGCCATTTCGGAATCCCGGTTGCCGGAGGCGCGCAATGCCCTTGATTTGCTGACGGCACAACATCCCAATTTTCGGTTGGCGCAACTGATCAAGGGAGACATGTTGCTGGCACGCGTTCAAGCGCTGCAAACTTTAGGCAATCCGAACGGCGCATCCAGTACCGACCTCGAACTGTTACGTGATGAGGCCCGGCAACGTATGCGCGCCGTGACCGATGCACACCCCCATAACAAGGTCCCTGCCTATTTGTTGAATCTGGACAATGACTATCGCCATGCTTTGGTAGTCGATGCCAGCCGTTCACGTTTGTACGTTTATGAAAACCGTGCAGGCCAACTGCTACGCGTGGCTGATTTCTATGTCACGATCGGCAAAGCGGGTGCAGGCAAGCAGAAAGAAGGAGACAAACGCACTCCAATTGGCATTTACGCCATATCAAGCTTCAAACCTTCCAGTGAACTGGGTGACTTTTACGGCAGTGGCGCGTTCACCCTGTCGTACCCCAACGAATGGGACACTCGCCAGGGCCGCAGCGGACATGGAATCTGGATCCACGGCAATCCGAGCAATACCTATAGCCGGGCCCCACGCGCAAGTGAGGGCTGTGTGGTTCTTGCCAATGACGACCTCACCCGTCTCGGCGAATACATCGAAACGGGTAAAACGCCGGTCATCATTGCCGAACAAGTCGAATGGATTGAACAGGATGTGCTTAACGCTCGCCGTGATGACCTGACAGCAGCTATCGACCAATGGCGACAGGATTGGGAAAGCCGCGACACTTCACGCCTGCTCAGCCATTACAGCGCCTCGTTCCATACCGGCAAGCAAAATCTCACGGCCTTCGCCGCCAACAAGCATAAAGTCAACGCTGACAAATCCTGGATCAAGGTCAGCCTCGACAACCTCAGTCTGATGCTCTACCCACAAGGAACTGATCGTGGTTCAAGAGAAGCGTTACCAGCGGACAGCGCTTTGGCTAACATCCCAACAAGCAACTTAGAGGCAGAACGAACCGATTTCGCGCTGGTGAGCTTTGTGCAGCGCTACCAAAGCAACACCCTTAACGACCGTACGACCAAACGCCAATTCTGGAGCCGTGAAAACGGCCTCTGGAAAATCATTCACGAAACCTCACTTTAGGATTACACATGGTCAAGTTGCACACCAACCACGGCATCATCACCCTCGAACTCGACGCCGTTAAAGCCCCTAAAACAGTGGAGAACTTTCTTCAATACGTGCGCGACGGATTCTTCGATGGCACGATTTTCCACCGCATCATTGATGGTTTCAT
>MGZO01000032.1:12865-15282 GCA_001802655.1 Hydrogenophilales bacterium RIFOXYD1_FULL_62_11
CGCACCAACGACCCAAACTCAGCCACAGCGCAATTTTTCATCAACGTTGCCAATAACAGTTTTCTCAATCACACCTCGCCGACTCCGCAAGGCTATGGCTACGCTGTATTCGGAAAGGTGGTCGAAGGCATGGATGTAGTCGACAAGATGAAAAAAATCAAAACTGGTAATCGCGCTGGACACCAGGATGTTCCCCTGGAAGACGTCGTAATAACCAAGGCGGAAATCATCTGAACAAGATAATGCGTACAGGTCGCACTTACTTTATCGCCGACCTGCACCTGACTGACGAACGCCCGGTCGCCACCGGGCGTTTTTTTCGCTTTCTGACAGAGGAAGTGGCCGGCGCAGATGCGCTTTATATTCTGGGTGATTTATTCGAAGCCTGGATTGGTGACGACCACGACGAACAAGTTGCGCAGGACACAGCGCGCAGACTCAAATCACTGGCGGATGCAGGCACACCCATATTTTTCATGCACGGCAACCGGGATTTCATGCTGGCGAAACGTTACGCTGCCCGGTCCGGCATGACACTTATCGCCGACCCGACCCAGGTCGACCTATATGGCACACCGACACTCTTGATGCACGGCGACACGCTATGCACCGATGATGCTGCCTACCAGATTTTTCGCCGCCGGATTCGGCATCCATTGATGCTGGGAATGTTGCGCCATTTGCCATTGGCCTTGCGCCGCAGCTTGGCGCGGCAAGCTCGTGCTGGCAGCGAGACAGCCAAATCCAGTAAGCCTGCCGCGATCATGGATGTCAACCCTGACGCTGTCTCGCAGAGCTTGCGCTCACAACATGCACGACGCCTGATTCATGGCCATACCCATCGTCCGGCGCAGCACAACCATATAATCGACGGCCACGACTGCGAACGCTGGGTGGTTCCAGACTGGTATACGCGCTGGGGGTATGTTGTGTGTGATGCGCAGGGCTGCGCGCTCAAGGTCGAAGACTTATAACGGGTTAGCGGGCAGCGGATGCAGACTTCAGTCTGCGTACCCCTTACCCACTGCAAAACCAGTCATTTCATGCCAGCCCATGTACCAGATCTGCCTGAATATCGGCTAGCGATTCCAGTCCCACTGCGATCCGCACCAAGCCGTCGCTGATTCCAGCCGCCGCACGTTGCTCCGGTGTCATGCGACTATGGGTAGTCGTGGCCGGATGCGTGATGGTGGTTTTAGTGTCACCCAGGTTAGCGGTGATCGACAACATCCTGGTCGCGTCGATGAGTTTCCATGCCGCATCCTGCCCCCCCTTCAACTCAAAGGCAACGATGCCACCGCCCGTCAATTGCTGAGCCATCGCCAATTCATGCTGCGGATGCGACGGCAGGCCGGGGTACAGCACGCGCGCAACGGAAGGTTGCGGCTCCAGCCATTGCGCCAGCGCCAGCGCATTCTTTGAATGCGCCTCCATGCGAATAGAAAGCGTCTCCATGCCTTTTAATATCACCCAGGCATTAAACGCCGACAGCGTCGGACCTGCCGTGCGCAAAAAGGTATACACCCCATCCATTAGCGCGTGGCTGCCGAGTACGGCACCGCCGAGCACCCTGCCTTGACCATCTAGATATTTGGTTGCCGAATGAATGACAATATCCGCACCCAAAGCCAAAGGCTTTTGCAACGCGGGAGAACAAAAGCAGTTGTCAACAGCAAGCCAGGCACCTGATGCATGAGCCATCTCGGAAAGCGCACGAATATCACTCACTTCCGTCAGCGGATTCGACGGCGATTCAACGAAGAACAACTTAGTGTTGGGTTTGACTGCCGCACGCCATTCCGCAGGATCGGTTGGCGAAACATACGTTGTCTCGATGCCGAAGCGACCGAGAATGTTGCTGAAGAGTTGCACCGTCGAGCCAAAAATCGAACGCGAAGCGACCACATGCTCGCCGGCCTTCATGAGTCCCATCACTGTCGCCAGAATGGCCGCCATACCGGATGCAAACGCCACACAACGATCCGCGCCTTCTAACGCCGCCAAGCGTGTCTCCATCATGCTCACCGTGGGATTGGTAAAGCGCGCATAGATCGGACCTGGCTGCTCGCCCTTGAAACGCGCAGCAGCCTCAGCCGCGCTGCTGAATACAAAACTGGACGTAAGAAAAATCGCCTCCGAGTGTTCATTGAACTGGCTGCGCACCGTACCTGCACGCACCGCTAGCGTTTCGAGGTCGTAATGTTCGTTCATGTTTGCGTCCGGAAAATTAAATATCAGATTCGAGTAATCAGAATTACTGGTCCGATTTTACATCTCTCGCAGTCTAAAGCTGTCAGGGTTGTGGTTGAAGAGGATTTTTTACCGACAATAAAAAACCCCCTCAGTTCATGAGGGGGTTAGTTGTAACCGCGAGCGGTTACCAATAAGGAGTCTGACGATGACCTACTTTCACAGGC
>MGZO01000033.1:0-99 GCA_001802655.1 Hydrogenophilales bacterium RIFOXYD1_FULL_62_11
AGGAGCTTGATAAGCGCGAAGCGCAAGCCAAGCAGTCCGCCTCGACGAACTGATGTCTAACCCAGGTCGACACGACCATCCCTCGCGGGCCATCCCCCG
>MGZO01000033.1:175-244 GCA_001802655.1 Hydrogenophilales bacterium RIFOXYD1_FULL_62_11
CTGCCGCAACAGCGGCCACATGGTCAGTGCCTACGGGAACATCCCGGCCAAGTACAAGGGCTACAGCTC
>MGZO01000033.1:569-13012 GCA_001802655.1 Hydrogenophilales bacterium RIFOXYD1_FULL_62_11
ACTATCAAGATTCGACCCCGCTCTGCGGTTGTGGAGGAGGCTGCACAAAGCCTCGAATACACGCCGTTGCAGTCGCGGATCATCTCCGGACGTCTGGCCGAGCAGCAGGCGGTATCACTGCAGCGCCAGATCAGGCCGCAGATGTCCGAGCTGGACGGCCCCGATTCGCTGCCCGACATCGGCAAGGCCGTTGAGCGCCTGACCCGCGCGGTCGTGGACCGCCAGCCCATCCTGGTGTGCACGGACCACGATGCGGACGGCGTGTCGGGCCACTGCGTGGTCCGCACCGCGCTGATGGACAACTTCGCGCACCCACCCGAACTCACCCATAGCTTCATTAGCCATCGGATGAAGGAGGGCTACGGCATCAGCGAGGGGGTGGTGGACCGCATCCTGGCGGCCGGCCATGACCGCGGCGTGCTGCTGTCGGTCGACCAGGGCTCGAGCGACGAACCGCGCATTGCCCGACTGGCCGACGCCGGCATCGACACGGTCGTGACCGACCACCATGGCGTGGAGGGAAGCGGCCCGCCTTCAGCCTATGCCTGTGTCAATCCAGTCCGCGAAGACTCGCGCTTCCCCGACAAGTTCGTTGCCGGCTGCCACGTCGCTTGGCTGACCATGGCCGCGGTGCGGCGCGAGCTGATCCGCATCGGCCGGTTGCCCGACGACACGCCCCACCTGCATGACACGCTTCCGTTTGTCGCACTGGGAACCACGGCCGATTGCGTCAGCTTCTCCCGAAGCCGCAACAACCGGCTGATCGTCCAGCGTGGACTCCACCGCATCAATCACCGGCCAGATCCCTGCTGGCAGGCCCTGAGGGAGATTCGCAAACTCGACGGGCCGATGACCTCCTCCACTCTCGGGTTCCTCGCCGGCCCCATGGTCAACGCGCAGGGCCGTGTGGACGAAGCGATGGTGGGCGTGCGGTTCCTGCTCTCTGTTTCGCTCGCTGAGGCGCGCAAATATGCGGGCCTGTTGAACGCGGCCAATGAGGAGCGCAAGGAGATCCAGGAGGCCATGCGGCTGCTGGCCATGGACGAAGCCTCAAGGCAGGTCGCTCGCGGCGCCGCTGGGCTGGCAGTGTGGCTTGAGGCCGGACACAGCGGAGTCCATGGCGTGGTGGCTAGCCGTCTAGTTGAGGCCTTTGGCCGGCCCACGATGTGCATCTCGCCCAAGCAGGGCAAACCCGGCATCGTGACCGCGTCAGCCCGCGCGGTGCCAGGCTTCCACGTTCGCAACGCCTTTGCTTTCATTGATGAGTCCTACCCCGGCGCGCTGCTGGCGTGGGGTGGGCATGAAGGCGCTGGTGGCTTGACCGCCCGGGAGGCCGACATTCCCGCCATCCAGGCTCTGTGGGACCAGGCTGTGATCGACAGCGGAGTCGATGTTGGGCCGGTGCTGATGACCGATGGACCGCTGCCGGGGCCGCCTGACTTCGCGATGATCACCGAGATCGAGTGCCTGCAGCCATACGGCCGCGAGTTCGATGCGCCGGTGTTCTCGCAGGAGATGAAGCTGGTTGAGGCCCGTCCGGTCGGGCAGGGCAACAAGCACGTCAAGCTGACCGTCGAGCTGGCAGGTCGCCTGATCGATGGCATCTGGTTCAATGTGCCGTCGATCCCGTGGTCAATCGAACCCGGGATGCGGGTGCGGGGCGTCTTCGAGCTGGATACCAACACGTTCCGCGGCGAAACCAAGCTCCAGCTCCTGATCCGGCACATTGAGCCGGTCTAAGTGAGACATACGCACGGTTGCCGGCTTCTTTCGTCTAACTGGCGTGCACACGAGGCCGGTTAGACGACGCTATAGGGGTTGCGGACGCTTACGATCACCGGGAGCTAAGTACGGCACCTGTGATGGAAGACTCCAAGATCAACACCCTGCAGCCAGTCATCTCGCCTTCCGAGTCCTGGCACCTTGCGACTGCCCAGGCGTACCAGCTGGCCGCGAAGATGGCCAGCGAGATCAAGCCCAAGGAAGGCATCCCGATCATGGATGAGGTGAGCCGCCTGGCGCAGGCGTATGTCGATGAAGCCGATTCGGCCTGGCAGGCGTACCTGCGGCAGTCCGACAGGGCCATCGACACCTGCGATCGCGCTTCCACACGGGTCACCTACGACGAAAACCGTGCGCTGCCACTTGTTGAGTGGCCGCAGGACGGAAGCGAGGCCTGGGGGATGGTCGACGTCCACAGCGAGGACGGTGACATGGTCATGGCCACGCCCTTCCGGGTCGTGGACACCCGCGTGCTTCCCAAGGACAAGATCATCCTCAAGCTGCACGACCCCCACCATGCCGCCTCTGCAGCCCTTGTGGAAACGATGCAGTGCGCGATGCGCGATGCCACCGGCGCCTTCCAGGTGCCGGATGCGACGATGGGCTGGCGCCGTCTGTGCTCCATCCTGGACATCTATCGGCAGGCCGCGAACATCGCCATGGGCCGCTTGGCCGACGACGACTACATCGGCTGGCGGCCGAACCTCCCGAGCCGCTACGAGATCGTCAATGCTGCGAGCTTGCTCTGCCAGCACGCTGCAACGGCGCGGGCCCAGTGCGCTCTGGCGACCTTCCTCATGGCCGCCTGGGTGCAGGCCATGGCCGACTCCATCGAAGGGATGGACCCGGAGGCGCGTCGCGATGAGTTCCTGGCCCAACTCAAGCGGGCCACCAAGTGCCTGCAGGATTCGCTCAACGCACAGAACAACGCCGTGGCCTTGACCCAGTGGCCGGCGAACAAGCCCATGCGCTGCATGGTGATCTTCCGCCCCCTGCCGCAATCCATCCCGGTGCTGGTGGTGATGTCGCCCAAGGGCAGCGTCACCAAGTTGCCGCGCAAGAAGAAGGCCTAGGCTTCGAGATCGACTCAGGCACAGCTAACTTTTGCACGCTCGATCAGCCGGTACAAAGGTAACCAACAGACTCACTCAAGGAAGCGCCAGCCATCTAAATCCAATCGCGTGAAACACCACGGTGCGCACATTCGTAGGCGCATCAGAACTCAAATTTCAAAAGGAAATAAGCATGGCAAGCAGGGGCATCAACAAGGTGATTCTCGTTGGCAATGTCGGATCTGAGCCGGAAATGAAGTACACGCAGGGCGGCATGGCGGTGTGCTCGCTGTCGCTGGCGACCACCAGCGTGCGCAAGGACCGCGACGGCAACATCCAGGAAAAGACCGAGTGGCACCGCGTCAAGCTGTTCGGCAAGCTGGGTGAGATCGCCGGCGAGTACATCAAGAAGGGCCGGCAGGTCTACATCGAAGGCTCGATCCGCTACGACAAGTTCACCGGGCAGGACGGCGTCGAGAAGTACTTCACCGACATCGTGGCCGACGAAATGCAGATGCTCGGCGGCAACGCGCAGGGCGGTGAGGGCGGCGGTGAGTCGCGTTCTTCGGGCGGCGGCTACGGCGGTGGTGGTGAGCGTTCATCCCGTCCGCCCCAGCGTCAGGAATCGGCGCCGCGCCGTGAATCGCAGCCAGCCAGGACGAACGACTTCGCCGACGACTTCGCAAATGACGACATCCCCTTTTAGAGCACCATAAGTCGTTGATTAATAAAGAGAAACGCCAGCTTATGCTGGCGTTTTCTTTTGTGCAACCGTGAAGTTGGTATGCGGTCAGCGCGTCGTGCTCCCAGCCTGCTGCGCAGCCCTTAGGTCGTACACCGGCGCCTGGCCGGCGAGGTAATCCGCAACTACGCTGGATAGCCGTGACGCCAGGTGGCCTGCTCCGGGCTGTGACTGCAGCCTCCGCGCGATGTAGGAGGTCAATGCCGCAACACCCTCGTCTCCTGCGAACAGGGCATCAGCCATGGCATGCACCTCGTTGAGGCGATGCACGGGATCATCTTCATTGCCATCGGGCGTGAACAGATGGATCTCCATGCTGCTCGATCCTGCGGTCACCACGTGCCGCCCCACGAAACGCAGACCGCAGATGCGACCCATGATTGTCGAGGCCGTGGGCGCGGCGTTGAGCCTCGGGAACGGAATGTTGGCCACCACCGTGGCGCCAGCCTGCTCGAGTAAGGCCACGACGTTGGGAGTGTCCGTCCAGGCGTAGTGCAGCGTCAGGCAGGACGCTCCGTAGCTGATGCGTCGATTCGTGCCCAGGGTTTGGCTGAGCAGGGACAGCGCTTCGTGGGCGCGCGTGCTGGAAGGTTGTGCGTTCATGGGATTGAGATTGGGTGCGTGGTGCAAGCGTAATGCGCAAGCAGCAGCCAACCGACGCGTAACCGGCCTCGATTTAGTGCCGGTTGGACCATTGGGTGTGAACGCGGCACTGGCTACAGTAGCCCCACACCTCCCTACGGGAGATTCGACCCGGGCGATTCCCGGACACACCCTTGCGGGGCCATCCCGCGTGGGCTGGCTCCGTCCTAAAGAAATTGAAAGGAGCTAGTCATGTACCAGACCTTCAAAGCCGTCACCGCTTCTGGCTCGCACACCATCGACGCCACCTGCGAGGAAACGGCACGCCTGGACCTGGAGGAGCAGGGTCTCGGCCCCATCCACTCCATCGAACCGTCCGGAGGCGATGGCAATGGCGATGCGTGAGATCCTCCAGTGCTTCATCCAGGACGGCCCCGATGGCGTCCAAGCTGTCCTGACCGCGCCCGCTTCAAAGGGTTGCGATCGACACGTTCGCTCTGGCCGGGGCCATACGCTCGATGGAGCGATCGGCGCAGCGATGGGGCGACCCAACATGCGCTTTGCCACGGCCATCGATGAGCGCGATGCGGAAATCGCGGTCTTCCGCCGGCGCTGCCTGACCTTGCTGGCCAAGGACAACGAAATCTGCCTGGTGGGCAGTCAGTAGTGAATCGAACCTACAGGGCCCCTTCGGGGGCCTTTTTTTTTGCCTACTCCACGCCAGCAACCGGCATTTCCAGGTAGGCCAGCACTGCGACAAGGGTCCAGCTTTCGACCACGTCACCATTTTCAATGCGCACGACCGTGGCCCGGCTCAGGCCGACGCGTTCGGCCAGCTCGGCCTGCGTCAGTCCAGCGTCCTTGCGGGAATCACGAATCCGCCGCCCAATGCCCTTGAGCAGTCGAACGGTCATCGCGTCTGGGCGGGAGCGCGTGCTCGGGGCCATGAAGGTCTGAATTGGCCCTGTGGCCGATGCGCGCAGTATAGGCAATGTTGCTAAATAGCGACATAAGGCGTTAAATAGCAACACCACCATTCCGCCTTGATCCCATGGCACCCCCCAAGCCCAAGAAGAATCCTGAAGAGCTGAGCGCCTTTAAGCGTGTGGGGCGGTTCGCTGCGCTAGGACTGTCCGAGCCCTGGCAGGTGGCCTTGCTGATGCCCAGCGGCTACGACGACTTCCGCGAAGTGGCCGAGTCGGTTGCAGAGGCGGCTGCCCAGGAGAAGGCCGTGATCTGGCTGAGGCCTGTCGGCGCACCCAAGGCGAGCTTCAGCAGCGGCGTGCCGCGTACCAAGACCCTCATGGCGGACTACAACGGCTACGAGGTCTGGACGACCGTGTTCGGAGACACAGCCGAGTGGGTGCCCCGGATTACCGAATCGCAGGGCGCGCATTACCTCGTCCAGCCGAGCATCTACAACGGCGAGAACAACTTCCGCATCCTGGAGCAGGTGGGCGATGAGTGGGTTGGTCGTCTGCGCCCGAAGTATCAGGGCAAGCCGAACTACCTGGCGGCCGAGAAGGTGAGGGACAAGGTCATCCAGACCCTGCCCAAGGCGCTGGCACAGGCGGCCGGTTACATCGAGCAGGAGTTGTCCCCGCTTGTCACGCGCGACCGGCTGCTGGAAGCGGCCGGCGTTCCGGGCTGGACGCTGGAGCAGGTGCTGGAGGAGACGCACCTGCCGGCGTCGCAGAAAATGGCCGACACGACCCGCGAGGCGCTGCATCGCATTGCGGCCTTCGCGGCCTTGGCCAAGGCCCATTCGCACCGTATCGACCGTCCGCAGGTCGCCCCTGTGCACATCACGACGTGGCCCACCCGTATGGGGCGGCTGCCCTATACCTCCACGCCCGAGCAACGCCAGGCGGTGCTTGAGGCCGTGCGAGACATGGCACAGCCCACTGCAATGAACCGCGTACTGGTGGGTGATGTCGGAAGCGGCAAGACCACGGTGTTTGCGACGTTGGCAGTGGCCACGTGCGACGCCGGCGGCCGGGTGGCGATCCTGCTGCCCAACATGCCACTGGCCGAGCAGGTGCACCGCGAGATCGAGGACGCCTGGCCCGACATCGGTGCGGTGCTGGTGACCGGAGACACCCACCGTTCCGACCTGGGCCAAATGGCCTTGCTGGTCGGCACGACGGCGCTGCTTCACCGCGAGGTCGGAGAGTTCAACCTGGTGGTGGTCGACGAGGAGCAAAAGTTCAGCGTCGAGCAGCGGCAGTTGTTGGCGGGCACGCGCAGCCACATGCTCACCTCGTCGGCCACATGCATCCCGCGGTCCCAGGCACTGGCGCGGTATGGCGCGGTGGGGATGTCGATCCTGCGCAAGTCGCACGTGGACAAGACCATCCACACCCGCCTGTGGGGGCCGGAGGAAAAGCGCGAACTGATGGCCGAGCTGCGTCGGTTCCTTCTGCTCGACCAGCAGCTGCTGATGGTCTACCCGATGCGTGAGGCGGGCGAGGACATGGACCCGCTGCTGTCAGTCGAGCACGCGGCTGGGGGCTGGGAGCGGCTGTACCCGGGCCAGGTGCGCATCCTGACGGGCAGCGACAGCGATGAACGCAAGTCCGAAGTGATGGCCGACATGCGCGAGAATCGCGCCAAGATCCTGCTGGCCACCACCGTAGTGGAGGTAGGCGTGACGTTGCCGGGGCTCATGCGCCAGGTGACGGTGGCGCCGGAGCGCTACGGGCTCAGCACGCTCCATCAGATCCGCGGCCGGGTGGCGCGCCGGGGTGGTGAGGGCTGGTGCGATCTCTACTCGCCGCTGCCTCTCAAGGACAAGCAGAGGACGAAGCTGGAGGCGTTCGTCGACTGCAAGGACGGCTTCGAAGTCGCCGAGCTGGATCTGAAGCTGCGAGGGTTCGGTGATCTGGCGGCCGGTTCCACCAAGCAGTCCGGTTCGGACGACAGCTTCCTGTTCGGCTCCCCTATCACGCCAGACCACGTCACCCCCATGGAAGAGTTGTGGCAGCAAGTGGGCTCCAGACGCTAACCGGCCCTGAGAGAAGGCCGGTTGGACGGCCAACTGCACCGAATGCACCGCTAGAGTAGTCGGGAGCCTATTCAGACCTCCGAGTAAATGAAGAAGACCGCCATCGCCGTTGCCCTCTCGGCATCGTTGCTCATCGCTGCAGCCCCCGTGACGCATGGCTCCGAGCTGCCGGCCCTGATCGAACGCGCCAACATGGGTGATGCCCAGGCCGTCTTCATGGTCGGCAAGCACTACCTGGAGAACAACCAGACGGCCCGCGGCATCCTGTACCTGGAGCACGTCATCCGTGAGGGTGGCGACCAGGCGGCCTTCGCCCATGCGGCGCTGGCCAAGCACTATGAGAAGCTGGCCGACACCAGCATTGCCCGCGAGACCATGCTCTACCACTACCGCGCCGCCGCGGTGCTGGGCGAGGTGGGCTCGCAGGTGAAGCTGGGCTCGTTCCTGCTTGAGGACGCAGCCAAGGGTGGAACCGATGCCGAACGCATTGGCAGCCAAGCCGCTGCCCTGCTGGACCACGCCGCGAACGCCGGCGACAGCAAGGAAGCCGCATTCCAGCTGGGACGGGCGTATCACGAGGGCAAGGGCCTGGCTCGCGACCCCAGTCGCGCCGCCCGCTGGTTGGGCAAGGCCGCGGACGGGGGACACCTGGAGGCCACCTACCTGCTGGGCATGCATGGACTGGCCGTGGAAGACCAGCGCATCGCGAAGCGCCACCTGGAGCGCGCAGCAGAGCGGGGCCACACCGGTGCGATGGTGGCTCTTGCCGGCGCACTTGAGTCGGGCAAGGTCCTTCGGGCCAGCCTCGATGAGGCCTCCAAGTGGGCGAACAAGGCCGACCGCGCGAACGCCCCCGGCGCCAAGGCCGTCCTCGCGCGGGTCGCTGACAAGCGCCGGCCTGCGCCGGCACCGGTGACACCCGCGGCGCCTGTCACCGCCGTCGCCCACCAGTCGGCACCGGTGGAGAATTCCGAGCAGCGCCAGGCGTGGGTCACGCCGACGGTGGTGGTTGAGCCGCCGTCAGCGAGCCGAGTCGCAACGGGTGGCGGCATGCCGGCCCGCCCAGTCCCGCCGCAGGGCGCGCCTCAGGCTGAGTCCGAGGTCGAGCGTCTGCGCAAGCAGGTCGAGATGCTCAGCCAGCAGATCGCGCGCATCAGCGGTGATGCCGGCCCGCGGCCGACCGCGCAAGCCGCCTATGTGGCCCCGGAGGTAATCCCCCCGCCGCCGGTCGAGGAGAAGCTCAGCCTCAACCAACAGGGCCTGGACGCGCACGCCCGCGGCGAATACGACGTTGCCTACAAGCTGTTCGACAAGGCCGCGCGCAAGGGCGACGTGGACGCCCTCAACAACATGGGCATGCTGTTGCTGCAGGGCATGGGAGTGGGCGCCGATCCCGCCCAGGCGATGGTGATGTTCCGCCGCGCAGCAGGGCAGGGCCACGTCACGGCCGCGCACAACATCGGCTACATGTACGAGAACGGCATTGGCGTGCGAACCGACCTGGCGCGATCGCGCGTCTGGTACCAGCACTCACAGACGCTCAACGAGCGAAACCTGCGCTACGCCAACCTCTGACATCGGCGAGCAGCTCAAAAAAAAGGCACCCCGCGAGGGGTGCCTTTCGTTTTGCCTGTTGATCAGGCCGGCAGTGCAACCTGCTCGACCGTGAACTTGCCAGACGCATCGAACACGACCTGGAACGTCTGCCCGTGGAGCAAAGCGGGACAGTGGTACGGCAATGCATCGCGCACAACCGCATTGAACAGCTCCTCCGGGTCCTGGTTGATGAGGGACGAACGCAAGCTGTGGAGCTTGGTTCCATCCTCGTCAATCGCGGAATCGTCCTCACTCTCGCCTGGTGTGAGGTAGTCCGAGACTTGCCGAACCGCGATCTCAGAGCACACGTCGGGGGTGACGTACAAGGTGGAGCCCTCCTCGTCGTAATAGCAAGAGATCCCATCAAGCCCCGCCGTATCCACCACATCGGGAATGTCGTCCCGATCAGCATCCTCACCCATCGGCACCGCGTGGAGTGTCTCGACGACCACCAGAGTCACGGCAAAGTACCGACCATCAAACTCATCACGACCAAGCTCTTTGCCCGGCTGGGCATAGAAACTATCGCCATTGAGATCCTGAATGAGGTCATGTGCCCAGTGCCAGTTCGGGATACCGACCGCATCGAAACCCCTGCGTGCATGCGCGACATGGGAGCTGATGAGATCGGTCGAGTAGTCCGAACGCTCATCTTCGATGGAGTACACGCCACGCTCCACCAGCTGTTCCTTGCTAATGACTTTCCCATACTCCCAGGGTGAGCTCATGTTGTCGCTGCAGTGCTGCGTCCGGTAGGGCAGTGAATCGAACTCCCTCACCCAGTCCACGGGGATAAAGTCGATCGAGTTCATCGTGTCCCTCATGCCGAGATTGATCGCCAACTCTGCATACGTCTCGACGAACTTGGCGGGCTCCATCTGTGCTGAGATGGCGGTGAGTTCTTCAACGGCCTGCGCATGCAGGGCAGTTCGAATCCTCTTGCCGGCCTCCACGGGGTTGATGAGCACGTCCCGGTCCGGGGCGCGTCCTTCGAACTGCGTCGAATCAAGATGGATCACGTTACCCGCGCTATACGAGCTCGAGTGGAGCGTGCTGAATCGCGCACTGACAGGAAGGCCCTGTAGGTACACTTGATTGACACTTTCGCCACGCAGGATGGCCGGGCTGACTTTGCCGATCGACGTGTCGACCAGCGTCGTGTTGGCCTCCGCATGCGGGCGCTCCAGCGGAACTCCGTTCAAACGGACTTCAACAGGGAACCCCTTCACGATCTTCTGCAGGGCGTTACTCACTTCCTGCATGGTGCCGATCGTGTAGTTGTGCAGGCGGATCTCGGTCACTCCGAGGTCTACCGACTCGTTCACCGCTGCAGGCTTCAGGTTCAGCAAGTCTGCCGTCATGGCGTAGAGGTGCTGCCCCTTGGACATCACGCCTACGGCCTTGCACGAGAACAATGCCGAGAGCCAGCCGATGCCGTACGGCAGGTCGCTGGCCTGGATTGCCTCGTCCCAACCGGACTTGGCCACGTTCAGCAGCAACGACAGGTCGTCGATGCCGATGCCGTTGTCCTGGATCACGATCAGGTCTTCGGTGAGAGTGATGTCCACCAGCGTTGCGCGAGCGCGACGGGTGTTCTGCAGCAGCTCCGACAGCACGGTCTGGTTGCTGGCAAAGGTCTTGCTCAGCGCGTGCATCAGGGTGCGGGTGTCGGACTGGACCTGGACGGTCTTGAGTGCAGGGTTGCTCATGGTGCTTCTCCGTGTAGAGCGGAGACAGCAATCCCCCAGGCGGGGATGCGTGTCCCCGCGGTGGGTTGTGTTGTTAGTTAATAGTGATGCTCAGGCCGGCATGGCGTCCCAAGCTAGTTCAGCTGTTCCTGAAGCCCTTGTAGCAGGGATCGATTTGATCCCATCTGGCTCCACACTTGAGCGCGGCCAGCTCGTACATAGCGATCACGCCCGCGGATTCACGCATCACCACTTGGTGGCGCAAGTTGCTCAGGGCTTTTGACTGATCGCCTTCGCAGGCCTCGTCAGCTTCGGAATACTCGTACATGGTGGGAACTCCAGTTGGGAGCCCACAGCAACGCCCGAAGGGCGATGCCCTGGGCGGGTGTGTTCGGCAACGTGCCGGGACGATCGCACAGTGGCGATATGCGTCCATTGTAGGCAGGAGGTAGCAAGGCGAAAGGTTCCAACCGGGCCCCAATCGGCCTCGGTTACGGCGCCAATTGGAGGTTGCCACCTCCGATACTTGTCCTATGCGCAGCATCCTCTCCAAGCTCTTCCAGTCGACCCAACCGGCCCAGGCCGCAGCACCGCCAGCCCCCGTCTCAATGGACGAAGGGGTAACGGCCCTTCTGGACCCGGGCTCGCCTTACTCCCACGGCGAGCCGGTACCGCGCTGGCCCGAGCAGGGTGCGGCCTTGGTGGCTGCCTCGCCCGAGGCGCTCCTCCAGACGCAGGCGTCGGTCATCGACCGCATCAAGGGCTTCTCGCCGATGCGGCCCGAGCAGTTCGACCAGATGCTCACGCCCGTCTTCCTTCGCTATGCCCAGTGGGTGCACCTGCTGCCGGCGAGCGAGGCGCACCATCACTTTGGGCCTGGCGGACTACTCACCCACGGTTTCGAGGTGGCGCTGCACGCGGCGCGCATGGCCGATGGCAAGCAGGTGGGTGTCGACCTCACGCCGCGCGAGCGCACGATGTACCAGCCGCGCTGGAAGGTGGCCACGATGCTGGGCGGACTCATGCATGACATGGGCAAGCCCCTGATGGACTGCGGAGCCACCGACACGTCCAGGACGCTCACCTGGAAGCAGCATGCCGGCAGCCTGTACGAGTGGCTGCAGGACAACGGGCTGACGCACTACCAGATCTACTGGCGCCCCGGTGCGCGACATGAGCGTCACAAGCCGGTGGGCACGGCGATGATCCGCGAGATCCTCGGCAAGGAGATGCTCACCTGGTTGAGCGATGAGCCCACCCAGGAGGTGATGGGGTTGCTTATGGCCAGCATTGCCCAAGGCCGTACGGCCGGAAACCTCATGTCGGTGGTGATCTCCCAGGCCGACTCGCTTTCGGTCGAGGCCGATCTGAAGCTGCTGGCACGCAAGACACAGGCGACCGGCCAGGGCGGCAGAAACAGCGTGGCAGCGATGGTGATGGCTGAGCTCCGCGGGCGAATGGAGGCCAACAAGATCGAGGTGAACAAGGCGGGCGGACCGCTTTGGGTGACCACCGAGGGCTGCTACGGGATCGTGCCCAAGATCTTCGAAGGCATCATTGGCGAGCTCACCCGCAAGCAGGTGCATGGCGTGCCGGCATCGGCGAGCGACCTGGTGCAGATGATGGCCGACAACGGCTTCATCGAGCCGGCGGTGGGAGATGCCGACAGCGGCGAGTACTCCAACAACTGGCACCTGAAGGTCGAGATCGAGCACAAGGACTCGCTGAGCGTTACCCCGGCGCTGATGGCGGTGAAGTTCAAGTCCACCGAGTTCATCTTCGGCAACCTCCCCTTGCCGACACTGGCCAACGCAACCGCCAGCCCGCCGTTCATGACGGAGGAAAAGCGCAGGCAGATCGCCGAGTCCGTCAACATCCGCGAAGAGCCTCAATCGGCGCAGTCCGCCCTTGCCGAAGGTGCAGCTCCAGCGTCTTCGCCGGACGCCCCGGTGGCCAACGCACCTGATGGGAAGACGGGCGCCGGTGCAGCTGCGCCT
>MGZO01000034.1:0-7034 GCA_001802655.1 Hydrogenophilales bacterium RIFOXYD1_FULL_62_11
GGTGGCGGCCAGCCACGCGGTATAAAAATCCAGTGCTTCGGGACGACTGAACAGTTCGTCTGCCAGCGGGGCCAGATTGTCGGCAAACAGCACTTTCTTGACCAAACCCGCCATGAAAATCAGCGCGCCCAGTTTGAGCTGGGACGCCTTGAGCGGCTGCAGGTTTTCCAGCTGCTCGACCAGTTCGGAAGCACGCAGGATGGGGCCGGCAATCATGTGCGGAAAAAAAGTCACATACAGCCACCAGGCGCGGAAGGAAATGCGGTGCGTCCATTCGCCGCGATAGACGTCGATCATGACCGACAGCATGTGAAAGGTGTAGAAGCTGATGCCCAGTGGCAACGCCCAGTGGCTCCAGGCGGGCGGCGCGCCGAACAGCGGCATGTCGAGCCAGGCGCTCAAACCCAGCAGGCTTTCCAACGCCATGCCGAGATATTTGACGACGCCCAGAAAGCCCAGGTTCAGCACCAGCCCGAAAGTCAGCAGGCGCTTGCTGCGGGTGGCCGTCAGGCCCGAATAGATCAGATAGTTGAGGCTGACCGATACCGCCAGCAGGATCAGGTAGACCGGTTTCCACGATGCATAAAAAATCAGGCTGCCCACCAGTATCACCGCGGCGCGATCGCGGTAGCTGCGCGCACCTGCGTAAAAAAACAGCAGCACCGCAAAGAACAGCAGGAAGGAAGGCGAGCTGAACACCATGATCTATTTCACCCCTGACGCGCGCAACTGACGCCCCACCTCCGCGCTGTAGCGTTGCGCACCCGCATCACGCAAATGGCCGGCGTTGATGAAGTCAGCCGGCACAAAGCCGGTCGGCGCGGGCAACACCGTCACCCCGCGCTGTTGCAGTCGGGCAAGCAGGGCACGGTAGGGTGCAGCGGTAGCGCCGACATCATAGAAAGCCGACTCGCGGTCGCGCAGCGGCGGAATGGTGACGAAGACGCGCACCCCCTGCGCCTGCAGACGGTCCAGCATGCGCCACAAATAATCGAGGGTGACCGGGGCGGGCGGCTGGTGGGCCGCACGCTCCTGCTGCGCGACCTGTGCCTGGTCCTGTGCCGCGCCGAAGCCCGCGCGGTAGCCCAGGTGCGCTGCTGCAGCGCCCCCCACCGGATCGATCTGCCGGGTGCTGGCGGCGACAAGGCGCAGCGCTTTTTCCGGCTCGCGCAGTTGCCGCAGGTTGCCGCTGTAGGACCACAGGCGCACCACGCTGCCCAGCCAGTCCTGATAGCGCCCGGCTTGCCAGAGCGCGTCGCGGTCGGCAAAAAAACTCACATACCCCAGCGAATTGTCGTCCTGTAACGCGCTTTCATCCAGCCCCAGCACCACCGTATGGATGCCGCGGGAACCCAGCAAGCCCCGGGCGTTCAGTCGTTCGACCATGCCGTGCCAGGTCAGCACGTTGGTGCCCGGCAACCCGAGGTTGAAGCTGGTGGCAGCCGGTTGACCCAGAACACGGCTGACCGTGCGCGGGTCGATGCCATTATCGGTCCGGCTGTTGCCAATGAAGAGGACGTGCGGCGGCCGGGTTTCGACGAACTGCAGCTTGTCCACCGCGCGCCCCACCGCGAACACCGAACGATAGCGTAGCAGCACAGCTTCGCTGTGGAGCGCGAGTTCCACCCCGAGCAGAAGCAGTACGGCAAACCAGAACGATCGCCCCAGACCGGGCGGCAAACTCAATCCAGCCACGATGCGTGCCTATCGATTAAAGGGCCGGGGGACGGCTTCGGGCACATTGCCAAAACGAGCAAGCGGGACCACCTGCTTCTCCAGCAACCCGGTGAATTTGGCGGCCAGCACCAGAATGATCATCAGGTGATAGGGCAGGTCAAAGTAGCTCATGCCAAGGAAGGTGCCGCCTGCGGCATAGCCGATGAGGCTGACCTGGATCATCGCCGCCAGATCGGCCGCCCATTTCCGCTCCGGATCGTTCTTGCATCGCTTGATGATCTGCTGCGCGCGGATCCAGGCCAAAAGCCCCAGCAGCATGAACAAGGCAAACCCGATAAAACCGTGCTCGCCCATCTGCTCGAAATAGATGCTGTGCACGTCGCGCACGTTCCACGGGTCGGGCGCATATTGGCGGAAGGTGGGTCCCTGAAATGTCTCGAAGCCGCCGCCCGCGATGCGGTCTTTCGCCAGATTGAACGCGGTATGCCAGGCATTGAAGCGTCCCTGGGTCGACTGGTCCTGCTCGTAGGTGTTAATCGTGTTCATGCGGTCGTACCAGGACTGCGGCATCACCGACGCCATGATCAACACCGCAATCCCCATGTACAAACCGGTGATGATCTTGTTGCGACTTTTCAGCCACAAAAACAAGCCCATCGCCACCATCGCCACCAGGCCGCCGCGCGACTGGCTGCCGATGGCGGCCACCCCGGTCAGCACCATGGCGCTGGCAAGACCCATTTTGAACAAATGACGGGTTTCTTGAAGGTGCAGATAACGGATCAGCGGAATCGTCATCACCAGCGCCAGCGCCAATTCGTTATTGCCCGCGATGAAAGTGCCCGTCGGTCCCTGCACCCGGTAGGCACCCCCATTGATGATGGTAAAAATTCCGCCCTTGACGCCATAAAATCCGAATGACAGCGCAATAACCCAGACCAGCCAATGCAGTTTCTGGCGATCGGTAATGATGAGTGCGGTCAGGAACACCATCAGCTGGATTTTCCACACCTTGTCCCATTGCACCCATGCCAGGTCCGGATAAAACGCAAAGAAAGTGGTAATCAACATCCACCCGACAAAGACCAGCAAGACGATGGTCTCGCGCGTCCACGGCATCACTTTCTTTTCCTTGGACGCCATGAAAGCGACGATAGTCACCAATCCGACGATCATCGAAAACGGCAGGCCATAGGCAAAACCCCACGCCAGCCGGTGCGGGTTCATGTAGCCCAGCCAGGACCACAGCAGGATCCCCAGCCAGGGACGCTTGAATATAAACGGCAGCAGGCCGAAGATGACTGCGGTGATGAATAGGTCTCTCATGCGGCTTCAGCTTTCTGCGCCAGCATGCCGGGAAGCGGCACGTGGCTGACAACATAACGGTGTTTGCCCGAGGCTTCGGGGGCGATCGCATCCTGCAGTTTCAACTCCACTGCCAGCGACGACCCCAGCCGCGCACGCAGGCCTTCGGTCACGGCTTCGCGCGCAGCGTCATTCCAGCGCACATCCGGCACCACCTGCACTTCCAGACGGTCCAGCGCGTGCTGGACCAATTTGAACTGGCCTACGCCGGGAACCGCGCGCAGCACATAAATCACCGCCAGCGCATGCATGATGCGGCCATCGGCGGCGACGATGAAGTCGGTCTGCCGCCCGACCACCGCATCGAGCACCGCAAGGCTGCGGCCGCCGGGGTCGCTTCGGGCTGAACGTCGCACCACATCGCCGGTGCGATAGCGGATAAACGGCTGCGCTTCGGACACCAGACTGGTAATCACGGCTTCGCCTTCCTCGCCGTCCGCCACCGGCTGTCCGGCGGCATCGAGCACTTCGATCAGGTGGGTTTCGCTCATTTGCAGCAGCACGCCGTCGGGCGACTCCAGCGCCATCAGCCCGGCATCGCGCGCGCCGTATTCCACCGACACGGCTGCCCCGAACATGCGTTCGATCAGTTCGCGCTGGTGCGGAAACAGCGGCTCGCCGGTGGCGCTGACCACCCGTAGCGCGGGCAGCCTGAGCGCGACTCCGCGCGCCTCGGCGTGCGCCGCCAGCAAGGCCAGACTGCTGGCATAGCCGTAAATGGCCAGCGGGTTCCACGCCTGCAGCGCGCCCAGGTATTCATCCATCCGCGCGGGCGACATCTCGAAAGCATTCAGCAACAGCTGGTTGACCAGGCGGTCGCGCACCGTCTTGATGCGGTCGGTCTTGTTCAGTTCTACCGGCGCGCCCCACAGGTAGACCTCGCGCGCGCCCGGCTCAACGCCCCACCAGCGGCGTGCGCGCAGGCGCCCGGCCGCATCGGCTGCCTGTCGGGCGCGGCCGAAGTAGAAAATCAGCGGCTCGCCGCTGGACCCGCCGGTGGTATACCTGAACACGCCGCCCGGTACGCCGCGCCAGACCAGCTGCTCAACGTGGTCGCGCGCATCGCGCTTGTTCATCGTCGGCAGCAATGCCAGATCCGCCAGCGTGACCGCGCCTGCCTGCACCCGGCCAGCCAGCTCCGCCTCGCGCAGGCGCGCGGCATGCCAGGGGCTATGCAGCAAGGCGGTGTGCAGCAGCTGATTGAGGCGCAAGGTCTGTTCGGCCTGCATCGCTTCGGGCGACAGCCATTGGCTGCGCTCCAGTCCGGCCAGCACAGCAAAAGTCGGCCGTTTCATCACGGCCTCCTGCGCGCGAAACACCGTGCGGGCAAACCAGGCTGGAACGCTCATGCCGGCTTTCGCGCAGGCAACGCCGCGAAGCGCGCCAGCAATTCGTCGCACAATGCCGTTACCGCAGGCGCGATGTCGGGCGGACGCCTGCGTTTCACCGAATGCGCGTGAATGCGGCGGGCCTTGGCGGCATTGAACCCGGGCAACCCCAGGAAGGCATATACCGCAGCGACTTCACGCATCGGCTGCTGCACCAGATTCTCGTAAAACACCACGCGTACGCGCGGATCGGCCGCCAGTTGCTGCTCGAAAAACAGCACATTGCGGTAGAACCACATGATGGCTGCGCCTTCGGCTTCACTCGCGTCCGGGTGGTACAGGGCGGCGAGCAGTTCGCGGGTGGCGGCCGACATCCCGCGCCCGCGCCAGTCATCGGCGTCGCCTTCGGCCAGGCGCTGCCACTGCGGCACAAAGTTGCCAAATGACTTGACCGCCGAGTTCACGCTGTCGCCCCAGTCGCGCACCACCCACAGGGTGTGCGCCGGCGTGAACGTCTCCATCAAGGATTTGATGCGATCCAGTTCACACAGCGCCTTCACCACAAACACCGGCGCCGGACACTGCCGGGCGAGTTGCCGGATCACAGCCAGGTCACGCATTTCATAGCGCTCGAACGCACGCGCATCGGTCTCGTGAAAAACCTGGGTCGAGGCGCTGGCATCCAGCACGTCCATCAGCAGATTGGTCCCGGAGCGCTGCATGCCGGCAACGAAGACATGTTGCGCCAGTCGGCGCGGCAATACACGCTGCCGCCAGGCCTTGGCTTTTCGCCACAGCGTGTGCCGCAGGCGCAGCGACAGGCTGCGGGCATCGTGGCCGGTAGCCGGTTGAAACGAAGCGCGCGGGGTCGCGGTCATGATTTGGCTGCTACCGTCGGTTGCGGCACAGCATCCGGTTTCGCCAGCATGGGTGCGAACGCGTGCAGCAACTGCGCCACCCGCTTGTCCCATTGATTGGCCTCGGCATACGCGAGGATCGCGGCGCGATCCCATGGCTTGTCCAGCGCGCTGTCGAGGGCGGCGGTCAGGGCGGCGGCATCGCCGAACGGCACGATGCTGCCGAGTTCGGCCCGACACACCACTTCGGCATTGCCACCGACATCGGTGGCGACGACCGGCAGGCCGCAGGCCATCGCTTCAAGAAACACGTTCGCCCAGCCTTCGTTGCGCGTGGACAGCCCGAACACGTCCGCTGCCGACAACGGCCATTTGAGGTCGTCCGGTGCCACCGCGCCGAGAAAATGCACCCGCCTGGCCAGCCCCAACCGCGCGACCTGGGCCTCCAGTTCGGGGCGCATGTCCCCTTCCGGACTGCCGCCACCGACAATGAGGTAGTGCAAAGCGGGATGGTTCGCCAGCAATGCAGGCAGGCAATCGATCACGCGGTGCATGCCCTTGCGCTCGACCAACCCACCCACCGAAATCAGCACCTGCGCATCCGCTGGCAAATTGAAACGCGCACGCGCTTCCATCCGGTCGACCGGGTGGAAGCGCGTCACATCGACGCCGTTGCCGACAACTTCGGTACGCTCGGCCGGCGTACCCAGCTCCAGCGCCAGCCGCCGCAGCGAATCCGATACGGCGAACACCCGCGTCGCGCCACGCAAGGCACGCACCAGACGCGGGCGCAACGCCGGATTGCGACTGTGCGGCACTTCAGTGCCACGCAACGTGACCGTCACCGGCAGACCGAGCCAGCGCCCGAGCCGGGTAGCGGCTTCGCCGTCGGGATAGGCAAAATGCGCGTCGATCAGGCCCGCACCCTGCTGTTTCAGTCGCCGCAACAACCAGAAGCTGCAACATGCCATCGACCAGCCATCGAGCCCGCGCAGCACGCCGGGAATCGCCAAAAAACGCGGGTGGTAGACGCGGATGCCCTGTTGCATTTCAAGCGCAGGGGCAGCGGGGCGATAGCCGGGGCGCCAACGGCGTATCAGCGCCTGGCCTGGAAACCAGGGCTGCGGCGACACGACCGCAAGCGGCCGTTGCTGCGCGACGCGGAACATGCGCTCGCGAATGAACAAGCCTGCACCCGGCCGCACGACGCTGGGAAACAAGGCACTGAACACGACCAGATCGATGCGATCCGGTTCAGCCCGCACCACGCTGGCGGTCGCCACGCTAGCCAAGCGCCGCACCCTTGACCAGGCCGCCGTACACGCCGCGATAACGTGCCACGCTCGCCGCCCAGTTGCGCTCGCTGTCCACAAACGCGCGGCCATTCCGTTTCATGGTGTCCCACCCCGACTCATCCTGCAGCAAGCCTACCACCTTGACGGCAAGGTCATCGGCCTGCCCGGCGCGAAACAGCACGCCGGTCTTGCCATCGGCAATCAATTCCTTGTGGCCACCCACATCGGACGCCACCATCAGCCGCCCCTGCGCCATGGCTTCCAGCGGTTTCAGAGGCGTCACCAGTTCGGTCAGGCGCATGGGATGGCGTGGGTAGACCAGCACATCGATCAGATCGTAATAACGGTTCACTTCGCCGTGCGGCACCCGCCCGGTAAAAACCACACGCTCTTTCAAATCCAGCGCCATCACCTGTTTTTTGAGCGCCATCTCCTGTGGCCCACCGCCCACCAGCAGCACTTTCACATCCGGTATTTGTTTGAGAATGGCCGGCATTGCATCGAGCAGCAGA
>MGZO01000034.1:7048-12242 GCA_001802655.1 Hydrogenophilales bacterium RIFOXYD1_FULL_62_11
GTACGCATAGAACGAGCCAATGAAACCCAGCACGCGACTGGTGCCGAGTCCGAGCTTCATTTTCAACTCCGAATCGGGCTTACCGCCAACGGAAAACTTGTCGATATCGACCGCATTCGGAATCACCGTGATCTTGCCTGGCTCGACGCCACGCGCCGCCAGATCCTGTCGTAGCCCTTCGCAAATGACGGTGACGGCATCCGCATTTTTCACCGCCCAGGTTTCCAGCGCGCGGGTCAGCTTGTAACGCAGGCTGCCGGCTTGCGTGGTGCCGTGATCGACGGCGGCGTCTTCCCAGAACGCGCGGATTTCATACACCACCGGGATCCCCAGCTTGCGGCCGACGCGAATCGCCGGCACCGCATCGAGCACTGGCGAATGGGCGTGGATCACATCGGGGCGCAGCGTTTGCGCCAGTTCAAACAAGCGGGACTCAATCGCGCCCATCACCGCAAACGGATCGGCACCCGGCAGTTTCGCCAGCAATCCGGTCGGTTTCGGCGTGCGGTAAAAATGCAGGCCGTCGGCGTCTTCTTCTGCGACGCTGCAATTGATCTGCTTGGGGCCAGACAAATGATAGGTGTCCCAGCCGAGCTTGCGTTGCTCGCGCAAAATCGCTGCGCTGCGGAAGGTATAACCGGAATGCAGCGGCAGGGTGTGGTCGAAGACGTGAAGGATTTTCATGCTGCCGCCCGATCGCTGGCGTCCAGGCCCAGCACCTGCGCGAGGAAGGCGTCGAACATCAACACCGTCCACAGAATCACCGAGTAATCGCGACGCCCGCCCTGGTGCGCCTCGACCACTTCGCGCAGAAAGCCCTGGTTGAACAGCCCGGTCGAGGCCAGCCGTTCGCCCAGCACCACGCTGCGGATGGTCGCCGCCAGCGGGCCACGGAACCATGCCGCCAGCGGCACCGAGAAGCCCATTTTCTTGCGGTACAGCACATCGTGCGGCAAGTAGGGTTCCATCGATTTTTTCAGCAGGTATTTGCCCTCGGTGCCACGCAGCTTGAGATCGGTCGGCAGCCCCGACACCCAGCCCATCAGCTCGTGATCGAGCAGCGGCTCGCGCACTTCCAGCGCGTGCGCCATGCTGGCGCGGTCCACCTTGGTCAGGATGTCGCCGACCAGATACGTCTTCATGTCGAGGTATTGCACCAGCGACAGCGGGTCGTCGGTGGGAGACGCGGCGGCATGGCGGCGCAGCACTTCGACCGCCTGATAGCCCTGCAGCTCGCGCCTGAACGAGGGCGCAAACAGCAGTTTGCGCTGCGCGTCGGACAGCAGCGAGACGCCATGGAAATAGCCCTCGACGGTATCGCGCGCCAGCGCCTCGAACGTGGTTTTCGCGCGGAACACCTTGGGCGCCCAGTCGGCCTTCGGATACAGCTTGCCGAGCACGCCGAACAGCGGACGCCGCAAGGCCAGCGGCATCACCGCGCGCATCCGCTCTTCGTAGCGGAACCAGCGATAACGCCGGTAGCCGGCAAAATGCTCGTCGCCGCCGTCGCCCGACAGCGCCACTTTCACGTGCTTCCTGGCCAGTTCGCAGACCCGGTAGGTCGGCAATGCGGACGAGTCTGCATAGGGTTCGTCGTACACGTTCGCCAGTTTGTCGACCAGGCCGAAGTCGTCGGCGGCGACGGTCTCGACGTGATGCTGCGTGTGATAACGATCTGCCACCTGCTGGGCGAACTCGATTTCATTGAATGCCGGATCGTCGAAACCGATCGAGCAGGTATTCACCGGCGTTTCGGATTGGGTCGCCATCATCGCGACCACCGCGCTGGAATCGACGCCGCCCGAGAGGAAGGCGCCCAGCGGCACATCGGCAATCATGCGCAGGCGGATCGAGTCCTTGAGCCGTTCGACCAGCTCGTCCATCGCGCTGGCTTCATCCTTCACTGCAACCGGGGTGAACGGCATGTCCCAATACTGCTTCGGAGCGGCCGCTGCCTGGCCGCGCTTGAGGGTGAGGGTAAAACCGGGCGGCAGCTTGTGGCAGCCCTTGAAAATCGTGCGCGGCTCGGGCACGTAGCCGTAGGCGAAATATTCTTCAACGGCGCACGGATCGATCGCACGCGTAAGGCCGGGGTGCGCCATCAGCGCCTTCAGTTCAGAGCCGAAAATGAATTCACCATTGTCGAGAAACGCGTAATACAGCGGCTTGACGCCGAAGCGGTCGCGCACCACGAACAGCGTGCCCAGATTGCGGTCCCACAAGGCAAACGCGAACATGCCGCGAAAGCGCGCCACGCAGGCTTCGCCCCAGGCCTCCCAGGCATGGACGATGACTTCGGTATCGGAATGGGTGCGGAATACATGGCCCAGCGCTTCGAGTTCGGGCACCAGTTCCTGAAAGTTGTAGATCTCGCCGTTGAACACCACCACCACCGAGCCATCTTCATTGAACAGCGGCTGCTGGCCGGAGGAGAGGTCGATGATCGACAGCCGCCGGTGTCCCAGCCCCACGCCAGGCTCCAGATGCAATCCGCCTTCGTCGGGGCCGCGATGGAACTGCGTTTCGTTCATCGTGTGCAGCAGCTCGCGGGAAATCTCGCTCGCGCCACGGGTATCGAAAATGCCGGTAATGCCACACATACGGGTTATCGCGTCTCGGTTCGTGTCAATTTATCGCGTCGTTCGACGGCATTTCAGCGTCGGCCTTGCAGCGTCCGGTCGTACACCGCCGCGTACGCCTCGGCCATCGCCGGAATACTGTAGCGCTGCTCGGCAAGCTGCCGCGCGGTGCGACCGTGTTCGGCAATCCGCGCCGGCGCGTCCAGATACCCCAGCAAGGCTTGTGCCATGCCAGCCACATCGCCGGGCTGAACCAGCATGCCATTGACCCCGGACTGCACCAGCTCGACATTGCCGCCCACCGCCGTGGCGATCACCGGCAGCCCGCTCGCCAGCGCTTCAAGAATGGTATTGGAAATGCCTTCGTTCTTCGACGGCAGCACGAACACATCGAAGGCCTGCATGATATCTGCAATATCGTGGCGCTCGCCGGGCAGCCAGGCCAGATGCGCCAGCCCCGCCTGCTGCAGCAAGCCCAGACAGGTGGCGCGCGCCGGCCCTTCGCCGACAATGACCAGACGCGCCCGTTCATCGCGTTCAGGCTGCTGACGCACCATCTGGATGAAGGCACGCGTCAGGGTCGGGTAATCCTTGACCTCGACCATGCGCCCCACCGAACCAAACACGATGCTGTCGGGATGCGCGAATTCGGGGCGCGCACCCACGCGCGGATGAAATTTCACATTGTCGACACCGTTGTAGATCTGCTGCAGCTTGTGCGGCGGCACGTGGATGGTTTCGCGCAGCCAGTTTTCGAGATCCTGGCTCACCGCGATGTAGTTCGAGACGAATGGCCGGATGGCGCGCCGGATCAGGTTGTATTTGCGGTTCTTCCCGTACAGATCGAACACATCGCGCCCATGTTCACCGTGCACGGTGGCGCGGATGCCGGCAGCGGCCGCCACCAGCTGCGCCTCCAGTGCGGCCAGATTGCGCGTGTGCACCAGATCGGGCTGCAATTGGCGCAACAGCCTGCGCAAGCGCAGCATCCAACCTAGGCCACGACCCGGCGGGCGGTTCAAGGCATAGAACGCTACCGGCTGGGCAGTGATGCGGCGCCGGAAATCGCTGAAATCCGTCAGCGCCACCACGCTATGGCGGTAGCGCTGCGGCGACAGGGTGTTGAACAGGTTGACCATGCCGTTTTCCATGCCGCCTGTGTCGAAGCGGTGGACGATATGCACGATGTGGGGAATCACCGCCCATCGACCCGGTCGAGCGCGCGCCCGATCGGCGCATCCATGTCGGCCGCAAACCGCGCCAGCGTGGCAACGGCCGCATCCATTGCCATCTCGTCATACGGCATGGCAATCAATACCGACAAGCCATCGTCGCGCTTCAACCGCACCCGGTCGGCTGCCAGGATCAACTTGGCGATCTGGTCGTTGACGACGGGCTGCTGGTTGATCAGGTTCCACTGCCACACCAGCAGTCGCTGGCCGTTGCTGCCGCGCAGCCTGGCCTGGCGCACCTGGCGCGATTGCCCCGCAATGATGACCGTGGCCCGGGTTTCGCCGATGTTCGACCACAGCGGATCCTTCTGCCGGATCATGAAGTTCTGTGAATTGATCAGTTCGGCATCCTGCCGCTGCGCCACGTAATAATTCAACTCCAGCAACACCGTGTTGCCGGCCTGGGTGAATGACTGCCGCAACTGGCGGTCGGCTCCGACCCAATGCGGCACCCAGCTGGTGACGCTGGTGGCTGGCTGCCAGCCGCCGCTCGGCTCAACCTGCAAGGCCGCCATTTCAGGCATCGGACGCTCACTGAGCCAGTACGCATACGCGGGCCACAAACCAGCGATCAGCAACACCGCCCCTCCGGCCAGCCAGAGCGGGCGCCCTCCTGCCGTGCGGGTAGCGGCAAGCGGCCCGGTACCGGATTGGACCGGTTGCAGTTCCTCATCTTGACGCCAGAAACTGCCAATCCAGAACAGCAGCAGCATGACGATGCCGAAAAACACCCAGCCATAAATATAGTGATCCACGCCCAGTGCGAGCTTCATGTCGGACAGGTGGGCGATCATCACGATCATGTAGGCGCGCCCGCTGTTGGCGAACACCGGCACGACCATCGCGGCAATGGTAAACAGCACGCGGCGCTGCCACGAACGGTACGTCAGATAGGCATACAACACACCCAGCGTGATCGACGCAATCAGATAACGCAGCCCCGAGCAGCCCTCTACCACTGACCAGTCGCCACTCGGGATGCTGAAGAAGGTGCCTTCGCGATACACCGGAATCCCGGTGAATTGCAGCATCGCCACGGTGAAATCGGCCGTCACGCCCATCAAGGGCTGAATCAGGAACTCGCCCACCGGCACCGCGAAAAACAGGAACATCAGCGGAAACAGCAGCGCCCGGAACACCTGCCAGCCCAGCAGCGTCCACACTGCTGCAATTAGCATAGTGATGAACGCAAACTGCGCCGCTACATTCACGCTGCCGGCATCCGCCAGCAGCCAGCCCACCCCGGCCAGTGCCAGCACGATCAAGCCACGCAGGTCGGGCTGCGGCTGCAGGCGTGCCAACTCATCCCGCAACCGCCACACCAGCCAGGCGCTGATCGGGAAGATCAGGTAACCGTGTGCGAAGGTTTCCGAGCGCTCCCAC
>MGZO01000034.1:12275-16452 GCA_001802655.1 Hydrogenophilales bacterium RIFOXYD1_FULL_62_11
AACAGGGGGCAGAACCGCAAGCGGTTCAAACAGGGGATCGATGCGGCGCAAATTGGCTGCCCAGTCGTAATGCGCCAGGATGCAATCGCGGGCAAGCGCAGCGGAAGGCAGCGTCTGCAATTGCGTCACCACGGCCCGGGCGAATTCGGTCTCGCCATGCACCAGAATGAAATCGCGCCCTGCCTCGGCGCGGATACCTTCGGCGGCCTGGGCGCTGACGACGACGGGACGCGCCATTGCCATCGCTTCGAGCACCTTGTTCTGCACGCCGCGGGCGATGCGCAAAGGCGCCACCGCGCATGCCGCATGCGCCAGCCAGGGGCGCACATCCGGCACGCTGCCGGTAACGATGACACCCGGTTGTCGCGCCAGTGCAAGGACCGCCGCGCTGGGACGGCTGCCGACGATGGTGAATTGCGCGGCCGGAACCGCATCCCGAATTGCCGGGAAAATCCGCTCGGCAAACCAGCTCACGGCGTCGACATTGGGCCAGTAATCCATCGCGCCGGTGAAAACAACACTCTGTACATCAGACGAATAGTGATTCGGGTAGTCGCGCGCGGGCGAAAAGTAATCGGCATCGACGCCGTTCTCAAAGGCACTGATTTTATGGCGCGCCTGCGGCACGCGCTGCTGCAGCAAGGCCGCCTCGTCATGCGAGACCAGCAGGGTGGCATCGAAATCCTGCGCCACCTGCGCTTCCCACCGCGCCAGCTTGCGGCCTTCGCGCGCATACACCCAGGACATCGGCCAGCGCTGGGTGGATGCATATTGCGTCCATTTGTCGGAGTCGACGTCGACCATGTCGATCACCCGCCGCGCAAGCGCAGACGGCATGAACATCGCCATTGCCGACGAATACGCCAGGCCGCGCGTCACCGCTCCGCTCGCCGCCAGCCCTGCCGCCCACTGCGTCAGTTCACGGCTGCGGTAATACGGCAGCGTCAGCGCTTCGCCGGTCAGCAAGCCGGTCAGACTTGCCAGCTTGGCGCGGCGCGGGCTCAGCGACAGCAGTTTGATCGACGCGCAATAAGGCTTGAGCGCATCCTGAAATTGCCAGTCGTCCGGATCGTCCACGAAAGCGCCAAGGTGGATGGCATAGCGCGTGCTCAAATGCCGCAACAAATGAAACGAGCGGATCTTGTCGCCCTTGTTGGGCGGGAATGGAATGCGATGCGCAAGGAACAGCAAACCCTCCATGCTAGCGGCCTACTTGCACAATAAGCGAACATGAAACGGCGGCTTTTGCCGCATGGCGGCGTTGCTCGTCGTTGCCATAGTGCGGGCTATGTCGCCTCCTCGCGCCTCTTGTGCCCAGGCCGACAGGCCGTCGGGTATGCCCTGCAACAAAATCCATCCGTTTCATTCGTCCCCCCATCGCGCAAGCAGACCGCTAGCCCAGATTCTTGACGATATGGGGCCCGATCACATTGGCGACAGCCAGCGGCATTTTCTTCCAGGCCTGGATGAACAGGCGGTATTTCGGGTTGAGCGGATTGATCTCGGGCACCTCGGTGTCACGCACTAGAAAATATTCGTAATGCAGCGGCGCAGGCTCAAAGCCCCAGTTCTTCTTGAAGTCGAATGAACCGGTTCCGCGCTTGCTGCGGCCAAAGTCGAACACCTTCAGGCCGCGCTCGCAGGCACGCCGCATCAGTTCCCAGTACATGAAATCGTTGCCCGCCACGGCGCGCGCGGCATCGACGCCGCCGCCGTAGTAAGGCAACACTTCGTCGCGGAAATAGAACGACATCACGCTGGCGATCACCTGCTCGCCGAGCACGATGGTCAGCACTTCGCAGTTGTCGCCGAACTCATCTTTCAGCAACTGGAAAAACTTGCGCGAAAAAACCGGCGTGCCCAAGCGATGCACGCTGGCCGAATAGGCCTGGAAAAACCGCGTGGTATCGGCATCGATCTCGCCGGTGAGGCCGGCCTTGATGCCTTTTCTGACCATTGCACGCTGCTTGCGCGGTATCGCGTTCATGTTGGCTTCGGTTTCGGGTTCGATCGCCTTCTTGAACGTGACATACATATCCTTGGCCGGCCAGTCGGCATGCTGCACGACCGGGTTGCGGTACTCGAGCGCGCCCACCTTGAGCGTGCGGGCCAGCGCCTGCGCGGCCTGATCGAGGCCCTCGCGGGCGGCCGCATCAACGGCAACGATGCCGCCATAGACACAGAACGGCAATGAACCGAGGCTGTGACCAAACAGCCGGCTTTTGATTTCAACCAACGGCAGCACACCGACGATTGCGCCGTCGCGTTCAGCCAGCAAATAATGGCTGCGATGGCTGAATGCCTGTTCGATCACCCGCTTCCAGCCGATGCGATGAAAAAATGTGGCGTCCGGATGCGTCAGGACAAAGGCATCCCAGCGCGAGGCATCATTCGCCGATGCCCTGCGAATGGTCACCGCGGCCGCACGGGGCGTCGGCACGGCCGCGTGCCCTTGAAGAAGTTCAGTTGGCATGTTCAAAGCGTGGGGAGGAATACGCGATCCACGCGATCCCATTCAAAATCATTCAGCAATTGGCGCATTCTGCCCGGCATACGTTGCAAATTGACGTAATGACGAAAGCGCGTTTTAGCCGACAGGCCAAGCTGACGCGGCTGTCCGGCGTCCATTTCCCAAGGGTGGAAATAGAACATGCACGGCGCCTGATCCTGCGTGTTCACGCGTTGCAGCATCCAGCGCGACATCGAATACGGCAACAACCGGAACCAGCCGCCACCCGCCGCAGGCAGGTTGCGCCCCATCAGTTCCAGCGTGGTGGGCGGCAATTCCAGGATGCCGCCAGCGCCATTGGGGCGATTCGGAAAGCGCGGCGCGTCCGGCATGCCATAGTGATCGTGCTTGACCGGATAAATGCTCGAGCTGTACACATAGCCGGCATTTTCCAGTTCCTCGACCGCCCACCAGTTGTTCTGGTTGATGGAAAAGCTCGGCGCGCGATAGCCGCGAACAGCGACCCCGCCGAGATCCTCGAGAATGCGTTTGGCATGGGTAATGTCATGCCGAAATAGCTCGGGCGTCAGATCCGACACGCGCTGGTGGCCGTAGCCATGGCTGGCGAGCTCGTGACCGCCGTCGACAATCCGGCGCACCACTTGCGGATAACGCTCGGCAATCCAGCCGAGTGTGAAGAATGTTGCCCTGGAATCCGCCTCGTCGAGCAGGCCCAGGATCACGTCGACGTTGCGCTCCACCCGGCACGGCATGCTGTCCCAATCCTCGCGCCGGATGGTCGAGGCAAAGGCTGACACCTGAAAATAGTCTTCGACGTCGATCGACATCGCATTTTTCATGCGGGTCATTTACCCCCCCTGACGCCGGCTGGCTGCGGCAGCCAACCTTTCAGCGTGTGCGCGATGCGCATCGCTGCACGGCCATCCCAGTATTCCGGGATGCAACCGGCGCGGCCACCACTCGTCATCACGGTTTCAAATGCAGCCCGGATCGCAGCGGGATCGGCACCGACCAGGGTATTGGTGCCTTCCGTCAGGGTGATCGGACGTTCGGTGTTGTCGCGCAGCGTCAGACAGGGAACGCCGAGCGCAGTGGTTTCTTCCTGGATTCCGCCCGAATCGGTCAGCACCAGTTTGGCATCGCGCATCAGCCCTAGCATGTCGAGATAGCCCAGCGGCGGCAGGATGCGCAGCGCCTCCAGCCTGGTGGACAGGCCGAATTTTTCGATATTGCCGCGGGTGCGCGGATGCAGCGGCAGCACCACCGGCAACACGCGGTTGATTTCACCGATCACATCGAGCAGTGCGCCGAGCGTGGCCGGATCGTCGACATTCGATGGCCGGTGCAGGGTCAGCACCGCATAAGCGGGCAACGACCCACCCAGGGTCTGGCTGCTCGGCACCGCGCGGTCGAGATTGCGATACAGGGTGTCGATCATCACGTTGCCGACAAATTCAACCCGCGAGGCATCAATGCCTTCGCGCTGCAAATTGGCAAGCGCGCTTTTTTCGGTGGTAAACAGCAAATCAGACAGCTGATCGGTGAGGACCCGATTGATTTCCTCCGGCATGCTGCGGTCGTAGCTGCGCAACCCCGCCTCAACGTGGATGACGCGCACGCCGCGTTTGGCCGCCACCAGTGCGCAGGCGATGGTGGAATTGACATCCCCCACCACCAGCACGGCTTGCGGCCGCACGCTTTCGAGCA
>MGZO01000034.1:16512-24784 GCA_001802655.1 Hydrogenophilales bacterium RIFOXYD1_FULL_62_11
CAAGATGATGGTCCGGGCGCGGAATGCCGAGATCGGCAAAAAAGCCATCACTCATCGCCGCATCGTAATGCTGGCCGGTGTGCAGCAACTGCGCAGCGATGCCGGTCTCGGCCAGTGCGGCCATGACCGGTGCGATTTTCATGAAATTGGGGCGCGCACCTGCAACACACAAAACTTGAGTCATGGTCATTCCGTGCGGGCTAGTGAGTGATTTCGGGGTTATCGGGCAGCGTACCGGCTTCGGCCGCTGCATTGCGCTCGCTCACGGTAAACAGAATCTTGCGCACGATGGGCAGGATGCGGTTCACCGAACGCTCCATTTGCTCGACGCGCTGCACCAGTCGTGCAGTATCTTCACTGGAAACGCTTCCCTCCGGCGCAGGCTGGCCGTTGAGGCCGCCCCCCCCCCTGAAATCCTGATGCGCGATTTCATTTTTGAGGTCGGCGATCACTTCGTTGACTTCATCGATACCAAAATGACTCTTCTCTTCCAGAAAACCAAACAGCAACAGACGGTCACAGGTTGTGTTGAGACGCCGCGGGATGCCGCCGGTAAAGCGATGCAGTTCGGCAAACGCCTCGTCGTCAAACCCAGGCGTCCCCTGCCAGCCTACGGTACGCAAACGGTGCTCGATATACCCACGGGTCTCGTCCGCACCGAGCGGGCCCAGATGGTAGGAGGCCACCACCCGCTGGCGTAATTGCTGCATGTTGGGGCTCTGCAGGATGCCGCGAAACTCCGGCTGCCCGAGCAGGAAAGTCTGGATCAGCGAACGTTCGTCGTTCTGGAAATTGGACAGCATGCGCAGTTCTTCCACTGCGCGCGGTGTCAGGTTTTGTGCCTCGTCCACCACCAGCAGCACCCGCTTGCCCTGGCGCGTCGCGGCGATGAAAAAGTCCTCGATGTTTTTCAGCAGTGCAGACTTGGTCAGGCCTTCGTGCTCCAGCCCGAACGAAGCGGCCACGCTACGCAGCGTGTCCTCGGCATCAAGCTGGGTGGAGACCAGTTGCGCCGCCACCAGATTGTGCGATTCGAGCTGGCGAAACAGATTGCGCACCAGTGTGGTTTTGCCTGCGCCGACTTCGCCGGTGATGACAATAAACCCCTCGCCCAGCGACAAGCCATAGTCGAGATAAGCCATCGCCCGCTTGTGCCCCTTGGACCCAAAAAAGAAGCGTGGGTCGGGGTTGAGCTGAAACGGTTTGGCGCTGAAACGGTAATAGTCTTCGTACATGAACGATCCGTGGTTGGTTGGTGGCCAGGTTGGCTTGCCCTGTAAAACCTCGCAAAGGCCATGCCAACCCGCCAAACCGGTCAGAAACGCTTGTTGACCGAGGCAGTGAGACTGTTTTCGTCGTAGTCGGAATTCGCGTCGTTCGAATCCCGTTGGGTATGGCGTAAAGTCAACGCGCCGTTGAGCTTCTCGGCAAAACGATGACTCAGACCCAGATTCAGGCTGAGCAGGTCATCCTCCCGCGCCGCGCCGCCTGTCAGTAGCGCATCAACATTGGTACGCGTGAGCGACAGGCTGCTGTAGGCGTTGGTTCGGGGCGACACGCGATAGTTTACGGAACCCGTCAGAGCCTGAACACGATCCTGCGCGCCACCCAATTCCTGATAAATGCGTTTGGTGTCGCGCGCCGACAAGCCGAACCCCAGGCGCCTGATATCCCATGACACACCGGCAGTAAAGCTCTTGATAACGTAAACGCCACCGGCAAGCCCAAAGCCGGGCAGATTGGCCGCCACCAGATCGGAAATCGAGAGGCCGAGGCTTATGTAATCAGTCGCCAGCTGGCCTGCCGATATCGGCCCCACCCAAGCGGTTGAACAGGCTTCCTGCGGCTGAGTGCCGTCAGGGGGTTCCCGCAGCGTCCCATCACAGACCCAGAAAACACGGCTGCTTGCTTCCAGCAACTGCTGCGAAATATCGCTGACATTTTCCGAATAACTGGCCGTCCATCGTGATATCCGGGTGCGATGGTTCGCGGACAAGCTGTAGGTATTGCCGAAATAACGCTCGCCAAACGAGGCATCAACACTGGTGCGGCGGGTAGGTGACCAGCCCCCCCCCACGCTCCACGACGAGCCATCGGTTCCGCTGGTGCTGAGGTAGTCGTTCCAGTCCTGACCTACGGTGCCGAACACCCGGAATTTGCGGGTAAGTGCATAGCCGGCGCTCGCGCTGACACTTTCGAAGGTGGTATCGGCGGTGTCGCTGTTGTTGGCCTTGCGCAGGGAGTAATTGAGCCCCCAGCTTAAATTATTGAAGCCGGTGCCGTTGGTCAGCCCGGCTGAAAATGCATTTACATTCGAATTGGAGGCGACGTCATTCTCGAATATCGCACCGCTGGAAGTGTAGCGCGCCTGTGCATTGGCAAACGTACCGAGACGTTTCCGGATGTAGGGGCTGATCGAATAGGTGCCGACGGTGGCGCGGTTGCTGTCGTTGGTGTTGGCGTCGGCCGGCGAACCGGTCAGCGAAATCAGCTCCTGCGAAACACTTGCGGTACCGTCAACAAACAAGAAGTTTTCGATCAGTTCGGCTTTGCCGAGCGCACCCAGGTTGTGATTGAGGTCCGTGCTTTGGTCTTCTCCGTAACGCGCCACGCCGGTAAGGCCATAATTCAAACTGGCCTGAATGCGACGCGATCCTTCGGAGCGAAGGCTGAAGCCGGGCCTCACGGTGAAGATCAACGCGTCTTCCGGGTTGGCGTTACTCTGGTTGGCGTTGTCGGTGTACGTTGCCGTGCCGCCCAAAGAAGGCTCAAACTGCCAATCCAGAGCAGCTGCCGGGCTGGCGAACAGTGCGATGCAGGCTGACAACGCGGCCGCCAACGGCTGTTGCCGGTGCAACGCCGGTTTCACGCAGCGTGGGCGAATTTTATTTTCCGTAACTGCCATAGTGACCATAGTAATAATCCGCACCGGGGGTTGGCGTGGTTTTATTCAGCAGCATACCCACCACTTCACACGACTGGATATGGCTGAGCGCTTCGCGCACCGCTTCCTGAGAGGTTTTTTCGGCCTCTACCACCATGACGATCTGCCCCATGTGGGTCGCCAGCACGCTGGATTCGCTGGTCGCCAGCAGCGGCGGGGAGTCGAACAAAATGATCCGATCGGGATAACGATTGCCGATATCCTCGATCAAACGGGTCATCGCGGCGCTCGCCAACAATTCGGTTGCGCGCTTGTAGGTGCGACCCGCAGGCAAAACGGTCAGCTTGGCGATGTCCGTCTTGATCATCACGTCGGACAGCTTGAGGTTTTTGTCCTGCAGCACATCCAGCAGGCCTTTGTCGGCATGGATGCCCAGATATTCCGGCACACGCGGCTTGGCGACGTCAGCATCAATCAGCAGCACGGTACGATCCATTTCCATCGCCATCGAGATGGCCAGGTTGATGGCGCAGAAGCTCTTGCCTTCACCCGGCAGCGAGCTGGTCACCATGATGAGGTTGCCATTCCTGACCCGCGCCGCGCCCTGTCCAAAAGCATTCGCAATCAACGGACGCTTGATGATGCGGAACTCCTCGGCAATCTTGCTTTTCTCCGCATCCGGCGACACGACACCCATGCGATGCAGGCGAGCCAGATTGATCGATTGAACCTGGCTGTTGCCTTCCATCACCGAGGCATCCGGATCACTGAAAATCGGCTCTACGGTTGTCGCGATGAAGGGTGAAGCGTGCGAGCTGCTCTGCTTGTCAAGCGCACTCTCAATCAGGCTGGCGTCACGCGCCACCTCGACCGGGTTGTTAGGGACCACCGGCCTGGGTGCGCCCACCCCGATTTTTCCTGCAGCTTTTTCAATAATGCTCATGGTTTCTCCTAGCCAGCACGCGACATGACCAGTTGCAGGATCATCACCCCACCGTACGCGGCGATCAAACTACCCAGGGCGGCGAGGTAAGTCAGCAACCCTTTGCGTTTGCGGCGACGGGTTTCATCCGTTTCCACCCGTGACACTGCACCCAGCAAGGGCAAGCCGGTCAGCTCGCGCAGCACGCGGCGATCTGTCACGGTGCGACGCAACTGACTGAGCAGAAACGCCACCACCACACCGGCACCCAGCCCACCCAAGGTAACCAGGGACAGCAGCATGGGACGGTTCGGCCAGGCAGGCTGACTCGGCACAAAGGGCGGGTCAATCACGCGAAAATCGACTGTATCGGTCTTGCTTTCAACCTCACCCGACATGGTGACCGACTCACGGCGCTTCAACAGCGCGTCGTAATTCTGGCGATACACGTCGTAATCGCGCATCAGCTGGGTGTACTCCTGCTCAACCTGCGGAACCATGTTGGATGCGCCGCGCAACTCACCATAGCGACGCTGATACTCACCCACGCGCGCCTGCAGGGAGGCAACCGTTGCATCGGCTTCAGCAATGGCAATAGTGAGTTGCTGATAGACCGGGTTCTGGATTTTGGAACCCACCGGATCCGCTTTACGTGCAGCCAGGTCGGCCTTCTTCTGCGCCTCCAGTCTTTCGACCAGACGCTTGTTTGCCTGGATATCCGGATGCAGATCGGTGTACTGCAAGCGCAATTGATCCATTTGCTTCTGCAACGCCTGAATGCGGCTGTCGATCTCGCCATCCGTCGTGGCCGCCGCTGCAGCAGCCAGCTCCGGCTCCTCGTCTGCCAGTTGCTGCTTGAGCTGGTTGCGACGATTGACCGCTTCCTGCTGATCCAGCTGCGCCTGTCGCAACTGGGCAGACACTTCGGCCAGCTTGGCGTAGTAGTCACCGCCCTGTCCCGGCATCATGCCAATATGTTTTTGCTTGAATTCCTTGAGCGCATTTTCGGCATCGGTCAGCTTCTGCTGGTATTGCTGCAACTGCTCCTCGATAAAACGCTGCGAACTGGAAATATCCTGACGGGTTTTCCCCAGGCTGGTTTCGACAAAAATGGTCAGCAATGACTGCACAACCTTTTTGGCCAGATCAGCATTTGCGTCCTGATAACTGATGGTGTAGAGATTTTCCTGCCCGGCATTGCCAATGGCTATTTTTCCTGCCAGACCATTGAGCATGCCTTCGGTTTGCTCGGGCGTTTTCGCCTTTACATCCAGGTCGGTCATGCGGGCGACTTTTTCCAGCGTGGGCCGACTCACCAGCTGACGCGTCATCAGTTTGATCTGCTGCTCCACGTTGGGCTCGGCTGTCAGGCCCTGCAACAGCGGTTTGAGCAAGGTCTGCGTGTCCACATACACCCGCGCCGACGCCTCGTAGCGATCAGGAATCGTCATGACCCAGGTCCAGCCAACAATGCACGTCAGCCAGGCCACTGCCACGCCCCACCATCGCCGCTGCCACGCGGCTTTGGCATACCCTAGAATTTGTTGCAGTACTTGATCCATGCAGAGTCTCTATCCCACCAAAACAAACACACCGTCAGCTGACGGTGTGTTGACGATCAGAACAGGCTTTCGGGAATGACCAGGACATCGCCCGGGCGAATTTCCACGTTGGCGGTGCTATCCCCGTCCCGGATCAAATCCTCGATGCGCACCCCGAGCTGGACACGTTTTCCGTCTTCCATGATTCGCGAAATATAAGCCTTGTTGCCATCAGCGAAATCGGTCAGACCGCCTACCGAAATCATGACATCAACCAGGCTCATGCCCTCGCGATAGCCCAGCGCCTGCGGCGTACCCGCTTCGCCCAATATCCGAATTTGCTGATTGTAAGGACCAATCCCGCCGCCCACGATGACGGTGGCAATGGGTTCCTGGATGTATTTGGAAAGCGCTTTTTCAATATCGCGCGCCAACTGGCTGGGGGTCTTGCCGGAAGCCTGCAGATCCTCGATCAGATTCATGGTCATCTTGCCGTCCGGACGGATCGGAAAACTGCCTGACACCTCGGGGTTACGCCAGACAAACACGTTGACCGAGTCACCCGGTCCAAGTTTGTAGTTCCAGTCTGACCCAGCCACCCGGTCCGGCGCGGGCGGATAAGTTGGTGTGCTGGAGCAGCCCGTTATGGCAACGACTGCGCACACCACGCCGATGCGTGCGATGAGTGTATTAATTGTAAACATGTCCACCCTCCCTCAAATTAAGCTAGCTATCCGCCGCGATTATGCCTGAGCGAATTGAAATTTCGACCTCCTGCTGCAAAGCCATCAGCGCAACTCACAAGCAATCCCCACGCCAGAGTAGCAAAGTGACGTCGCCATCAGCCTTGCATAACACTACACCGCTGACGTCCATTCATTAATGTTGATTACTCGCCAGGGGTGTCAAAAGCCCGACCTTTGCCGGAGTATCATGCAGCCCATGAATCGACCCGCCATCGACACGCTCGACACCCTGCGCCAACATATCCGTGCATTTGCCGAAGCGCGCGCATGGGAAATTTTCCACACGCCCAAAAATCTGGTGATGGCGCTAAGTGTTGAAGCGTCAGAGTTGCTGGAACCGTTCCAGTGGCTGACGGCGGAACAGAGCCAGAACCTGAGCCCGGCACAACACGAAGCTGTGCGCCAGGAAATCGCCGACGTGTTGATCTATCTGACGCGCCTGGCCGATCTGCTCGATATTGACTTGCTGGAAGCGGCCGCCGACAAACTGGTGATCAACGCCAACAAATATCCGGCCGATCTGGCACACGGCAATGCAATCAAATTTTCATGCCCGCCCGGGCATCCGGAACAAGCTGATGAATAAACCGTATTTCACCCACCACGTATTTTTTTGCACCAATCAGCGTGACGACGGCGCGCAATGCTGTGGCGCCTCCGGCGGTCAGCATATGCGTGATTACCTGAAGAAGAAAGCCAAGCATGCCAACATGAACGGCGTTGGCAAGTGTCGCATCAACAGCGCGGGCTGCCTGGACCGCTGCAACGAA
This sequence comes from Hydrogenophilales bacterium RIFOXYD1_FULL_62_11, assembly GCA_001802655.1. Taxonomy (GTDB): domain Bacteria; phylum Pseudomonadota; class Gammaproteobacteria; order Burkholderiales; family Thiobacillaceae; genus Thiobacillus. The sequence goes on from MGZO01000034.1 coordinate 23,376, forward strand.
GGTCCGGTTGTGGTGATCTACCCCGAAGGGACCTGGTACACCTATGTGGACGAGTCCGATATCGACGAAATATTTGAGGTGCATCTCAAGCAGGGACGCATCGTCGAACGTCTGCAACTGAAATAAATCGCCTTAAGTGAAGCGTTACAAACTCCGCATCCCCGTTGCCGTCGGCAAGCTGGAAACCGTAATTGACGACCCCGAAGGTGAACGTCGCGGCCTGTTGCTGGTGGCGCATCCCCACCCATTGCACGGCGGCACGCTCGACAACAAGGTGGTGACCACCCTTGCCAAAGCGGCGAACGAAGCGGGCTGGGTCAGCGTGCGGCCGAACTTTCGCGGGGTCGGCATGAGCGATGGAGCATACGATGCGGGGGTCGGCGAAACCGAGGATTTGCTCGCGGTCGCCCGCTTTGTCGAAGCCAGCTATCCCAATCTGCCCTGGGCGCTGGCGGGCTTTTCGTTTGGTGCCTTCGTGCAACATCGCCTGCGCCAGCAACTCGACGCACGCCGCCTGATCCTGGTCGCACCTGCCGTCACGATGTATGCATTCGACCCGGTGCCGCCCGATAGCGTGCTGATTTATGGTGACGCCGATGAGCTGATTCCGCCTGTCGCCATGCAGCGCTGGGCCGAACAGCAGCAGATCGCGGTCAAGGTCATCCCTAACGCCGGACATTTTTTTCACGGCAAACTCGGCGAATTGAAACAGGCGTTCGTGGAGTCCTGTCCATGCTGAAAGTGCGCGGCCTGAGCAAAAAGTACGGCGACACCGAAGTGGTGCGCGGCCTCGACCTGAATGTCCGGCGCGGTGAATGCTTCGGTCTGCTGGGTCCCAATGGCGCAGGCAAAACCACCACCTTGCGCCTGTTGCTCGGCCTGACCGAGCCGGACAGTGGCAGCATCGAAATCGCCGGCATCGCAGTCCCGCAACAGGCCCGTGAAGCAAGGATGAAAGTCGGCGTCGTGCCACAAATGGACAATCTGGATCCGGATTTCTCGGTGCGCGAAAACCTGCTCGCCTATGGCCGCTATTTCGGCATGAGCCGCGCCGCGGTTACCGAGCGGGTGCCCATGCTGCTCGATTTTGCCGGCCTGGCAAGCAAGGCTGACGCGCAGATCACGCAGCTGTCAGGCGGCATGAAGCGACGGCTCACGCTCGCCCGCGCGCTGGTGCATGACCCCGACATCCTGTTTCTCGACGAACCCACCACCGGTCTTGATCCGCAGGCGCGCCACCTCATCTGGCAAGGCTTGCGGCGCCTGATTGCGGAAGGCAAGACCATCGTCCTGACCACGCACTTCATGGACGAAGCCGAACGGCTGGCGGACCGCCTCGCCATCCTCGATCACGGCCGGATGGTCGTCGAGGGTGCGCCACGCGCGCTGATCGAAGCGCATATCGAACC
>MGZO01000034.1:24808-26413 GCA_001802655.1 Hydrogenophilales bacterium RIFOXYD1_FULL_62_11
GCTCGGAAACCGTCGGTGAAACCCTGTTCTGCTACACCGACACGCCCGACGGCGTGATTGATGCGCTGAAAGAAGTACCTGCCTTGCGCTACGTCCACCGGCCATCCAACCTCGAAGACGTCTTTCTCAAACTCACCGGGAGAGACCTGCGTGATTAAGCACCTGCGCCTTCCCCAGCTATCGTGGCGCTTCATCCCGGTGTGGCAGCGCAACTACCTGGTGTGGAAAAAGCTCGCCATCCCGTCCATCCTCGGCAACCTGGCAGACCCGATGCTGTACATGCTCGGCCTCGGATTCGGCCTCGGCAGCCTGCTGCCCGATATTGAGGGCATGTCGTATCTGAGCTTTCTCGCCGCCGGTACCGTGGCTTACAGCACGATGAACGCCGCCACCTTCGAGGTGCTGTATTCGAGTTTTTCACGCATGCACGTACAGCGCACCTGGGATGCCATCCTGAATGCGCCGATGACGCTCGATGACGTGATGCTGGGCGAACTGACCTGGGCGACGTCGAAAAGCCTGCTCTCCGGCGTGGCCATTCTCGCGGTGATCTGGGGTCTCGGGTTGTTTGGTGATTTCTGGATGACGCTGTGGATCATCCCGGTGGTCGCGCTGGTCGGCTTCTGCTTTGGCGGCATGGGGTTGGTAATGAATGCGGTGTCGCCGAGCTACGATTTTTTCCTGTATTACTTCACCCTGGTGATCACGCCAATGGTGCTGCTATGCGGCGTGTTCTTCCCGGTGTCGCAGTTGCCGCCAATATTGCAAAGCATTTCCGCCTGGCTGCCGCTCAGCCACGCCATCGATCTGGCACGGCCGCTGGTGATCGGCCGCATGCCCGGCGACATTACGCTGCATGTCGCCGCCCTGCTGCTCTATGGCAGCCTCGGCTACATCATTTCGCTGGCACTGACGCGCAAGCGGCTACTGAAATAAGCCTCAGACCCCCGCCGCCTGCTGGTCGGCGTGGTAACTCGAGCGGACCATCGGCCCGCACGCCGCGTGCTTGAATCCCATCGCCAGCGCTTCCTGCTCGAACTGGGCAAAGCGCTCAGGCGTCACAAAGCGCAGCACCGGCAAGTGGTGTTGCGACGGTTGCAGGTATTGCCCGAGCGTCAGCATGTCGACGTCATGCGCGCGCAAGTCGCGCATGACCTGCAGGATCTCGTCGTCTTCCTCGCCCAGCCCCAGCATCAGGCCGGACTTGGTCGGCACGTCGGGATGGCGCACCTTGAAATCTTTCAACAATTGGAGCGAATGCGCATAGTCGGCGCCCGGTCGCGCGGCCTTGTATAAACGCGGCACGGTTTCCAGGTTGTGGTTCATCACATCCGGCGGTGCAGCGTCGAAAATATCAAGCGCACGGTCGTGGCGGCCGCGAAAATCCGGGGTCAGGATTTCGATCCGGGTCGCGGGCGACAACTCGCGCACGGCGCGGATGCAGTCGATGAAATGCTGCGCGCCGCCGTCGCGCAAGTCGTCGCGGTCGACACTGGTGATGACGACGTATTTCAGCGCCATCGTCGCGATGGTTTCTCCCAGGTGGCGCGGCTCGTCGACGTCGGGCGGCAGCGGGGTGCCGTGGCCGACATCGCAAAACGGGCA
>MGZO01000034.1:26441-31442 GCA_001802655.1 Hydrogenophilales bacterium RIFOXYD1_FULL_62_11
GTCGCGGTGCCATGTCCGAAGCATTCGCCGAGGTTGGGGCATGAGGCTTCTTCGCACACCGTGTGCAGCCTGGCCTCGCGCAGAATGCCTTTCAGCCGCGCCACGTTCGGCAGGCTGGGCGCCTTGGCGCGGATCCACGGCGGCAGGCGCATGCGCTCCTGCGGCACGATCTTGATCGGGATGCGCGCGGTTTTTGCCGCACCCTTGTGCTGAATAGGGTCTGCCATAATCTGCTCGGAACTACGTTGTAAATTTCAACTATCAGGATTTTAGCCTATGCGATTCCCCATCCCGACCCTGCTTGCCGTGTGGAGTGCTGCCGCCTTCGCTGGAACCGGTTCCAGCGTCGATGCGGAAACCGGACTCACCACCTGGCAGACTGAATCACAGGGCATCCAGGTGCGGCTGACCCAGATCAGCCCGGACCAGGCTCGCAGTTTTTATCAGGCCCGCGGGTTCTCGCCTGCGGCGGCGGAGCGCTACGCCAGCGAATGCGTCTTCATGACGGTCGTCCGCAACATCGGCGACACGCCGATCCAGCACCGGCTGGCCGACTGGCGCTATGAATCGGCCGGCGTGCCGCCACGCGCCATCCGCAGCAAGACCGAGTGGGAACGCATCTGGAAGCAACTGGGTGCCGCTGAATCGGCGCGCATCGCCTTCACCTGGGCACAATTCCCTGACACCCAGACCTTCGCTTCGGGCGACTGGAATCAGGGCATGACCAGCTACAGCGTGCCGCGCGGCGGCCAGTTCGACCTGCGCGTTGTCTGGCGCGCGGGCGGCACCATCCATTCAGAAAAACTCGAACAGGTGAAATGCGCCCATGAAAATTCGTAAACGCGTATCGAAGGCCGTACTGGCCGCTTGCTGTGTGTTCGGCCTGGCAGTCGCGGCGCAGGCCGCCGACCTGTCGCCCCTGTCCCACAGCCTGACGACGCAGACGCCCAGGCCCGCACCGGCGCTTAAACTGAAATCCCTCGACGGCCAGTTGCTCGACCTCACGCAGTTCAAGGGCAAGGTCGTGCTGATCAATTTCTGGGCCACCTGGTGTCCGCCGTGCCGCCGCGAAATGCCGTCGATGGAGCGCCTGTCACAGGCACTCAAGGGCGAAGCCTTCAGCGTGCTGGCGGTCGACGTGGGTGAGGATGCCGACACCATCGAGGCTTTCACCAGCCAGCTCGACACCACACTGGGCTTTCCCATCCTGCTCGACACCCGCAGCCACACGATGCAGGCGTGGAAAGTGGCGGGGCTGCCGACCACCTTTCTGGTCGACAGGCAGGGGCGCATCGTCGCCAGCGCCATCGGTGGGCGCGAGTTCGACCACCCGGAAATCATCCGGGCGATCCGCGAACTGCTTAATAAATAATCAGGCCTTGACCCAGACCTGCCCGGCCTCTATTTTCACCGGATAGGTTCTGATCGGTTCGTCGGCCGGATCGCAGGTGGGCTGGCCGGTGGTGAGATCAAAGTAGCTGCCATGCAGCGAGCACTTGATCTTGCCGTCCTTGATGCACCCCAGATACAGCGAGTAATCCTCGTGGCTGCACATTTCGTCGACGACGTAATGCGTGCCGTTCGAGTTGCACAGCAGCAGCTTCTTGCCCTCGACGACGACGCGCTTCATCTGCGCCGGCTTGAGTTCGTCTGCAGCGGCAATGGCGACAAATTCAGTCATCACTTCACCCGTGCCACGGCACGGCCTGAATCCAGCACAGCACGGATCTGCGCCGCTGCCTCGGCCACGCTTGCGGCCTTGCCGACGTGGTGCAGGATGATCGAACCCGCCAGCACCAGCGAATCATACGTCGCGCCCTTGTCGCCCTTGAGCGCCAGAATGCCGGCCTCGGCTGCGGCGTGTGAGGTGGCCTTGATGTCGATGGCGGCGACGATCTCGTCCGCGCCTTCTTCCGCTGCAACCGAACCTGGCAGCGGCACTGCGCGCACCGGCTGGTCGATCCCGAGTGCGACCGGATCGATGCTGGCTTCGATTTCCTCGGCCTTGTCGTGGTAGTGGAAATATTTGCCGGTCTGGCGCAGCGATGGAATCACCCCGCCCTCGACGCCGCGCACGATGCAGGCAGTATCAAACCCGGCCACCCGAGCGAGATCGGCATACACCGGCGGATAGGGCTTGTGGACGTAACCGGTCACGAAATGGGTCAGTTTTTTGCCGGCAATCGGCTTCGACAGCACTTCCACCGTGGTGAGCACCTGGCGCTTGATCATCTGCGCACGCAGCGGGGTGAGGTTGTGCATGCCCGGGTTGGATTGCGCCTGGTCGACATACGTCCAGCCCAGCGCCGGGTCGCTCAAGCGCGCAGCCGCTTCAGCCGGCGACAGATTGACAGGCACCCCAGCGGCTTCCAGCACATGGCGTGCGGTTACGCCGTATTTGGGACCGACCTTGTCGAGGCCATGCGATACTACGTTCACGCCCAGCTCTGCCAGCAGCGGGCCGAGAAATGGCGCAGCAGGCAGGCAGCGGGTGTAACCATCGTAGGGATCGCCGATATCGACCACTTCGTCCACCTCGGCCGTAATACGCTGGGTGGTTTCCAGCACGGCATCCAGCACGCCGCGGTTTTCGTCCATCGTCTCGCGCTTCATCCGCAGCGCAATGAAATAGATACCGACCTGCACCGGATCGATCATGTTGTCGATGATGGCCTTGGTACCCAGGTGCGCCTCGGTGCGGCTGATGTCTTTCGACAGGTCGGGGCCGGTGGCGATACGTTGAATGATCGAGCGCATCAACAGCTTGGGATCGGACGGCAGGGTGTCGGTGGTCATAAAAAACTCCAATAGAAGCCGCAAGAATACTAATAACCGACTAAATCAGTCAAGAATAGATCGTATGACGCAGGGCGCGCTCAACCGCCTGAGCCAATGCCGGCAACGATTCGTCCACGCCCAGATCGCGGCATTGCGTCACCCGCATGCCGGCATAACCACAGGGATTGATCGCCGCAAACGGCTGCAAGTCCATGTCCACATTCAAGGCCAGACCGTGATAGGTGCAGCCATGCTTGACCCGCAGCCCCAGCGCGGCAATCTTTGCGCCATCCACGTACACGCCCGGCGCACCAGCCTGCCGTTCGGCACTCACGCCCACCGCAGCCAGCACATCGATCACGGCCTGCTCCAGCCGCGTCACCAGTTCACGAATGCCGTACCCGCGCTGCCGCAGATCGACCAGAACATAGGCGACGATCTGCCCCGGCCCGTGATAGGTGATCTGGCCGCCGCGGTCGATCGGGACAACGGGAATGTCGGTAGCGGCGATCAGGTGTTCTGCCTTGCCCGCCTGCCCCTGGGTGTAAACGGGCGGATGTTGCAGCAGCCAGATTTCATCTGGCGTGTCGGCTGTGCGCTGCGCGGTAAACGTCTGCATCGCCCGCCAGGCCGGCTCGTACTCGACCCGTCCGAGTTGACGTACAACAACCGCTTCCTGAATCCTGAGTTCTGAACCCTGCCCCGCGACCATCACAGCGCCATCTTCACCCACGGATGCGCGGTAATCTCGAGGTAAAGCGCATCAAGCTGGGCTTTGGAGGTGGCGTGCACGACACAGGTCACGCTCAGGAAATTGCCTTTGCTCGATACCCGCACCTCTACGGTTTCGGGCTTGAAATCGGGCGCATGGCGTTGCACCAGCTCAACCATGGTTTGCGTGAAATCGTCACGATGATCACCCATGATCTTGACGGGAAAGTCGGTTGGAAACTCCAGCAGGGTTTCGTCGCTCATGCGCGCATCACCTGTTGCTTGAAGGCCTGATACAAGGCGTCCATCTGGCGCGCCAGCGGCCCGGGCTTGCCGCTGCCGACTGGCACGCCATCGAGTGTCACGATCGGCATAATTTCCTTGGTGGACGAGGTCATCCACAGTTCGTCCACGCCGCGCAACTCCGCTTCACTAACTGCCCGCAGTTCATACGGAATGCCGTGCGCCGCAGCGAGTTCCAGCACCACGTCGTAGGTGATGCCGGTGAGAATCAGATTGGAGGGCGGCGGTGCCAGCAGCACGCCATTTTTCACCGCAAAAACATTGCTCGCCGCGCCTTCGCTTAAAAAACCGTCGCGCAGCATCACCGTCTCGGCACACCCCGCTTCAACCGCCTGCTGCCGCGCCAGCACGTTGGCGAGCAAGGAAATTGCCTTGATATCGCAGCGCCCCCAGCGGATGTCCGGCGCCGTGATGGCGCACACGCCTGCCGCCTTCTGCGCATCTGTCGCGCTCACCAGCGGCTGCGCAAACATGAACACGCTAGGCGTCACGCCTTGGGGAAATGCGTGGTCGCGCGGCGCCACCCCGCGTGTGATCTGCAAGTAAACCGACTGGTCATCGAAATCCTGCAACGCGATCAGCTGCTCTATCAGTTCACGCCACTTGGCTATGCCATGCGGATTGGCCAGGCGGATACCGTCGAGGCTGCCCTGCAGGCGGCGCAAGTGTTCTTCCAGACGGAACGGTTTGCGCGAATACACCGGGACCAGTTCATACACGCCATCGCCGAAAACAAACCCGCGATCCAGCGCCGACACTTTTGCATCGGCCAGCGGCATGAACTGTCCATTCAGATAGACGCTCATCACTCAACCATCAGCCGGATCGAATCCCAGGCCCGTCCAAAAATGCCGGACACACTCACGCCCTGCAGCGCAACCAGCGCAAAATCACCCAGTGGCTTGCCATCAAGCGTCAAGCGCAAAGTGCCCAAGCGCTGCCCCTTGCGCACCGGTGCCAGCACCGGCTGCTGGGTTATGACCTGCGCCTTGATCCGCGCGGCACTGCCATGTGGAATCAACACGTGAAAGTCCTGCGCAAAGCCCAGCGCCACTGAATCGCTGAGGCCCCGGTACAGTTTGACCACTTTGACGGGCTGCTGGGCGCGATACAGCCGCACGCTATCGAAGCTCTCGAATCCATCGTTCAGCAGTTTCAGCGCATCCTGCGTGCGCAGCGCGTCGGTTCGCGCGCCCAGCACCACCGCGA
>MGZO01000034.1:31475-32463 GCA_001802655.1 Hydrogenophilales bacterium RIFOXYD1_FULL_62_11
CGCCACAATAGCCCGCCTGCGCAGTGCGGCCGACCTTCAGGCCATTGACCGCAGCGTCGCGCCACAGCAGGCGATTGGCGTTGTAATACGTGACGCCCTTGAAGATAAGCTCCTTTTGCGTGAAAAATGCCAGGCGGTTGGGGAAATCCCGTACCAGCGCCCGCCCCAGTATCGCCAGATCACGCGCGCTCGACTCGTGCCCCGGTTCGGTCAGCCCGGTGGCATTCATGAAGCGGGTCTTGTTCATGCCCAGGCGTTTGGCTTCACTGTTCATGCGTTTCACAAACGCCGCCTCGCTGCTGTCGACCGCTGTCACCAGCGTCAACGTGGCGTCGCCAGCCGACTGCAGCAGCATCGCCTGCAGCAGGGTGTCGACGCTGATCTGCTCGCCCGCCTTAAGGAACACGCGCGCGCCGTCTACCTGCTCGGCGGCCTGCGGCACGCTGAGCATTTCACCCAGGCTCAGCTTGTTTTTTTTGATGTCGCCCAACAGCACATAGGCCGTCATCAACTGGGTCAGTGAAGCGGGGGCCAGCGGCAAATCGGCCTGGTGCGCAGCCAGTTCACGCCCGGTAACCTGGTCGATCGACACCCAGGCACGTGCCGTCATGCCACTTGGTGCGGCCCACGCGGTAACGGTAAAAACCAGCCCGAACAAACCCAGGCAAAAGCGTGACGTCACCATGGTGCGCTCAATCCCGTCTGACCAGAATGGCATTCATGGCGAGGCGTTCCTGCACCCGTGCGCGTTCCGCCCGCGCGGCATCATCGCTGGGATACGGACCCAACTGCACCCGGTGCAGCTTGCCGGTAAGGACGACACGCGTCTGCTGGGTGTCGAGCTCGAGTTCACTGGTGAGGCGTGCCAGCAGTTGCTGGGCATTGCCGGAACTTGAAAAAGCTCCCACCTGCAAATAGACACCTTGCTGGATCGCCTCACCCGTCGTGTCGTAGGCAGCGGAGTCGAGGCTGTCCACCCGCACCCGGG
>MGZO01000035.1:0-11296 GCA_001802655.1 Hydrogenophilales bacterium RIFOXYD1_FULL_62_11
GCTTCTATATCTCCGGCCAGCTCACCACCGAGGCGTATTACGTCTTCAACAAACTGGCCAAGGGCCTGATCGGCACCAATAACGTCGACACCAATTCGCGCCTCTGCATGTCGTCGGCGGTGGCGGGCTACAAGGCCACGCTGGGTGCGGATTCGCCACCGGGCTGTTATGACGACATCGACCACGCCGGGGTGATTTTCATTGCCGGCTCGAACACTGCCTTCGCCCATCCCATCCTGTTTCGCCGCATCGAGGCCGCGCGCAAGGCCAACCCCGCGCTCAAGCTCATCGTGGTGGATCCGCGCCGCACCGACACGGCGGCGGAGGCCGATCTGCATCTGTCGATCCTGCCCGGCACCGATGTGGCGCTGTTCCACGCCATGCTCAACGTGATGCTGTGGGAAGAGTTGATCGACCGCGACTACATTGCCGCGCACACCGAAGGCTGGGACGTGCTGCGCGCCACGGTACGCGAATACTCGCCGGAAAAAGTCGCGCCGATTTGTGGCGTGAGTGCGGCCGACATCGTGCAGGCCGCGCGCTGGTTCGCCCAGGGGCCGACGCTGTCGCTGTATTGCCAGGGGCTCAACCAGTCCAGTTGCGGCACCGACAAGAATGCGTCGCTCATCAACCTGCATCTGGCGACCGGCCAGATCGGCAAGCCGGGCGCCGCGCCGCTGTCGCTCACCGGCCAGCCCAACGCGATGGGCGGGCGCGAAGTCGGCGGGCTGGCCAATCTGCTGTCGGCACACCGCGACATGGGCAACCCCGAACACCGCGCCGAAGTGGCCGCGCTGTGGGGGGTGGACGACGTGCCTGCGACGCCGGGCAAGACCGCGATCGAAATGTTCGAGGCGGTGAAGCGCGGTGAAATCAAGGCGCTGTGGATTGCCTGCACCAACCCCGCGCAGTCGCTGCCGAACCAGGCGCTGGTACACGAAGCCTTGCAGAAAGCCGAATGCGTGGTGCTGCAGGAGGCGTTTGCCGACACCGAAACCGCCCGCTACGCCGACGTGCTGCTGCCGGCCTCGACCTGGGGTGAGACCGAGGGCACGATGACCAATTCCGAGCGCTGCATCACGCGCGTCCATGCCGCGGTGCCGCCGCCGGGCGAAGCGCGCGCCGACTGGGCGATCGTCTGCGATTTTGCGCGGCGGCTGCTGCCGGAAAAAGGCGCGCGGCTGTTTCCCTACGCCGATGCCGAGGCGGTGTTCAACGAACACCGCGAATCCACGCGTGGGCGCGATCTCGATATCACCGGCCTGTCCTACGCGCTGCTGGAACAGGCGCCACGGCAATGGCCGTTTGCCGAGGGCAGCGACGCGGGCACAACCCGTTTGTATGCCGACGGCGTGTACCCCACTGCCAGCGGTCGCGCCCGTTTTCACAATGCAGCCTACTGTCCGGTGTCCGAGGCGATCGACGCGCGTTATCCGCTGCATTTCAACACCGGCCGCCTGCGCGACCAGTGGCACGGCATGAGCCGTACCGGTCTGGTGGCGCGGCTGTATGCCCATGTCGAAGAGCCGCTGCTGTCGATGAGCCGCAGCGATATGGAGCGGCGGCGTCTGAAGGATGGCGAACTGGTGCGGGTGAAAAGCCGGCGCGGCAGCCTGGTCGTCAAGGTGGCGGCCAGCGACGAACTGCGTGCCGGGCAGACCTTCATGCCGATGCATTGGGGTGGCCGTTTCATGGCGGGGCAGGGGGTGAACGCGTTGACGCTGGACGTGTTCGACCCGGTATCGCGCCAGCCCGAACTCAAGCATTGCGCGGTGCAGGTCGAAAGGGTCGAGTTGCCCTACCGGCGGGCGATCATGCGGCGCGGTGATGGCGCCAGCCTGTTGCGGCGGGCGCAGCCATTTCTGGCGCATTTCGATTACGCCACCGCCAGCCTCACTGGCCGCGACAAGACCGTGCTGGTGTTCCAGGCCGCAAGCGTCGGGCCGCTGCCGGAAGCGCTGGTGAAGGAAATGGATGTTGCCTTCGGACTGGACGATCCTCTGCTGACCATGAACTATCAGGATGCGCGGCGCGGCATCTGGAAAAAGGCACGGGTGGAGGACGGCGTCATCACCGGTGCGCGCCTGTCCGGCGAAACCGCCGCGCAGGACTGGCTCAAGGACCTGATCGCCGCAGGTGCCTCTGCAATGGACGTGCGCGCCTGGCTACTGGCGCCGGTGACGCAGCCGCCGGCGGGCGGCATCGGCCGCGGCCGCATCATCTGCAACTGCCTCGATGTGGCCGAGCCGGATATCGTCGCTGCGATTGCGGGCGGCGCGGATCTGGCTGCGTTGCAAACCACGCTCAAATGCGGCACCGAGTGCGGCTCGTGTGTGCCGGAGCTGAAGCGTTTGCTGGCGACTACCCCGCTCGCTGCCTGAGCCATTTCGTCTGCGCTGTTATGAAGCAGCGTATTCCATCCAGGTGCATACCTGCCTGCGCAATGCGCATTCAACAGGCAGCTGCGCCCTGCAATATGGCAGAGCAGACAAAGACCATGCCCATAAAGTGGGCGTTAGGCCCTGATTTGCAGCGTGATGGTGCGCAGTCTTTATTGGTGCACTTATCTGGTGCCAGCGGCGGCGGGGCGATCAGCCTTTTTCTGTAAAACATCAACTTATTCAATGCGTTCGGATGGCTGTTCTGGGTGGCACTACTCTTGCTTATTTAGAGCAAGCCTATTGATTCCGGAGTATGAGCAAGATGGACATGACCCCCCCCGACAAGAAAATGAAGCTGGTAATGGTTGGCAATGGCATGGCTGGCGTGCGTGCGCTGGAAGAGCTGCTGAAGCTTGCGCCGGACATGTATGACGTCACTGTATTCGGCGCCGAGCCGCATCCCAACTACAACCGCATTTTGCTGTCGCCGGTGCTGGCGGGCGAGCAGACGGTGGACGATATCGTGTTGAATCCGCTCGACTGGTACAGCGAAAACAACATCACGCTGCACGTCGGGAAAAAAGTGGTGAAGATCGACCGCACCCACCGCGAGGTGGAGACCAGTGACGGCATGCGCGTCGGCTATGACCGCCTGCTGCTGGCGACCGGCTCCAATCCGTTCATCCTGCCGGTTCCAGGTGCGGACCTGCCCGGCGTCATCAGCTTCCGCGATATCGCCGACGTCGATGCGATGGTCCTGGCGTCCAGCCAGTACCAGCACGCGGTGGTGATCGGCGGCGGCCTGCTCGGGCTGGAAGCGGCCAATGGCCTGATGAAGCGCGGCATGCAGGTGTCGGTGGTGCATATCGGGCCGTGGCTGATGGAGCGCCAGCTCGACGAACCGGCGGCGCGTCTGCTGCAAAAGAGTCTGGAAGAAAAAGGCATGAAGTTCCTGCTGCAAAAGCAGACGGCTGAATTGGTGCGGGGCGAGTCCGGACGCGTCTGTGCGATCAAGTTCAAGGATGGCGATTCCGCGCCCGCTGACCTCGTCGTGATGGCGGTCGGTATTCGCCCCAACACCGAGCTGGCCGAATCGTCCGGCCTGCATTGCAACCGCGGCGTGGTGGTGAACGACACCATGCAGACCTTCGACCCGCGCATTTATTCGGTGGGCGAATGCGCAGCGCACCGCGGCATTGCCTACGGACTGGTCGCGCCGCTGTTCGAGCAGGCCAAGGTGGCCGCCAATCATTTGGCGCAACACGGTATCAGCCGCTACCAGGGCTCGGTGACCTCGACCAAGCTCAAGGTCACCGGCATTGACCTGTTTTCCGCCGGCGATTTCATGGGCGGCGAAGGCACCGAATCGATCCTGTATTCCGATCCCATCGGCGGCGTCTACAAAAAGCTGGTGATCCGCGACAACAAGCTGGTCGGCGGCGTGATGTATGGCGATACCGTTGACGGCGCGTGGTATTTCTCCTTGTTGCGCGACGGCAAGAACGTCAACGAACTGCGCGACCACCTGATGTTCGGCCAGGATCACTGCGGCAATCTCGGCCACAGCGGCATCAACAAGGCTGCCAGCATGACCGACGACATGGAGGTGTGCGGCTGTAACGGCGTGTGCAAGGGCGACATCGTCAAGGCGATTCGCGAGAAGGGCCTGTTCACGCTGGAAGACGTGCGCAAACACACCAAAGCCTCGTCGTCGTGTGGTTCGTGTACCGGTCTGGTCGAACAGATTCTGGCGGTGACCGCGGGCGGCGATTATTCCGCCACGCCGAAAACCAAATCGATGTGCGGCTGCACCGAGCACACCCACGAGGAAGTGCGTGCGGCGATCCGGCAGAACAAGCTGCTGACGATTCCGCAGGTGCAGCAGTTCATGGAATGGGATACGCCCAACGGCTGCGCCAGCTGCCGCACCGCGCTCAACTATTACCTGATCTCGACCTGGCCCGGCGAAGCCGAAGACGATCCGCAGTCGCGCTTCATCAACGAACGCGCCCACGCCAATATCCAGAAAGACGGCACCTATTCGGTCATCCCGCGCATGTGGGGCGGCAACACCACGCCGTCCGAATTGCGCCGCATCGCCACCGTGGCGGAGAAATACAACATCCCCACGGTGCACGTCACCGGCGGCCAGCGCATTGACCTGCTCGGGGTGAAGAAGGAAGACCTGCCGAAGGTATGGGCCGATCTCGACATGCCGTCGGGCCATGCCTATGGAAAAGCATTACGTACGGTGAAGACCTGCGTCGGCTCCGAATGGTGCCGCTTCGGCACCCAGAACTCGACGCAGATGGGCATCGATCTGGAGAAGGCTTTCTTCAAGATGTGGGCACCGCACAAGGTCAAGCTCGCGGTGTCGGGTTGCCCGCGCAACTGCGCCGAAGTCGCGATCAAGGACGTCGGCATCATTGGCGTCGATTCCGGCTGGGAAATCTATGTCGCCGGCAACGGTGGCATCAAGACCGAAGTCGCGCAGTTCCTGATCAAGGTCAAGACCGAAGCCGAAGTGATGGAATATTCCGGCGCCTTCCTGCAGCTGTACCGCGAGGAAGGCCGCTACCTCGACCGCACCGTGCATTACGTCGAGCGCGTGGGGCTGGATTACGTGAAGAAGAAAATCCTCGACGACCACGAGGGCCGTCGCGCCCTCTACGAACGCCTGATGTTCGCGCTGTCAGTCGAAAAAGACCCGTGGGTCGAGCGCGCCAAGGAAGGCAAGTTCGCGCAGGAATTTGCTGCGCTGACGGTTTAGTTCTCGACCCTGAATAACAAGGAAGCAACATGACCCAATGGCTTGAAGTATGTGATCTGACCGAGATCCCCCAACTCGGTGCGCGCGTGGTGAACCACGGCGATCTGACTATCGCGGTGTTCCGCAACGCCGACGACGAAGTGTTTGCGCTGGAAGACCGCTGTCCGCACAAGGGCGGCCCACTGTCGCAGGGCATCGTGCACGGCCGCAAGGTGACCTGTCCGCTGCATGGCTGGAATGTCGAACTGATCTCCGGCTGCGCGGTGGCGCCGGACGTGGGCTGCGCCCGTGAATTCCCGGTCAAGCTCGAAGCAGGGCGAGTGTGGCTGGACTGCACGACGGGCGTGTGCGCGGCTGCCTGAACCTGTTTCACCGTGCTTTAAAAACATAACTTATACGGGCGGGAAACCCCGCCCATCGGCAGGAGCACCACCATGACACGCGACTTCTGGAAGTCGGGGCACACGCCTACCCTTTTATCGGCCTTTCTGTATTTCGACATCGCCTTCATGGTGTGGGTGATGCTCGGCCCACTGGGGGTGCAGATTGCCGAAACCCTGCAACTCAGCGCCGCGCAGAAAGGCATGATGGTGGCGACGCCGGTGCTTGCTGGCGCGCTGCTGCGCATCGTAATGGGCGTGCTGGTCGATCATCTCAAACCCAAAATGGCCGGGCTGATCGGTCAACTGGTGGTGATCGCGGGCTTGCTGTGGGCGTGGCTGGCGGGCATCCACAGCTATCGCGAAGTGCTCTTTCTCGGCGTGCTGCTCGGCTTTGCCGGGGCGGCTTTTGCAGTCGCGCTGCCGCTGGCGTCGCGCTGGTACCCGCCGCAGCATCAGGGCACTGCGCTCGGCATCGCCGGTGCGGGCAACTCCGGCACCGTGTTCGCTGCGCTGTTCGCGCCCAGCCTCGCTGTCGCGTTTGGCTGGGGCAACGTGTTCGGGATTGCGCTGATCCCGGTCGGCGTGGCGTTTCTGGTCTACCTCGTTTTCGCCAAGGACGCGCCCGACTGTCCGCCGCCAAAGTCGCTGCACCAGTACATGAATGTGCTGAAAGACCGCGACGCCTGGTGGTTCATGTTCTTCTATTTCGTCACCTTTGGCGGCTTCGTCGGTCTGGCCTCCAGCCTCACCATTTATTTTCATGACCAGTACGACATGACGCCGGTGCACGCGGGCTACTTCACCGCCGCCTGCGTGTTCGCCGGTTCGCTGGTGCGCCCGATGGGCGGCATGCTCGCCGACCGCATCGGCGGCATCCGTACCCTGCTGGTGGTGTACTCGCTGGCCGGCGTGTTTCTCATCATCGTCAGCTTCGGCGCCGACAGCGCGTGGTTGGCGCTGGCCGGTTTCATGCTCGCCATGGGCACGCTCGGCTTTGGCAACGGCGCGGTGTTTCAGCTGGTGCCGCAGCGCTTCCGCAAGGAAATCGGCGTGATGACCGGCATGGTCGGCATGGCCGGCGGTGTCGGCGGGTTTTATCTGGCCGCCAGCCTGGGTTACATCAAGGGTCAGACTGGCAGCTATCAGCTGGGCTTGCTGATTTTCGCCGGGCTGAGTTTTGTCGCGCTGCTGGGCCTGACCGTGGTGAAACAGCGCTGGCGCACCACCTGGGGCGCGGCGGCGATTGCGGGAGCGAAGGTTTAACGCTGGCGGAGTTTGACCGCTTCAGGGTAAGGCGGGATACTGTATCGCAATTGCAATGCATGGAGCCTGATATGAAAACCGCCACCCTGCCCTCTCTGCGCGTCGAGCCAGAATTGCGGCAAGCTGCCGAGAGCGTATTGCGCGAAGGTGAGAGCCTGTCAGGATTTGTCGAAGCAGCGGTGCGCACGCAAATACGCCAACGCCAGACACGGCAAGCGTTCATTGCGCGCGGCCTGGCAGCGCGTGATGCCGCCCGCGAAACGGGCGAGTACTTCAGTGCCGAAGCCGTGCTGAGCGAACTCGACGTTCTGCTGGCGCAAAAGCCTGAATGACGCCCTATCGCGTCCGCTTCACCCGGGGCGCGCGCGATGATCTGCTGCGACTCACCGCTTACTGGCGCGACAAGGACATCGCCACTGCGCGGCGCGCTCGCGCTGCCATCGAAAAAGCGCTTGCCATGCTGCGTGATTTCCCTTTTTCTTGCCGTAAGGTCGATGAAGACCAGGCTTTTCTACGCGAGTTGCTGATTCCCTTTGGTGCAGCAGGTTATGTCGCTTTGTTCGAAATCGACGAAGCAAATACTGTCACTGTGCTGGCAATCCGCCATCAGCTCGAAGACGACTATCACTGAGTTGATTGCATTGAACCGCCATGCCCCTGAAGCTTGAATTTGGTTACGCCACCGCCACCGGTCCCCGCGAACAAAACGAAGACTTCGGCGGGTTCGTCGAACCGGCCGATCCGCAACTGGCGGCGATCAAGGGCATGCTGGCGGTGGTGGCCGATGGCGTGTCGGGCGGCTCGCATGGGCGTGAGGCGGCCGAGACTTCGGTGCGCAATCTGCTCGCCGACTACTACGCCACGCCCGATACCTGGGAGACGCCGCACGCACTGGGAACGGTGCTGGCGGCGATCAACCGCTGGCTGTCGGGGCAGACGGCATCGCGCCACGAAGCCGGCGGCATGGCGACCACGCTCACCGGTCTGGTGCTGCGCGGCCGGCGTTTTCATTACGCGCATGTGGGCGACAGCCGGCTGTATCGCCTGCGCGGCGAAATGCTGGAGCAGCTGACGGTCGACCACGTATGGGAAACCCCCGGCATGTCGCATGTACTGAAGCGCGCGCTGGGGCTGGATACCCATGTGTTGCCGGATTTCGGCGAGGGTGAGCTGCAGGCGGGCGACGTTTTTCTCATCGTCTGCGACGGCGTGTGGGAGCCGCTCGGCCAGCTTGAGCAGCATCGTCTGCTGAAACTGCACGATGCACCGCAGCGGGTGGCGGATGCGCTGGTCGAGGCGGCGCATGCGCACGGCGGGCAGGACAACGCGACCGCACTGGTGGTGCGGGTGGAAGACGTCGGCGTGGACGAGGCCGTGCTGAGCGATGCACGCGACCTGCCGCTGCCCGGCAAGCTTGGCGCCGGCGCCAAGCTCGACGATTTCGTGATCGAAGACGTGCTGCACAGCGGGCGCGACGCGCTGATCTACCGGGCGCGCCACGCTACCAGCGGCCAGCACTGGGCGCTCAAAACCCTGCAACCGATACTCGCCGGCGATCCGGATGCCGCGAATCGCCTGCTGGCGGAGGAATGGTTTTTAAAGCGCGTGCATTCGCATTATTTTCCCGACGTGCTGGCGTTGCCGGGGCGCAATTTCCTCTATTTCGCGGTGCGCTACCACGAAGGCGCGACGCTGCAGGACAAGCTCGACGCCGGCCAGCATTTTTCGCCGGTGGAGGTCGTCACTTTGATGATCCGGGTGCTCAAGGGCCTGGCCGCGCTGCATCGGCTCGACATCGTGCATCGCGACATCAAGCCGGCCAACCTGCACCTCGACCCCGCAGGCAAGCTGCGCATACTTGACCTCGGCGTGGCGCGCTGTCCCACCCTCGACACGCGCGAGCCGCTTGCCCAGCCCGGCACGCCGAGTTATATGGCGCCCGAGCTGTTCAACAGCGTGGAGGCCAACCCGCAAAGCGATCTTTACGCCGTGGGCGTAAGCCTCTATCACCTGCTCACGCGCAACTATCCCTACGGCGAAATCGAACCGTTTCAGCGCCCCAGATTCGGTGAGCCTGCGCCGCCTTCACGCACCCGCCCGGACATTCCGCCATGGCTGGAAAACGTGCTGCTCAAGGCCGTTTCGCGCGACCCCGCGCAACGTTTCGAGACCGCCGAGGAAATGCTGCTGGCGCTGGAGCGCGGCGAAGCCAACCCGCTGCTGCGCCGCCGCACGCCGCTGATCGAGCGCTCGCCTGCGGGTGCCTGGCCGCTGGTGGCGGCGGTGTCGATTGCCCTGAATGTATTGCTGCTGTTCGTGCTGCTGGCGAGCTAGCCGCCGGCCACCCCCGCCTTTCAGCGCGGGAGCGGCAACCGGGGCAAGGGGTAGGGACGTCCCGCAGGGTTGCCGGGATAGCCTGAAATCGGCGGCGGGTAAATGAGCGGTTGCGGCAGCGCGGCCGGCGACTCGGCTTCGGCGGGCAGGTTGGCCTGCTCCTCTTCGCGCTGGCGCGCCGCTTCCGCTTCGCGCGCAGCCTCCGCGGCCTCTCTCTCCTGCCGCTGAGCCTCCAGCTCCTGCGCCTGGGCGGCGTTCTTTTTCAGGCGTTCTTCGGTCGCCCGCACTTCCGCTTCGCTTGGTGG
Source organism: Hydrogenophilales bacterium RIFOXYD1_FULL_62_11 (assembly GCA_001802655.1). Lineage (GTDB taxonomy): Bacteria > Pseudomonadota > Gammaproteobacteria > Burkholderiales > Thiobacillaceae > Thiobacillus. The sequence continues at coordinate 9,437 of MGZO01000035.1, forward strand.
CGGCGCCACGTCCAGTTTTTGGACTTTGCCGGCTTTGGGCGGGGTGGAGGAATAGGTCACGTTGCCTGCACTATCGACGGATTTATACAGCGCGTCGGCAGCGGCGGGCGTGCTGGCCAGCGTGGCGATCAGCAGCAAAACAACAGATGGCGACATCATCGTTCTCCTTTCAGCTTGCGGCCGGGCTGGCCGCGGCTTGCGTGGCCGCCACCATTTCCACCCGGATCGGGTCGCGGCTGTCCAGGTGGACATCGCGTTGCGGGAAGGGCATGGCAATGCCCTGTTCGGCAAAACGTTTTTCGATGTCCAGGCGGATCTCGCTGGCGACCTGGCGGCTGTTGTCCTGCAGGCTGAGATCCAGCCAGTAGTCGGCGCGTAACTGGAGCGCGCTGTCGCCAAACTCATCCAGCAGCACCAGCGGCAAGGGCAGCTTGAGCACGGAAGGATGGCCAGAGACCGCTTCGCGGATCAGCTGGATGGCCGTCTCGGTGGGGGCGCCGTAAGCGATGCCGACGTTGACGGTAAAACGCAGCAGCTGGTCGGACAGGGTCCAGTTGGTGACGGTTTTTTCCAGAAACACACTGTTGGGAATCAGCATGTCGATGCCGTCGAAACGCTGCACCTGGCAGCAGCGGCTGCCGATGTCGTAGACGCGGCCGCGGATGCCGTCCACTTCCACGATGTCGCCTGGCTTGATGGGTTTTTCCACCAGCAGGATCACGCCGCTGATGAAGTTGTTGAGCAGGTTCTGCGCGCCAAAACCGAGGCCGAGTGCGAGCGCGCCGCCGAGGAAGGCAAACGCGGTGAGCGGGATGTGGGCGGTGATCAAGGCCAGCACCACCAGTCCAATGGCCATGCCGATGCTGGACAGCCGCAGCCACAGCAGCGCGGCGCTTTCTTCACCGGTGTAGCGTGCCAGCAGCCAGCGCCGGGCAAACGCGCTGACGCGGCCCGTCAGCCACAGCCCCAGTACCAGAATCAGCAGCACCTGAACCAGCTTGCCCAGGGTGACGCTGCGCTTGCCGGCGATCTCGCGTCCCTCCACCATCAGGGTATCGTCGACCGTGATCACCTCGAATTGCCAGACCGCGGCCAGCGCCTGGGTGGAAGCGACTGCTGCGCCGCGCAGGCGATCGGTCCAGCTCACGTCCTGGTTGGTCACGCGATTGACCTGCTGCCAGTTGTGCAGCATGCCTGCGATCTGTTCGATCTGGTCGTGATTTTGGCGCAGCAGGGCATCACGCCGTTGATAGGCCTGGATCTGCCGTTCGACGAGTTGCCGGTCGCCCATCTCGGGCTGCCATTCGGCGACCTGGGTACCCAGCAGGGCCAGGTTGGCCCGGGTCCGGTCGCTGTCCGCCTGGATGGCGCTGCGCCATTCGGCGATCCGTTCAAGGGTGTCCTCGATCTGCGCGGTCGTCTGCTGAAGGGTATGGCTGTCGCGTGCCTGCATGCTGCGAAAGCGCTGCTGCCAGGCTTGCTGCGACAGCGTCACGCCATACCGCATCAGCCGCAGGGAGTTGAGCCGGGAGGCGGCTGCATCCACTTCGATGCGGGCGGTTTCCAGCCGTTGCAGCGAGGCGGGCGAAGGCTGGTCATACGTCTGTTTGCGCATCTGCTCCAGCAGGTTCTGCGCCTGATGTTCCGCGGCTTCCGCCTGATCGATTTTCTGCTCGATCGCGGCTGCCTGCCCGGCCAGTTTCGCCAGCTGGCTGTCCAGTTCCTGCTGGGTGAATTCAACGGTATGGCTGGCCTGCACTGCCTTGTCCTCCAGCCATTGCCGTTCGGACTGTTGATTGGCCAGGGTTTCGGCGAGCACGTTGCGCAGCGTCTCGAACATGCCCAGACGGGCTTCCGAAT
>MGZO01000035.1:11342-15425 GCA_001802655.1 Hydrogenophilales bacterium RIFOXYD1_FULL_62_11
CAGCCAGACGCAAACCCAGCTGTGCCGCCAGCAGGGTTTGCTTCGCCTGCTCGAACACCTCATTCACCAGCCGCTGCTCAGCCCGGTTCGCTTCCATCTCGCGTGTCTTGCGCCGTACCTGTGCCCACCAGTCATCGACCAGCGCAATGTCGTAGGGCGGCGCGTGGGCGAAGCCTTTCCAGGCCTTGCGGCTGCTCTCCTTGTCCTGCTCGGTGCGCCGCACTTCCGCCAGATTGCGCAGCGCATTCAGATGCGCCGACAGCGTGCGAATTTCACCGGCCAGCATCTGCTGGTAATGCGCCCATTCGGCTGCGCTTGCGCCTACCGGTTGCGCCGGGACGACCTGTTTTTGTAGCGTGGCCAGGCGTTGCTCGATTTCACGGATCCGGTCGTCGAGCGCAGCGGGTTCGGTCGACGTACGGGCCTGCTCTGCAGGCGTGTCGGCGGGACGTTTGTTGAGTTCCGGGAACAGGCTTTGCGCCAGGGCCTGCGAGCTGCAAGCCAGCAGCAACACGCCGAAGAGGGCCAATCTGAAATTGCGTTTGTTTGGCGTCATTGATTGCGTTGGGGATCCGGGCGAGAGGGGTAGGGCGTGATTCCGGGCGTCACGGCTTACTGGCAGCGCATGTCCGGTGCGAGTCGCATCCACTTTACCAGCCAGTTCTTTGCACGTTCGCGCGCATGCCGTGCAGCGATCTTTTCCTCTGGCGTCTGGTCGGCACGGAAGTCGAACGCGCGCCGCGCCATCGGGTATTCCTGCCACTCCACCGGCACGCCGCGTTCCCACAAGGCATAAAAGGCGCGGCCGCCGTTCATCCGGCGCAGTTCGTAGTCGGCATCGCCGATCAGGAACAGCATCGGCGTGGTGAGCTGCATGATTTCGGGTGCAATGCGGAACAGCTGATCCGGCTCCGGCGCGTTGGGGTTCTGCATGTGGCCGTAGTAGCTGACGATGGCGGCAAGTTCAGGACCGCGTTTGGCCGCCAGCCGGATGGCGTAATACGGCCCGCGCGACAGGCCGACCACGCCGACGGGCTGCTTGCACGCATTGGGCAGTGACTTCAGGTAATCCAGTCCGGCTTCGACGTCGAGTTCGGTGTCCGGGTTGTGTGCCGACGGCCAGCGTTCGATGAAGCGGCCGCTTTGCCAGTCGGGTGCGACTACCAGGAAACCCTGTTCGGCGAGTTCGCGCACATGGGCGCGTTCGTCGCCCTCGTAGCCGCGCTTGGCGTGGATGAACAGCACCGGCGGGAAGGGCCCCTTGCCCGCGGGCGTGGCAATTTCAACCGGCACCTCGGAGCCGTCCGCGGCTTGAATGGTTGCTTTGCTCAGACTGACGTCGGCTGCGCCGGCGGCCCCGGTCCACGCCTGCGCCGATGCTAAGATGGCGGCCGCAATGACGAGTCTTTTCATGGTCTATTCCCGGTATTTTTCTGCGGCCTATTTTAGGCCAGTGCAGCGTGTTCGCCGCGCGGAGCGCACGCATTCATGAGCACCGCTTTTGAAGAGCCGGCGATCCCGGCCTTCTCGCCGCGCGTGCAGCGCATGCTGCTTGCCGGATGGATTTCGCTTGGCGTGCATGCTGCGCTGATTGCGCTGGTGCAGGTGGCGCCGCCCGCCACGACCTCACCAGGTGAACCGGTGATTGAGGTTCGGCTGGTGTCCACGCCGGCAGCGGCAGCGATTCCGCCGCCTGCCATTCCTGTCGTTGCCGCGGCGGAAGCGCCGCCGGAAAAGCGTCCCCTGCTCCTGCCGAGCGAGGTACCCGAAGCGCTGCCTGTCGCCCGGCCAGACCCGGCTCCGATCCCCCCGGCGGCGCTCGCGCCGGCACCGAATATTCCAGCGCCGCCGGTCGAGGCCGCCGCGCCGGATCAAGCCGCACCGGATCAAACCCCGCCGCCTGCGGCCACGCCCCCTCCTGCTGCGGCCCTCACCAGCGCGGTCGATCTCACCTATTACAGCGCGCGCGAGGTCGATGTGCATCCGCGCGCCCTGGGTCAGGTGGTGCCGGATTACCCGGCCGATGCCGACCGTCGGCGCGTGTCCGGCAAGCTGCTTTTGCAACTGAAGCTGCAGGCCGATGGCCGCGTCAGTGACCTTGCCGTGCTGAGCGCCTCTCCGCCCGGCGTGTTCGACGAGTCGGCCTTGCAGGCATTTCGCACCGCACGCTTTACCCCCGCGCAAAAAAATGGCCGCCCGGTGCGGGCGCTGGTGCAGATCGAGGTGGTGTACGACTGGGAGGGGCAGCTGCGGCGTTAACGCGGCTGGGCAAAGAGAGCGCTTCGGCTTGTTCGGGGGGTGCGAACCGACCAAGTCCGCCTGCTGATTGCTGGCTTGATAAATGAAATGAGCGCCCCTTTGTTGGGGCGCTCATTCCTTCACGGCTATTTCCGGGTGATCCCTGCCTTAATGATTGGAGCCATGGCCATTTTTGTTGCCGTGCCCATTGTCCTTGTTGTTCTTGCTGTTGCCATGACCATTGCCGCGCTTGTCATCGTTGCCACGATGCTGCTTCTGGTAGCGCGGAACGTATTCGTTCTGGTACCAGCTGTCTTGCACAAAGTAGACCCGCTCGCCGCAGGCGTTGTATTCGCGGCAATGCTTGCTCCAGTTTTTAGCGTGACCCGGGGGAACGTGCAGATAAACGGGCGGCCGCTGTACCGTCACCCGCTCGATGATCATTGGTTCACGGTAGAGGATGCGGGGCGGCGGAAAGCCACCGATGTCGATTTGCCCATAGAAACCGGGTTGGCCGATGCTGACGGAGATACCGACATCGGCTGCATGAGACGGCGCGACGGCGACAGCCATGACTGCTGCGAAAAACACATGTTTCATGTTGATTCTCCTGGGTGTGTGGCCTTGATTGGCGCGCACGTGTGTGGATGAATGAAAGGCGATTGCCGGGATTGAATCATGAACAACCGGGCTGACGCGACAAATGGTGCCGGATCCCGGCCTGGCTTTGCCCGGGTGCGGGCTGAATCCGGGCATTGTCTGTCCGGCTAGGCATCAGTCGACAGATCCAGTCCGCCAGCGTCGCAGCAGCAGCGCATTGCTCACCACGCTGACACTGGAAAATGCCATCGCTGCGCCGGCGATCACCGGGTTGAGCAGGCCTGCGGCGGCGAGGGGAATGCCCACCACATTGTAAGCAAACGCCCAGAACAGGTTCTGGCGGATTTTGGCGTAGGTGCGGCGCGAGATATCAATCGCGTCGGCTACCAAGGCCGGGTCGCCGCGCATCAGGGTGATGCCGGCGGTGTGCATGGCGACGTCGCTGCCGGAGGACATGGCAATGCCGACATCGGCCGCGGCCAGCGCGGGGGCGTCGTTGATGCCGTCGCCGACCATCGCCACCGTCTTGCCTGCGGTTTTGAGCTGTGCCACGTGCGCAGCCTTGTCGGCGGGCAGCACCTCGGCCAGCACGCTGTCGATGCCGAGTGCGGTCGCTGCCTGCTGCGCCGCGCCGCGATTGTCGCCAGTGAGCATGACGGTGAGGATGCCGCGCGCTTTGAGCCTTGCTACGCCAGACACCGCACCCGGTTTGACGGCGTCACCAAACGCCAGCACACCGAGCGCGCTGTGGTCGCTGGCACGCGCCAGCCACGATACGCTGCGGCCGGCGGCTTCCTGTTCGGCGGCAACGGCGTCGAGCGCGGCGGTATCGACCTTGTTTTCGGTCATCAGGCGGCGATTTCCCAGCCAATAGCCTGCGCCATCGACTTCGCCCTCCATGCCGCGCCCGGGCAATGCCTGTTGCGCCTGCGCCGGCAGTACCGTCAACGCGGCGGCTTCGGTCAGCACTGCGCGCGCCAGCGGGTGTTCGCTGCCCGCCTGCAAGCTGGCGGCAATCGCCAGCACCTCGTTCCGGTCATGTCCTTCGGCCGCCACGCAGGCCGCCACATGCGGCCTGCCGTCGGTAAGCGTGCCGGTCTTGTCGAACACCACGACATTGATGCGGTGCGCCCGTTCCAGCGCTTCGGCGTCCTTGATCAGAATGCCGTGGCGCGCGGCGACGCCGGTGCCCGCCATGATCGCCGTGGGGGTGGCAAGCCCCAATGCGCATGGACAGGCGATCAC
>MGZO01000035.1:15451-37625 GCA_001802655.1 Hydrogenophilales bacterium RIFOXYD1_FULL_62_11
CGACTTCGGCATTGCCGCCGAATGCCCACCAGGCAATGAACGTCAGCAGCGCGATCCCCATCACCACCGGCACGAACACCGCGCTGACCTTGTCCACCAGCCGCTGGATCGGCGCCTTGGCGGCCTGCGCGTTTTCCACCAGGCGGATGATGCGCGCCAGCGTGGTCTCGCCGCCCACCGCCGTGGTACGCGCGACCAGCACGCCGTGGGCGTTGATCGCGCCGCCGGTGACCGCATCGCCCGGCTGCTTGTCCACCGGCAGCGATTCGCCGGTGAGCATCGATTCGTCGATCTGGCTGGTGCCTTCGATGATCTCACCGTCCACCGGTACCCGTTCGCCGGGACGAATCACCACTTGATCGCCGACGCGGATGGCATCGATCGGCACATCGCGGTCAACGCCGTCGAGCCGCACTCGGGCCGTTGCCGGGCGCAAGGCCTGCAACGCGCGGATCGCCTCGGTGGTCTGGCGCTTGGCGCGCGCTTCCAGCCATTTGCCGAGCAGCACCAGACTGATCACCACTGCCGACGCTTCGAAATACAGATGCATGGCATCGGCGCGCGTCAGCAACAGGTACACGGAAAGGCCATACGCCGCGCTGGTGCCCACTGCCACCAGCAAATCCATGTTGCCGCTGCCTGCGCGCAAGGCCTTCCAGCCGGCGCGATAAAAGCGCGCGCCGAGCCAGAACTGCACCGGGGTCGCCAGCGTCAATTGCAGCCAGCCCGGCAGCATCCAGTGCGCGCCGAACAGGCTGCCGAGCATCGGTGCCACCAGCGGCAGCGACAAGGCGATCGCCAGCGCCACCGGCCACCAGCCGGGCAGCGCGCGTTTGACGGCAGGCGGCGTTTCGCCTGCTGTCTGCGGCAGCTGGGCGCCGTAACCCGCACGCTCCACCGCCGCAATCAGCGCGGCGATGGAGGTGCCCTTGACGAGCTTGATCGTCGTCTGCTCGGTCGCCAGGTTGACGCTGGCATCGAGCACGCCCGGCACTTTATTCAATGCCTTTTCCACCCGCGCCGAACAGCTGGCACAGGTCATGCCGCTGATGTCGAGGGTGCAGGATTCGGTCGGCACGCTGAAGCCGGCCTTTTCGATGGCGCGCTGGATCGAGGCCACATCGGTGTCACCTGAAACCGTGGCGACCTCGGTCGCCAGATTCACCGTGGCGTCGGTGACGCCCGGCAGTTGCTTCAGCACTTTCTCCACGCGTGCCGAACAACTGGCGCAGGTCATTCCCTGAATGCTGACGGCAAAGGTTTGGGGCATGTAACGTTCCTGAAAAGTGCGGATGAATGAACCATAAACCCTCTTTTCTCTGAGAGGCCGGTTTTTCTAAAAATGTTCAAAGCGAACCGACTGTCTATCCGCTTTGAGCGTGGCGGCGCGGCCGGAGAGGGGAGATGAGCGTAACAACCGAAAAACCCGATTCCGATTTTCTGTTCGGTGGGCGGCCTGGTGGACGTGTAGCCATGCCCTGGGCGAATCAATATAAACTGCGTTAATTGAATTTATTGATCAAGATAAATCCAGTTATCAGCTTTTGTGTCGATAGTGATCAAACGGCTGACAGGTTTGCGCCATGCAACACGTGGCAGGCTAAACAGATCATCCGGAAGATTGGGGGGAGCGCAATGCAACGTCGAACCGTGCTCAGGAGCCTGGCTGTTTCCGCCTTGCTTGCGGGGGTAAAGGTCAATGCTGCCGAGCAGGCGGGGCCCAAGGTGATTCGGGTGAACATTCCGGGGCCGCACCTGTTGCCTTTCATCCCGATCGAGTTGATTCCGAAGCTGGGGATTGACCAGGCTTTGGGCGTGCAACTGGCCATTCGCTACCTGCCGAGCGGCATTCTGGCTTTGGAGGATGCGTTGGCGGGCAATGCCCAGTTTGCCGGAGTCGCATTTACCACCTTGCCCACTTTTATCGCCAAGGGGAAACCGGTTTCAGCCATTGCGGTTTTGAGTAGTGGGGTGCCGCCTTACTCGATCCTGATTCGACCCGATCTCGCCGGGTCTCTGCGCAGTCTTAAAGATCTCAAGGGACGCAGCATCGGCATTCCCATGGGAAGTGTGACCTCGAAAACCTATTTGCAGGTGATGCTGGAGCTCTGGCTGGCGAATCATGGTGTGCGCAGCAATGAGGTTCGCTGGGTGCAGACCAACCAGAATCTGGCGGGCATGCAAGGCAGCCTGGTCAGCGGAATGGTCGACGCGGTTTTTTGCGAAGAGCCTTTGGCTGGCACCCTGGTGCGCAAGAAAATCGGTCTGCGTCTTGCCAGTCTGTCCGATCAAGATGCACCTGGCCGCGCGGGCTGGACGAACCATATACGCGCAGTGCTGGCGTGTCCGCGTGACATTGTTGAGCGGCAACCGCAGCAGGTTGAACGCATGACCAGCATGCTGAAGCGAAGCTTGCGGTGGATGCAGCTTAAAAAACCCGATGAGATTGTGGCCAAACTGGGCGTTGAGGATGCTGAGTTGAGCCAGGATCTGGCGAACCCGATCAAGCGGATCCCAAATTTATTCAGTCCGGATGGGCGGTTCAAGGCTGCGGAAGTCGAGGCGAGCACGCAATTCCTTGCCGAGACGGGCACGTCTTTGCCAGCAGGGATGAATATTCGAGGGTTGATTGCCGACAAGTGGGTTGACCGATAAATGCTTGTGACTCAGCCGAATATACGCATCCGTGCTTCCCCAATTGCCCGTGGGGCAGTGCGGCCATCCGGTGCGGTCCTTGGGCTAGTAAGCGGACGTTTGAGTGACGCGCCATGGTGATGACCCGCGCGCGCCAGTGGTTGACGACACGTTTTTCCGGCGGGCTGCGCCGGCAGGCGTATTCACATCTGGCGCTGACCATTTTGGTTGCGTCCACAATCATTTTTCTCGGCGCCAGCTCGACCCTGTCCAATATTCGTGAGCGTGACCGCCAGCTCCAGCAAAACCAGCTGCGGGAACACTACAAATCGGTGCTGCCCCGGCTGGAGGCGGCATGGTCCGCTGCCGCAATGCAGGCTCAGTCACGGATTGAATACCTGCGCATTCTCGAACAGCCCGATGTTTTGGCGTTACCCAAAATGACCGCCTACCTGAATGCGCAATGGAGCTTGAGCGAGTTTTCGAACCTGCTCATTCTGGATGCGGACAACCAGGTGATTTTTCATCACGGATCCGAATCGTCGTCATTGAAGGACTTGTTTGGCGAACAGGCAACCTGGATTTATGTGCCGCAGTTCCACCAGCTCTATCGGGTCTTTCAAGTGCCGGTCTGGCTGGGAAAACGGGGCCAGGGGCGCCTCGTTTTGTTCAAGTCCCTGTCCAACTCCACCTTGCGGGAAATGCTCATTCCCGATGCCATCCTGCAGCTCAGCTATCACGGTCAACTCGTCGCCCAGTCCCACGACATTCCTCCGCCCAACCAAAAAAGCACGTTACATATCGAGTTGGCCTGGCCTTCCGTCCTGGCCGAAAAGGAGAGTGGAAAGGGCGTGGTTCTGGAAATTTACCGCGAGGTCGTCGATCAGCTGCCCTACTCAAGCTTCATTCTGCGGACTTTCGGCGCCATCGCGCTGCTGACCCTGCTGATCTGGCTGAGCGTAGGGCGCTGGTTGGCACGGACGGCCTCGCGTATCGAGACCCTGGGCAAAGGCGCACGCTTGTATGCCGAGGGAGAAGACCACGAAACTCTGGTCGCCGAGTTGAAGCCGGCGCGCCAGCGTGCCGATGAAATCGGTGAAACGGCGATCGCCTTTGAACAGATGATGGAAGCGATCCAAAGCCGGGCCCAGGAACAACAATACTATCTGGAAACCCTGTCATTGCTGGAAGAGGCCGTCATCGAGCTGAACCCGGAGGGCATCATTCTGCGAGCCAGCCCGGGGTGGAACAAGATCGTTCATCGCAAGGATGGGGTGGGCCTGTCGATCTGCGACGAGATTCATACTGAAGATGTCGACCTGTTCAAGGCGCAACTGAAAACGCTGCTTGCGGGCGAGAAGCAGCAGGTGACCCTGCGCTTTCGCTTGCGCCCGCAATGGGTGCTCAAGCATGAAACCTGGGTGGAATGTCAGTTTCTCCCCAATACGCACAAAAATGGCCAGGTGACCGGAGTTCGCGGCGTGTTGCGCGACATCACCCAGACCTATCTGAACGAACGGCAGATCACCCATATGGCGCTGCATGACGCGCTCACCGAATTACCCAACCGCATCCTGCTGGAAGACCGCATCAAGAATGCGCTAAGCATTGCGCAACGCAACCAGCATCTGGTGGGGGTTTGCTTTATCGATCTGGACAACTTCAAGGTCATCAACGACACCCTTGGCCACAAGGCGGGAGACCGTTTGCTGGTGGCGTTTGCCGACCGGCTGCGTGCGGGCTTGCGCGGGGGCGACACGCTGGCCCGCTGGGGTGGGGATGAGTTTGTATTGTTGCTGCCGGACATGCAGTCGATACGGGTGATTCGCAGCGTGACGGACAAAATCATTGAGTCATTGCAGCCGCCGCTGATACTGGATGGCAATGAAATCCGCGTGACGTTCAGCATGGGAGCGGTGGTCTTTCCGAACGACGGGGAGGAAATCGAGATGCTCTTTTCCCAGGCGGATCGGGCCATGTTCTTTGCCAAGTCACAGGGACGCAATCAGGTTTGTTTCTTCCAGGACATGGAGCGGAGCGCCCCGGGGAAAAAGGAGCTCTACATCCAGAGTCACCTCACCCAGGCCATTAATCAGGGCCGGATCGAGACCTGGTTTCAGCCCATCGTGGAGGCACGCAGTGGCCGCTGCCACGCCGTCGAGGTTCTGGCGCGCTGGCAGGATGGCGAATATGGCTGGATCAGTCCCAGCACGTTCATTCCCATGGCAGAAAACCTGGGCCTGATCGGCGAGCTGGGCCTGCAAATCCTGAGCGCCAGCCTGGATGCGGCTCAGGCGTGGCAGACCAAGGGGGAAACCTTGACGCTCGCGGTCAATATCTCCAAGCGCCAGCTATTCGCCCCTTCGTTTACACAGCGGTTGATCAAGGAATTCGCTGCGCGGGGCCTTGCGCACTCGATGCTGATTCTGGAAGTGACCGAGAGCGTCGCGTTAAGCGATGTGCAGAATGGCGCAGAGCGGGTGTCGGAACTGAGGCGGGCAGGGTTTGGTATCGCCATCGACGACTTCGGAACCGGCTATTCGTCGCTGTCGCAATTGCATGAAATGTGTGCCGATGAGCTAAAAATCGACATTTCCTTTGTGCGGCGCTTGAACGAGCCTTCCGGCCTGAGCATGGTTCAGGCCATCATCAACCTGGCTCAATTGTTCGGTCTGAAGACGGTGGCAGAGGGGGTGGAAGACATGGAAACTGCTGCGAAACTGCGCGAACTCGGTGTCGATTACCTGCAAGGCTATTTGTTTGGAAAACCCATGACACGGGTGGATTTTTTGGCCTGGCTGGATGCTCAGCCCAGCTAAGGCTGGCGAATTCCCCTCGACTTGCTTGCCGGCATGCTGCCGGCGTTCGACCTGAACCCCGGGTCCCCGCGCGAGTAAGTCTCTGCTCATTGCTTTTCGGATTATTCCTACGCCGAACTGCAACCGCCTCCGACTGTAGCGTCCCCGCCGCTCCCCCAGAATGCTTCTCACAGGCCCGGTCTTCGACTGGTGGCCACCCGCCCGACAGGGCGGCAGCCGTGCCTGCCACGCAAGGCATCCGTCTCGCGTGCATCGTAGACAGACAGGAGAGAGCCAGATGAAATCCAGTACCTCCAAATCCAGTGTGCAAGGCGAGGGCGATTACGTCTCAGCCAAAAAATACAACGAGCATGCCCAGGCTTTTGCCCAATCCGGCAAGGTCGAGCAGGCGGCCAGGAAAGCCGCTCCACGCAATGAGCGGGAGCAGGACGAGATGCGTCAAGCCGAGGCCGCAGGACGGTCGCACGCCAAGAGCCAGGTCTCCGCCGGAAAGGGCGAGGGTTCGCCCGAGCGTCGCCAGCCCGACAAACAGGCACCCGGCAAACATCCAGAGGGGCACAATCCCCTCCCGAAAAAAGTACCCGGCCGTTAAGGCCATCACTGTCACTTTGCTTGCTTAATCAGTAATTTCAATCAGGAGAATGTCATGACCACTGTTTCCAGCAATCCGATCCTTTCCTCCAGCTCGATCTCCGGTGACAAAGTCGTCAACCGCCAGGGAGAGGATCTGGGCGATATCAAGGATTTGATGATCGACGTCGATACCGGCCGCGTCGCGTATGCGGTACTGGAATTCGGCGGCTTCCTCGGTCTGGGCAGCAAGCTGTTCGCCGTTCCGCTTTCGGCCATGGAACTGGATACGGCGAACCACCACTTTATCTTCGACCAGGACAAGGAAAGCCTCGACAGCGCGCCCGGTTTCGACAAGGACCACTGGCCGAATTTTGCCGACCGCGACTGGGGTGCGAGTGTGCATTCCCATTACGGTGTCCGCCCCTATTGGGAGTGAGTTTGGCCAGTCCCACCTTTGGAGACAGGTTTTTTTAGCTTCATTTCCCGGAGTCGACCATGCAATCGACGTTCATAGGCATGGCTGTTGTCGCTCTTCTCGGCATCGCCCTGTTGACCGTCCAGGTAGCTAGACCGCGTGTGACCGTTTACGAGGGGTTGGACGGCCACAGCGAGCGGCAGGCGGAGCGGGACGAATCAGGGGGTGAGCCTCGCAGCCCCTCGTTGAAGGTGGCTGAAGTCCGGGTTGCCCAGTCGGTCTTCAACGGGCGTCGTGCCGATGTCGGGCTCGTAGAGAAGAGCCCTTTGCCGTCTACCGATACGAACAGGGTGCGCTACAAAAGGATGCGCTACGCCGCTTATGACAGGGAGGCCAGGGAACGGTGTCGAACGACATATAAGGGCAAGGCCCGGGAAACTTGCATCGATGAGGCGCGGATGAAATACATCCGATAAGCGGTGCTCTGCACCTGTTCATTAAGTTCGTCCTACAAGGAGAATTGCATGGCCAATACAACCAACTGGGGCCTCTGCATCCAGTGCAAGTGGTGGCAGGTCGAGCCGGACGCAGCCCTGGCCAGTACCACTCATGGACTGTGCATCGAGCAAAGCCTGCAGCCTTATCTGTTGCGCGTTTCCGGCGGCAGCGGCTGCGGTCTGTTTGTCGAGGGTGAGCCTGCTCGGGCGGACGGCTCCGGCGAGTGCCCGCCCACCGCCAAACCCGTGCGCTAAAGCCGCCACTCTCTGTTGGATGAGCGCGTCCACCTGGGCGCGTCAGGAGTGTACGGGCGCTTGGTCAATATAAGTGGCCTGATCAAGCATTCCCGATGCCCGCTGCACAGCATGAAGGGTTCCCGAACCAAGCGGAACGCAGCGGAGAAACTGGATGTGGCGGCAGTCGTTCAGACAACAGGAGGATTTCATGCGCACCGTAGCGTTAACGTTGGCCGCGATGGCCCTGCCGCTTCAACTGCTGGCCGCCAATGTGGCGCCGTTGACTCATCCGCCGGGTGCCAAGGCATCGCCCAAGACCTCTGTGCTCAAGGCAGGGGCGGCCATTTTGCAAACCGACAATCCGCTCGAACCGATCAATATCTACCTGAACGGCTTGCATGCGATGAAGAATGATCCGTCGCATCAGATGGTCGCCCACCATTTCTGCAGTCAGGTGAACGAGGATTTCGCGCAGTGCGTGCTATTCGACGGCAACACGCGCGATGCCAACCTCAACGGCATCGAGTACATCATTTCGGAAAAGCTGTTCAATCAGCTCCCTGCAGGCGAAAGGCAATACTGGCATCCGCACAACTACGAGATCCTGTCCGGCCAGCTGGTTGCGCCCGGCCTGCCGGACGTGGCCGAGAAAGCCCTGATGAAAGGCAAGATCAACAGTTACGGCAAGACCTGGCAAGTGTGGAAAACGGGCGTGCCCAACATGAATGGCGACCCTCTTCCGTACGGTGACCCCGAGCTGGCCTGGTCTTTCAACCGGGACGGCGAGGCCGCGCCGGGCTTGATTGAGGGACGCGATCGGGCAATCAGCATCGACAGCGGTCAGACTCGCAGCAAGCGGGCAGATCTGGTCCCGCTGGCCAGGCCGCAAAGTGGCGTGGACCTGCTGCACGGAAAATTTCCGCGCCCAACCCGGCCGATCCCCGGTGTCACTGATCTGGGCAGAGGAACCGGCAATCAAAACTCCACCGCAATGGAAAACGGACAGCCGGCCAGAGTGCCTCGCTGAACGCGCTTTGATCAACTTTAGGAAGGAGTCCGCCATGCCAAGGGGAGACAAGTCGGCCTATACCGACAAACAAAAACGCCAAGCGCAACATATCGAGGAAGGCTATATCGATCGAGGCGTGCCTGAGGAAGAAGCCGAGGCGCGCGCCTGGGCCACTGTCAACAAAATGACGGGTGGCGGCAAGAAAAGCGGTTCGGGCCGGGGCAAGGCAGTGAATACGGCGCCTGCCAAAAATGGCGGCAGGGCCGGTGGCGCGGCCGCGGCCTCGCGCACGGCAGCGGAACGCAGTGCTTCAGCCAAAAAGGCTGCGGCGACGCGCGCGAGGAATGCGGCGAACCAGAAGAAGGCGGCATCGTCAGCCTGAAGGACTGGCCACCTGTGTGACCGAGGAAGATGAACCATGGACGTTGAGACCCCCGCCACGCAGCGCAAGGACAAGACGGCATCTTCCGCACGCCGGACCGGGCGCAAACGGAAAGTTCGCTATGCCGTCATCGGCCAGGGCTATATCGCCCAGGTCGCGGTTCTGCCGGCTTTTGCCCATGCCAACAAGAATTCCGAGCTCGTCGCCCTGATTTCGGACGATCCGCTCAAGCTGAAAAAGCTTTCCAGGGACTACGGGGTCGAACGCATCGCTGGCTACGACGAGTACGATGCATTGATGACCAGCGGCGAAGTCGATGCGGTGTACATTGCATTGCCCAACCACCTGCACCTCGCCTATACACAGCGTGCCGCGCATGCCGGCGTCCATGTCCTGTGCGAAAAGCCGATGGCGGTAACCGAAGCGGAATGCGAGCAAATGGTTCGAGCATGCAAAAAGCAGGGGGTGAAATTGATGATCGCCTACCGACTGCATTTCGAGAAAGCCAATCTGACTGCCGTGGAAATCGTGAAATCCGGCAAGCTCGGCGAGCCACGCATCTTCAATTCGACTTTCACCATGCAGGTGCGCGACGCAGACAATATCCGCCTGCGTCAGGAAACGGGGGGCGGTGTCCTGTACGACATCGGCGTCTATTGCATCAATGCCGCGCGTTATCTTTTCCGGGATGAGCCGACTGAGGTGTTCGCCGTGACCGCCCGAAACGGGGAGCGCCGTTTCAGTGCGGTCGAGGAAATGGCCAGCGTCATCCTGCGCTTCCCGGACGATCGACTCGCGACCTTTACCTGTAGTTTCGGTGCGGCCAAAGCTTCCGCATACGACATCATCGGCACCAAAGGCTCGCTGCGCGTCGCGCCGGCCTACGCTTACGCCGAGGCTTTGAAACACAGTGTGACGATCGACGGGAAATCGCGTGAACGCGTATTTCCGCAGCGTGACCAGTTCGCGCCACAGCTGCTCTATTTCTCCGACTGCATCCTGCACGACCGGGATCCGGAGCCCTCCGGGAAGGAGGGGCGGGTCGACGTGCGCATCATCAATGCGCTCTACCAGTCGGCAAAGACGGGGCAGGTGATCGCCTTGCCTCGCATGAGCAAACGTGTGCGGCCAACGAGCAGGCAACAACTCAGCCGTCCTGCTGTCAGCAAGCCAAAACTGGTGCATGCCACGCCGCCCTCTGGAAAAACCTGGCGCTAGCCGGGGGCGCTGCAGGGGCCCAAACCCCAGGGTATTACAGGGATCCCGGTCTGACTGGGCCGGATCATGCCGCCGGATTTAGGGGATCGTAAGCTGGTTGTCAACGCGTACAACCCCCTCTACGCCTTGGGCAATCTGCGTGGCGAGTTCCTTCGCGGCTTCGTTCTGTACCGAACCGGTCAGCATCACTACGCCCTGATTGGTGTCGACCGAGATCTGCAGGCCTTTGAGCGTGTCGTCCACCAGGTACTTGCCTTTGACCGAGGCGGTGATGGTGGCGTCATCGATGGCCTGCCCTGCCTGCTCTGCGTTGTTTTCAAGCGTGCCGCCCATCTCATTAGCCTGGTTGCGGGCATCCGCCGTGGTCTGATCGATGGTTTCGCCGGCAGTCCTGCCTTCTTCTTTCGGCGTACGGTCGCAGCCGGCGGCAAGCAGGGCGAAGCTGGAAACAAGAGTGATTGCGGCAATGCCGCTGCGGGATACGGTCTTCATGGTGTTCTCCTTGCGAATGACGATACGGGTTTCAGGAATGCAGCTTTGCGTGCGAGACGTGCCGAGCGGTTGCGGGTCGCCGGAAGCGGCTTCCCGCCGGTGGATGCTGGCAGCGCTGCAGATACAAATTTATCTGCAGCATGGGCACGGACCTATAGGCGAAGTGCGCACGGTCTTGTAGGACAGCGCGTGAAGCGGCCGTGCGCGGCCTTCCATGAAATCCATAGAGGGGGCCCAGAACCGCGATGGACGGGCCAGAAATCCGATCCTGGGCATCCGGCCTGACTCGTCAGCGTTTACCTACAGGTTATCTCGCCAAAACCTACATCTTTCTCAGTGGCGTCGGATATCGGCCCTGAGGCCGCGGCGCTACATTGCCTCCATGCCGAATGCCTCGGTGCCTCAGTCAGTTTTTTTTCTATCTCATCCTAAGGAGCGACAAATGAAACTTCGTACAGCCGTGTTTTTTGCACTGAGCCTTGCAGCCATAAGCCCAGCCTATGCGGCTGATGTGAAAGACGCCATGGAGGATCGCGCCGAAGCCCGATATGACGGGGTGAGGGATGCCGCCAACCACAACTACGAAATTGCCAAGGAAAACTGCAAGAGCCTGTCTGGGAATGCACAAGACGTTTGCATGAAGGACGCGAAGGCGGAATACGTCAAGGCCAAGTCGCAGGCCAAGGTGGAGAAGAAATCGGGCAAGGATCAGGCCGAGGCCACCGAAGACCAGATGAAGGCGTACTACAAGGCCGAGAAGGAGAAATGCGACCAGCTTTCCGGCAATGCCAAGGACACGTGTATCAGTGACGCGAAAATGAAATATCGCCAGTAATCGCGGCGTCTCGGCCAACCCGCCGCGACCAGGCTTTCCTGTCGGGCCATGCGACAGGAAAGCCTTTTTTCGGCACATCGAATACTTGCCATCGCCCCACGATGGCTCGGCATGAAGGAGAAATGGCCATGGCCAAGCAGAGGAAAAAATCAGCGCGCCCCACCGAAAATGCTTTTCACGCAGGCAATGCGGGCGAACTGCATCAGACGACAGGTGAGCGGGACAGCACGCTCACGACCAATCAGGGCGTGGGAATCTCGGATAACCAGAATTCGCTCAGAAGCGGTGAGCGCGGGCCGACCTTGCTCGAGGATTTCGTCCTGCGTGAAAAGATCACGCACTTCGACCATGAGCGCATCCCCGAGCGCATCGTGCATGCGCGCGGTTCGGGTGCGCATGGCTATTTCGAAGCGTATGGTGACCTGAGCGACCTCACCCGTGCGGCATTCCTCTGCGACCCGGGGATCCAGACGCCGGTGTTTGCCCGCTTTTCCACCGTGGCCGGTGGCGCCGGCTCGGTCGACCTGCCACGCGACGTGCGCGGCTTTGCCGTCAAGTTCTATACCCAGGAAGGCACGTTCGACCTGGTCGGCAACAACATTCCGGTTTTCTTCATCCAGGATGCAATCAAGTTCCCGGATCTCGTCCATGCCGTAAAAATGGAACCTGATCGCGGTTACCCGCAGGCGGCGACCGCACACGATACCTTCTGGGATTTCGTTTCGTTGATGCCCGAGAGCTGGCACATGATTTTGTGGGCCATGTCCGACCGTGCGATTCCGCGCTCGCTGCGCATGATGGAAGGCTTCGGCGTCCACACCTTCCGCTTTGTCAATGCGGAAGGGGCGTCGACCTTCGTGAAATTCCATTGGCGCCCGCGGATCGGCAGTGCGTCGGTGTTGTGGGACGAGGCGGTCAAGATTTGCGGCGCCGACCCCGACTTCCATCGGCGCGATCTGTTCGAGGCGATCGAACGCGGCAACTTTCCCGAATGGGAATTGTCCGTGCAGGCATTCGATCAGGCCACGGCCGACTCGTTTCCGTTCGACGTGCTTGATGCGACCAAGCTGATTCCGGAAGAAATGGTGCCGCTGCAGCCGATCGGCAAAATGGTGCTGAATCGCAATCCCGACAATTTCTTTGCCGAAACCGAGCAGGTCGCCTTCCACCCCGGACACGTCGTGCCCGGCATCGATTTCAGCGACGATCCCCTGCTGCAGGGGCGACTGTTTTCCTACATCGACACGCAGCTGTCGCGTCTGGGCGGGCCCAACTTCCACCAGTTGCCGATCAACCGGCCGCGCTGCCCGATGCACAACTTCCAGCGCGACGCCCTGATGCAGATGGAGGTGCCGAAAGGCCGTGTGAACTACGAGCCAAACTCGCTCGACCCCGCCTCGCCGCGCGAGAACCCCGACGCCGGCTTCACCACGCATCCCGCCACGCAAAGTGGCGACAAGCTGCGGGTGCGCTCGGAAACCTTCATGGATCACTACAGCCAGGCCCGCCTGTTTTACCGTTCGATGACCGCGCCGGAACAGGACCACATCGTCAACGCCTTCGCCTTCGAACTCGGCAAGGTGCAAACGCCAGAAGTGCGCTGCCGGGTGCTGGGCCACGTCAAGAACGTGGACGCAGCGTTGTGCGACCGGGTGGAGCAGGCGCTGGGGATGCCGGGTCAGGCCTACACCATCCCGCCGGCCGTGGAGCCGATCGACATGGCGCCTTCGCCCGCGCTCAGCCTGCTGGCAAAAGCCCGGCCCACGCTGGAAGGACGCAAGATCGGCGTGCTGGTCAGCGAGGGCTTCGAACTGGCCATCCTGGATCAATTGCAGGCATCTGCGGAAGCCGAGGGTGCAGCAGTCGAGCTGATCGGGCCGCATATCGGCGCAGTCAAATCGAACAGCGGTGTTGCGATCACGCCCGATCATGCGATCGCCGCTGCGCCGTCGGTGTTATTCGATTCGGTCGTTATCGCCGTTTCCGAAGCATCGATCGGGACCCTGAAAAAACAGGCTGCGGTGTTGAACTTCATTCGCGATGCCTACGCCCATCTGAAGGTCATCGGCTGGACCTCGGCGTCGACCCCCTTGCTGGAGATTGCCGTGATCAACATCGATGGCGGCGTCGTCGAGGTGGATACCCGAGAAGGCACGATCGCCTACCTGGATGCGGCCAAAAAGGGCCGCTTTTGGCCGCGTGCCGCGACCATGGAAGCGTAAACGGTCGGCAGCTTACTGGCAGCCGGTCATCACCATTCATTTTTTCAAACGGAGCAGGCATGAATTTTTTAAATACTCAGCGGCAATCCCATCCGCTGCACGAAGAGGATGGGTGTCGTTCGGCGATCTCATCGGATCACGCGGGTGTGAGCACGGCCATGTTGGAGAATATGGCGTTTCCGTATGATCTTCCGGCGCTTCCTTATCCACAGGATGCCCTGAGCCCCTACATTTCCGAAACGACGCTCCGCTTCCATTACGGCAAGCATCATCAAACCTATATCGACGCGCTCAACAGGGCGATCGACGATACGGAATTCCAGGCCATGCCGCTCAAGGCCCTGATTCGGGCTACGGCCGGCAAAGCGGAACAGACCGCGCTATTCAACAACGCGGCACAAACCTGGAACCATGCGTTTTACTGGGACAGCCTGGCCCCCGCAGGCGGAGGAGAGCCGCCGCCCGCGCTGAAGCGGATGATCGAAGCATCTTTCGGCAGCGTGGAGGCATGCAAACAGGCATTGAGCGAGGCTGCCATGACCCAGTTCGGCTCGGGATGGGCCTGGCTGGTGCTGGACGGCAAGAAGATCAGCGTGATGAAAACCCAGGGGGCAGATAACCCGCTGACACGCGACATGACACCCCTGCTGGCCATCGATGTGTGGGAACACGCCTATTACCTCGATTACCACAACCGCCGCAATGACCATGTCGTCAGCGTGATCGACAAGCTGCTCAACTGGAATTTTGCGGCAAGCAACCTCGCTTGAGAAAGCGACTCCCTCAACAACCTGAACCTATTTCCTATAAGGAACTGAGCATGAACAACGCAGAAAGCATCATCCATGACGGGGAGATCCCGATTTACGACGCAGTGCAATACCTGACCAAGGGCGAGGTCGAAGAAACCGTGCGCAGAAATGCTGAGGCCATGAACTTCGAAGTCAACGAGGAACACATGAATGTGATCCATTCATTGATCGAACATTACAAGCAGGACTGCAAGACGCGCGACTGCCTGGCCGCGCACGAGCACATGCGCTTCCTGGAAGAAGCCTACGAATACAAGGGCGGCAGCAAATACCTGTACATGCTGTTCGACGCTGTTCCAGATACCCGTGGTGTGCTGGTCCCTATTCACGAACTCGCCGGACTGCCTTCCCTGCTGCTGGATACGGACAAGGGATTCGGGACGTCATTCTGACCCGGCCCGCGCGTGATGCTTGCTGTTGTCCTGCTGAATCATGCGCGCCCTTCCCATGTTGTTTCGTCCGTTGAAATGGCTCGCAATCTTGCTTCTGCTCGTTGCTGTCGTCGGTGTCATCCTCACCAGTCTGCCGAACTGGAATGCAATGCGGGGTCCCCTCGCTCGAACCGTCGGCGACAAGACCGGTCGTGAGCTGAACATTGGCGGAGACCTGATCGTCAAGCTCGGGTGGCCGATCCTGCGCGTTCATGCGTCAAACGTCACGTTTTCGAACCCGCCCTGGGCGCGGGAAAAAAACATGATCGAGGTGGAGGATGTGACGTTCGGCGTGGTGGCCCCGCCCCTTTTCCACCGCAGTCTGATATTGGACGAGGTTCACCTCGACCGTGGCGGGATATATCTGGAAAAAAGCCGGGACGGCAGGAAAAACTGGCTGCTGGACCGGAATCAGCGCAATGACAAGGCGCGTGTCGTCATCCGCCGCCTTACGGTCAGCGATGGCCGGATTGAATATCGGGATCCAGCCTCGCGGACCCGGCTGATCGCCAGGGTTTCGACGTCGGGCAGACCGACGAGCCAAACGCCCCTGCCTTTGAAGTTCAAGGTTGGGGGGCAGTACAAGGGGCAGCCGCTGGCTGTAACGGGTACGGGCGATAGCATGCTGGCGCTACGCGACGTCGGGACGCCCTACCAACTGCGCCTCGCCGGCCGAATCGGGCCCACTGCGGTGCGTGCGGAGGGTCGTGTTACCGATCTGCTCAAGCTGTCTGCGGTCGATCTGCAGATTGCCCTGCGCGGGAGCAGCCTCGCGCAACTCTATCCGGTGCTGGGGATCGTCTTCCCCGATACGCCCCCCTATGCAACCCGAGGGCGCCTGGCACGCACCGGCACGTTGTGGCGTTATGAAAAATTCCAGGGCTGGATTGGCAGAAGCGACATTGCCGGTACGCTGCAGGTCGATACCGGCGCAAAACGACCATTGCTCGTGGCGACCCTCAATTCAAGCCGACTGGATTTTTCCGATCTCGGTCCGCTCGTCGGCACCCGGGACACGCAGCAAACGGCAACACAGACTGCATCGACACGCGATCGCGTCCTGCCGGACGTTGCGTTTCGTACCCAGCGCTGGTCAAGGATGGACGCCGATGTCACGCTGAATGCCCAGTCGATCGCACGCCCGGATGCACTGCCCATTGACCATCTGTCCACACGTCTGCGCCTGCACGATGCAGTGTTGCGGCTGAACCCGCTGAAGTTTGACGTTGCCGGCGGCACGCTGGCTGGAGCGGTGAAGCTGGATGGGCGTCAGACTCCGATCCGGGCGGCGGTCGACCTGAAGGCGCGCAGCATGAAAATCGCCCGGCTGTTCCCGACCGTCGACCTCAACAAGACAAGCATTGGCGAGTTCAACGGCGACATCGAATTGGCGGGCGAGGGCGACACCGTGGCTGCCATGCTGGGTAGCGCAGACGGGAAGCTGGCCCTGGTGGCGGATGGCGGAATAATCAGCAGGTTGATGATGGAAACAGTCAGCCTGCATCTGCTTGAAATGCTGCAGCTCAAACTCACCGGCGACGAGGTCATCCGCATTCGCTGCGGTATCGCGGATTTCGGCGTGAAGGAAGGAATCATGCAGGCGAATACACTGATGCTCGACACCGACATCGTCCGCATCGATGGCAGCGGCCGCATCGATCTCCAGCAGGAAAAGCTCGATCTCCATATCGTGCCCAAGTCGAAGAAACTGAGTCTGTTAGCGCTCCGCACACCTATCCATCTCGAGGGTCGATTGTCCAGACCGGAAGTGGAACTGGACAAGGGCAATCTGGCGGCGCGCGGTCTGGCTGCGGTGGCGCTGGGTGCCGTAAGTCCAGCATTGGGACTGCTTCCGCTGATTGAAACCCGCACCGGGGCGGACAGCGAATGCAGGCAATTGATCGTCGAAACGAACGCGCGGCCCTGAAGTGCGCACTGCATGGTATGCAATCCCTGACTCGATGCGCGCGTCCGCATTCCCTTTCACCTCTCTGCTCACACCGGGCTTCATCTAATCCTACATGCAGAAGCGCTGCTCGCTTATACAAGCGCCGACCCGCATTCCTTATAGTGAATTCATGGCTGCGGCGTGACTTATCAGAGACCCGTCTACACAAGTATGGCGTTTTCCCTGCCGCGGTAGCCGGGGCTCGAATTGAGCAGCCATAAGGCGGTGGGTTTCCAGCTGGTGTCTGTCGAAAGCCACTGGTTAGAAGCAGTTCCCTCCGAGGTTCAATCAGAAAAGGAATCCAAATGAATACGACTCATTTTTTAGGCGTAAGTCTTCTGACGGCAAGCCTGTTGGCAATGGGCGGCTGCACCGTGATGCGCGAGCAATCCACTGTCGGCCAGGCTGTCGACGATACCGCCATCACGACGCAGGTAAAGGCCCGTTTCGCTGAAAGCCCGGAGGTCAGTGCCATGGCAATCAACGTTGAAACGTTTCATGGCACCGTCCAGCTGTCCGGATTTGCCAAGAGCGAAAGCGAGCGCAGCATGGCCGAATCGATCGCACGCAAGGTTTCGAATGTGAAGTCGGTCAAGAACGACATTGTCGTCCGCCCGTAAATTCAGGGCGCACCGGTGTGCACGGCCGCTGCGCATTTTTCCGTAGTGCCAATGGTTTGAAAAGGAGAGAAACATGAACTGGGACATCATCGAAGGTAACTGGAAACAGGCCCAAGGCAAGGTCAAGGAACAGTGGGGCAAGCTTACGGACGACGATTTTGATGTGATCAATGGGCGCCGTGAGCAGCTCACCGGAAAAATCCAGGAACGCTATGGTTTGTCCAAGGATGATGCTGAAAGGCAGATCAACGAGTGGCAGAAAACGGCCAATGACGACTGGTTTCATTAAGTCGACGGGTTCGGCATGAAGCGGGCGGCAGGCCTTTGCCATGCCGCCCCGGCGAGCTGTCGAAGACGTTCGCCTGATCGAACTAAGTCTCGGGGTGTTGAGCAAAGCATCAGCCCACTGAAACTCACGTTCGATCGCGCGGCCGGTAAGCGCAGCCTTCCGTGTTGAATGTCTCCCCCACGGCCCCGCTGCCAGGAAAGGAGTCAACATGAAAATCAAGCACCTGATATTCGGTGAGCGTTCATTGACCAAGGTGGCTGCGCTTTTTGCCACCAAGAGTGTGGCAGAGGACGTGGCGCAGCAGGTGAAAGTGATGGCAGGTCTGGACGATCCCCAAGTCTATGTGGTGGGGCCGCCCGATGGGGGGGCCGTCAACAGCCCTGCGTTTTCCCGCAAGCTCGAACCGGAACAGGCGGGCATATGGCGCACCCTGGTGCGGGCGCACGTGGTTGCCGGCACGGCCGGCGTCATCGCTGGCGTGCTGGTTTATCTGGGCTTCCTTCTTGCGGCCAGCGCTGCCGTCGAGAGCTCGCCCGGCATGAGTCTGGTGGCGATGGTTTTCTTTGGCGGCCTGATCGGGCTGCTGCTGGGCGGCTTGTTGACTGCGCGTCCCGATCACGTCCGGGTGATTACGGCTGTGCGCCGTGCCATCCGCAGGGGACGCTGGGCAGTGGTCATCCATCC
This sequence comes from Hydrogenophilales bacterium RIFOXYD1_FULL_62_11, assembly GCA_001802655.1. Lineage (GTDB taxonomy): Bacteria > Pseudomonadota > Gammaproteobacteria > Burkholderiales > Thiobacillaceae > Thiobacillus. The sequence goes on from MGZO01000035.1 coordinate 33,569, forward strand.
GGTGACGCAGCTTCAGCTTGACCTCGCTATGCGAGAACTGCGTACGCGCAGCGATCGCGTGGTACGCAGCCTTTAAGTTCGGAGCCTGGCCTACTGACATGGAGGGCGCGATCGACTGGCATGCGCTTTTCGTTCCCTCGATGCACCTCGGCGAGGTCGTGTTGCGAGGGTCGCTGGTCTACCTGTTTCTGTTCACCCTGCTGCGCATTTTGCGGCGCGAGGCCGGGAATCTTGGCATTTCCGATCTGCTGGTCGTGGTGCTGATTGCCGATGCTGCACAGAACGCAATGGCCAGTGAATACCGGTCCATCACCGAAGGCGTGGTCCTGGTCGCGACGATAGCCCTGTGGGATTATTTTCTCGACTGGCTCAGCTTCAGGGTGCCGGTCCTGCAGCGGCTGCTTCGCCCGGCTCCCCTGCTGTTGATCAAAAACGGCCGCCTGCAGCGACAGAACATGAAGCGGGAAATGATCCAGGAAGAGGAGTTGATGGGGCAGTTGCGCGAGAAGGGGATCCGCAGTGTGGGGGAGGTGAAGGAATGCTATCTGGAGGGGGACGGCCGCATCAGCATGATTCCAAGGAACGCCAAGGGAAAGCAGGTCTGAACTTCTAATACTTGAAAGGCCGAACTGTCGTCTTCGGCCGCACCAACGCGCGGGCACATGGAACCGGAAGAGGCTCAGCCTCACCGGTTCCATGTGCCCACATGACTTGCATGGCTCGGATGCTCAGGCGGCCATCTCTTCGAGCTCAGCCATCAGTTCGTCTTTGCGGGCCTGTAGCGCATCCCGCATCTTCACCAAGTCCACCTTGGTTGCACGTGCCTTCGGAAACATCTCGTTGCGCTCTTCCTTGACGTGGTGGTCGATGTATTCGCCCAGCACCGTCACCTTGGCGTCGAAAAGCACATCGCCGGCTTCCATTTCCTGAATCTGCGCAATCAGGTCCTTGGCGCTCATGTGCTCGACTTCGGCCTCGCTCATCATGAGTTCGTCCTTGATGGCCTTGCGTATCCCTGGGTAGAAGATTTCTTCCTCAATCTGCGCATGTACCGTCAGCTCCCGGCAGATTTTATCGGCCAACATCCGCTTCTTTTCGCGGGTATTGCCCTTGGACTCGGTCAACTCCTCGAATTCGGTAAACATTTTCTTGACGGCCTTGTGGTCGGCGTCGAGCAGGTCGCAAGCGTCTTTCTGTTTTGCTGTTGCCATGGTGTTTCCTTTCGCTTATCGGGTTGGGTTTACAAAGGCTTTGGGGTTAACAACCTTGCGTTTGAAGCATGCGGGTTGTCGTTAGTATTTGACTGCGGACGCCCTGCCGGCTTCAAGAGCGTTTGTCTCGACCTGTTGTCAGACGATGCCTATCGTATTGATCTTCCAACGGCCCACCGGCGACGGCAATGCGTTTTCCCCGCCAGGCAGGGTCAGGATTGTGTGACTCTGGGATCTGCCGGCCGGGAGTGGCTGTTCATATATTTGGCCACATCCCATGCTTCCTGCTCGGTCAGCTTGTTGCCCTGACCGAGCGGCATGTTCGCCCGAATGAACGCAGCAGCATTGTGAATCTGGGTCATGCCCGCTCCGGCGTTGTACGAATCCTTGCCCCACAGGGGTGGAAAGGCATAACGCCCGCTGACCTGCGTCCCCTGCCCGTCGGCGCCGTGACAAATCGCACAGTTGGCTTCGAAGACTTTCTTGCCGCGTGCTTCATCGGGGGGGCGCTGCGGTTCTGCCAGTTTCGGATACCCGCGCCCCGCGAGTTCAACCCCGACCGGCGCACCCCTGGATAGCCAGTAGCTGTAACTCATCAAGGCGATCAGCTCCTTGCTGCCCGGAGGCGGGGCCTTGCCGTTCATGCTGAAACGAAAGCAGCCCGTGAGGCGGTCTTCGTAGCTGTTCACCCTGCGGTTTTTTTCGCGATAAGCCGGGAACATGCCGTAGGCCGCCCACAAGGGGGCCGAATCGGCTTTGCGGCCTTCATCGAGATGGCAGTTTACGCAGTTGAGTCCGTTGCCGACGTAGGCGCGTGCATAGGTTTGCGTGTCGTTGAAAATGTTCCTCCCCAGGCGGACCGTCTCGCCGAACGCTCCGCTGGGGAGGTCATCGACGTCAGGCGGGGAAAAATCGACCCGGATCGTTTTCGGGTCAGTCGGGGCGGGAAGGGGGAGCGGTTCGACCGCCGTCGGGGCTGCCCCCGTTTGTGCCGCATTCTTGCCGGGGGCGGGCACGGCATTTGCGGCAGGGAGATGCTCATATTCCGCCTTTGAAATCCATTCGGCGGGTATCCAGACAATGCCGGCAATGATGAGCGTCGCCGCCACGACCAGCAGGATCCACGAAGGATGAAATGTTCGGGTGTGCTTCTGGTTTTCAAACCAGTTCCTGAGCCGGTTGGGCATCATTCCCTCCTTTCGGAAAGCAATGGGTGTTCGAGATAGAGGCTGGTGGCGTCGATTTCAGCCTCCGTCATTCTGTCGGCGACAGCCTTCATCAGTCCTTGTGGGTCGTTGCTGCGCGTTTCCGCCTGCCACGCCTTCAACTGTGCCCGGGTATAGGCGCTTGGCTGTCCGGCCAGCGCCGGAAAGTGAGGGGGAGTGCCTGCCCCGTCGGGGCCATGGCAGGCAAAGCACGCAGGGATCCCTTTGTTCCAGTTTCCCCTGATGGCCAACCTCGAACCGAGTAAAAACTGGGGTGAGGAAGCAGCCGTCTTCGCGTCCGCTTTCCAGCCCGGCAGGCTGGCGTAATAGTCAGCAGCGTCGCGCTTCTGCCGCGCGCTGAGCGCGCGGGCAATCGGTTCCATCTGGGGGTTCTTGCGCTTGCCGTTGGAAAAATCCTGCAGCTGTTTGAGCAGATACGCCTTCGGCTGGCCGGCCAAACGGGGAAAGCCCGCTGCTGCCTGACCTTCGCCGCGTGCGCCGTGGCACGCTAAGCACGCGGTAATACCGGGCCCGCCTTGTTGGGCGAGTGCGGCGCCGGCAAGCCGGTCGGCGTGCGCAGCACCCGGCCCCAGGCTCGCCCATGCGATCAAGACCATCGCGAGCAGCCCGCCTTTCGACGCAGGGTGGAGACAGCGGGGGTTGAATGGGTTTGTTCTCATGACATCCGCTCGAAATGAATGGCGCCTTACATCAGTGCAGCGCCTGGAAACCTGAGATTAGATCGGCGGGATCACTGAACACAGTCAGCCTTGGCTGCGGCAGGGTGTAAGAAACATCCGAAGGCAGCTGGATACGCATGGAGTTGCCAATCCTGCCGGGCAATCGAATGGCCAGCGGCCGCGCTGAAGCGCCGCTCAGCGGATGACGTTGCAGGGGACAAGCGGATCGAAGTCAACCCACTCCCCGTTCTGCACCACGCCTGCCGCTTCTTCGACTTGCTGCGCGCGCGCGAGAATCTCGAGTGCATTTTCCCGTTCTGTGGGCGTCGCAACAGCAACAGCCAGCATGACGCCCGATTTGCGGGGCTGCACGTTAGCGCCGGTCTCGTTGCTGGCGCGAACGGGACCGGCTTGCGCGTCGGGTTCGTCCATCTTGTTCAGCGCGCCGACCAGAGAGCCGGCGTAGGCACCCACCGCAGCGCCCAGCAGGGGGCCGGCTGGGCCCAGCACGGGCAGCGTAGCCACGCCGACCAGGGTGCCTGCACCAATGCCGCCGACAGCGCCCCGCACCGCTCCGGACGAGGCCTCGTGCGTCCCGGCCGACTCGTCTTCATCGCCGCCCACGGGATGAAGGGCATGCTGCCCTTGCGGGTTGAGATAAAAAAGGCTCGTCTCGTGGGCCGGAAATCCTGCGCGCAACAATTTACGCGACGCGTTTTCTGCCTCGGCCAGCTGGTCGTAACGACCGACAATAAGCGTTTTCATTTGCAGTCTCCGGTCTGATTGCGGTTCTTGATGAAAAGGAAAATCCTTGATTGCGCGCTTCCTGTCCCGCTCCACGTCGGCAGCGCCCCGAATCTCGGCATCAAGTTCGTCGTTGTGCGGACAACTCTGCCAGTGCGGATCGCTCATACAGTCGAATGCCTACACGAAGCAGCTCGACTTAGTGCGAGCGGCTCGC
>MGZO01000035.1:37647-47861 GCA_001802655.1 Hydrogenophilales bacterium RIFOXYD1_FULL_62_11
GTCTTTCTTGGCTTCGCCAGGGGACGGCATTCGAAAGCCTGTTCTGCTGGCCCTGGCATCGCTCGATTCTGCATGGGTCGTCTCCTGGAGCAATTGGCAACTAAGGCATGCGGTTCGACGCCTGCCTGGATCGGGCAGCGGCGGTCAGTCCCTTGAGCAACTGATTGCCCGAAGACAGCGCTAGGGTGAGTGCCTGGCGTGCCAGCAAGCCGGCCAGCAGGGAGCCACCGAGCGCTCGCCAGGGCTTGCGGCGGACCAGCCAAACGCCGGCCAGCGCTGCGCCGGACAGGCTTGCATAAGGGTGCTGGCGCACAAACTGACGCGCGAGCGGAGCAGCCATGCGGGCGATCCCGTCGATATCCCCGATCCCGTCGTTCTTTTTCTCCTCTGCCAGCCGCTGGCGCAGGAGTTCACGCTTCAATTGCAGCCGGTTCTCGTTCTCGGCATCGGCTGGTGCAGGCGCGTCTGCTTCGATACCGAGTTCACGGTCCTCATGGTCTGAATTCATCATTCCGATCCTTTCGAGCCAAATAACGCCGTGTTCTGGGCCAGTTGCCCACGCAGCCGCGGAAAAGGCGACGTGAGCAGTACGCGGAGCAGAGGGGCTACATCGGACGCGCCCGTACCGTCAGCTCGATCAGTTGTGGGTCTGATGCTTGCCCAATGCACCCGCCAGCAAGGCAATGGTCGCGCCAGCTGCGGCTGCGATCAGCAAGGACTTCAAGGGTTGCGCCTGCACATACTCGGCTGCCTGGTCGGTCTTGTGAGTGATGGCCTCGCGTGCCCGTGCCGCATTGTTCCTGAGAGCTTCGCTGCCTTGGGTCGTGAGTGCTTCGGCACCTGCGCGCGCCTCTTCGACCGACCGGCGCGCGTGCTCGCTCGCTGTGTTCTCGCCGGGGGTTTGGGGTTTTGCGTTGGGGAGGGTATCCATGGGTTTCTCCTGGAAAATTGTATGAAAGGATAAAAGTTGAACCGCAGCCAGCAGCTGCACTGCCAACCTGGAACCCAGTTTAGACATCGTGTTGGGCCGGCAGTAGGGGATAAGTGCCCACGCACCTGTCCGCCGATGCTTTGACTGCTTGTAGGCGACCTCTGACATACCGGAGATGACGGCGGAGTCGGACGATGCTTACCTCTTGTGGAACGATTCGCCGAGGCCAATTGCGGTCCTGTCCGACAGCAAGCTCCCATGGGCGGCGTCATCATGCATTAACCCCTGTGTATTGGACGAGATTGTGTGCGTGAACGCGGTTTTTTCTGGTGTTACACAGGGGGAGGCCAAAATGGCCGACACGAAGGTTTTCCCGATGGTTACTCGCCCAAGAGAGACTTCGCGCTTTTTTCGGTTTCAAATTTCTGGAGACGACGTCATGTTGAAATGGGCTCTGATTTTTTTCATCATCTCGCTGATTGCCGGCGTGTTTGGGTTCACCGGCATCGCCTCGGGCGCGGCTGCGATGGCCAAAATCCTGTTCTACATCGCCGTCGCCCTGTTCCTGCTTTTCCTGGTGCTTGGCGTAATCGCATTCAAAGCAGTCAAGTAGTCCACCTGACCGGCGGTGTGTTGTAGGGAAAGTCTGACAAAAACTTCCTCGGCAACTGATGGCGCTGAAATGGCAGACGTTTAGGCTGACACCATTGGCACCTGACACTAGCAACGATAACCACGCTTTCAGACCCTGCGCTTGTCTGGTCAAGGAGAACCTCATGCTGCATTACGCACTGGTATTTTTCATCATCGCCATTATTGCTGCCGTGTTCGGTTTTTCCGGACTGGCGTCAGGCGCCGCAGGCATCGCCAAAATTCTTTTTGTCGTGTTCCTGGTAATGGCGATTGTCAGTTTTGCCGTCAATTTGCTGCGCGGACGTTAGGGCAGGTGAGTGCTAACATTGAAACAGCCCAATACACATTACGCTGGAGCGGCTCATGATTCAGGTTGCCATCGTCGACGATCACCAGATCGTACGGACCGGTTTTCGCGAACTGCTGAGCGAAGATTCATCGCTCAGCATCGCCTTCGAGGCAGCCACCGGCGACGAGGCACTCGACAAGCTGCGCATGACCCAGTGCGACGTGCTGTTGCTTGATATTTCCCTGCCGGGGAAGAGTGGTGTCGACGTGTTGCGTACGGTGCGCCAGCGCCATCCCGACATCAAGGTATTGATGCTGAGCGGGTTCTCTGAGGAAAGCTACGCACTCGCCATGATCAGGAATGGGGCGAACGGATATCTGTGCAAGGATTGCGATCGGGAAGACCTGCTGCGGGCCATTCGCATGGTATCAACCGGCCGCCGTTATGTTTCGTCGCGCACCGCTGAATTGCTGGCCGACGAGATGAGCGGCGAGCGCAGCAGCGTGCTGCACGATACCTTGTCGGACCGCGAGCTTCAGGTGTTTCTGCGGCTGGCGCGTGGCGAATCCGTGTCGGACATCGCCGGGCAGCTGCATCTTAGCGTCAAGACCATCAGCACGTATCGCTCCCGGGTGACTGAAAAACTCAATATTGCAAGCAACGCCGAATTAGCCACCTATGCATTACGACACGGACTCATCACCGAATAACCCCTCTCTCCGGCAGCGAATGCAAACCGGGGTGGGCTCCCTTCTCCCATGTTGAAAGTCTTTCTGATCGAGGATTCTCCTTTGTTGCAGGAACTGCTTGCGGGCATGTTGAGCGAGCTTGACGGCGTAGCGTTTTGCGGTTGCGCGGACGGCGAAACCGCGGCGCTTCGCCAGCTGGCAGAAAATCAGGCCGATCTGGCGATCATCGATATTGAGCTCAAGCAGGGCAGCGGCATCGGGGTGCTGGATGCGCTGCAGACCGATTCGGGCCTGTATGGCAAGCCGTGCAAGGTTGTACTGACCAACTACGCGAATGCCAGTATGCGGCAGCGTTGCGAACGCTTTGGGATGGATGCTTTCTTTGATAAATCCCTGCACATCAACGAGTTGATCGATTACGTGGTCGACGCGGCGAACAAAAAAGCCGTGGGCTGATTTTTTCCTGGGTCGCGCCGATTGGCGGGTTTCAGGCTGGCAGAATGGCGCGGAGCATGACGCCGGTGCCCGGGGCGGTACGGATATCGAGTTGTCCCCCGTGGGTGAAAACCCGATGCTTGATGCCGGCAAGTCCGTGACGCGCGAGCTTGGGCGAGTCCAGATCGAAGCCAACACCGTCATCCTCGATGGTCAGTTCGATGGTTGTCGGGGTGACGCGCAACGACACGTCGACATGGCGGGCCTGGGCATATTTGCGGATGTTGGTAAAGGCCTCCTGAACAATGCGGAACAGGCTGAGCAAGCACGCCTCGGAGAATTCGGGTTCGGCCTCGGGCAGATCCGCTTTCACCTCGATCCCCTCGATCTGCCGGAATTCCTCGATCAGCGCCTTGAGCGCCTCGATCAGTCCCAGGTCATACAGCAGCGCCGGTCGCAGGCCACTGGTGATCCGGCGTTTGAGTGTGATTCCGCCGATCAGGCTTTGGCGCAGGCGCGCCATGCGTTGCGCAACGAGCGTCCTCGACTCGGGCGGCAACGTGCGTTCGATCCAGTCGGCGTCGAGTTTGGCAGCCGTCAGCAGTGCGCCCAGTTCGTCGTGCAACTCGCGCGCCAGATTCTGTTTCTCCGTTTCCCGCACCTCGGTCAAATAGGTGGCGAGACTCGTCAATTCTTCGGTGCGATGGCGCACATCGCGTTCGAGCCGTTCATTTTCCGCCGCCAGCATGTGCTGGATCTTTTCTAGCAGCTCCTGTTGTTGCTGCTTCTGGGAGATGGCCACTACCAAGAGCAAAAGCGAGGCGACGGCCAGCAGCAGCATGCTGATTCGGGCGTTCTCGAAGCCCTTCATTGACTGCCTGACGTTTTCCAGGTTTTCCGTGAGCAGTGCGGCTTTCATCGCGTTGTGCTGGCGTTTGTAGGCTTCCATCTCGAGGGCGCCCTGGTCAAACCAGGCTTTTTCCAGCGGCTCCCCGCGTTCAATACGCGCGACGACGACGTCCATGTGAGCGGCCATCGCCTGGGCCTGTAGGATGAGTTCGGCCGTCTCGGTTTGCAGGTGGTTCTGGTGATCCTGTCGGACAATTTTCAGGCTGTCCTGGATTTTTGTAGCGGTCTCGCGATATGAAGCGAGATATGCCGGTTCGCGCGTAAGCGCGTAGCCGCGGGTCGCTGATTGGCGTTCAATGAACAGCGTGTGCACGCGGTCCAGATGGTCGGCGTGCTGGCTCGAGATCCCGAATTGTTTCAAGGCCTCGAGCCCGGTCGAGGCCTGCATGTAGCTTGCCACCAGCATGCCAATCAGCAGCGCCATGCCGACGGCCAGATAAAGATGAGTGCTGACGCGTAATCCATCGTGCCAGGACGACGGTACACGACTCGGGGCGAGGGAGGGTGTGTTCGGCATGAGGGGTTTCGTTACGAGATGGGCAGAATTCGTTATTGCAGGAATCATCCCGCAGGTCAATCCGTGACGTCTGTCAGATCCCTTGTGCGCCTCATCCTGCGTTAGGTTCACCCGCCAACAGGCGCAGGAGCCCCCCACGCTACCCTTCGCGCACTTTTAACGTCCTTCCTGGTTTCTTGTGTTGGCGGGGCGCAATACCGTGGCGGGCGTTGGCAAGGAGATCGGGTGGGGGGAGGCTCTGCGGCCACTCGCCCGCATTCTGAATTGAATGTTGTTGCTTGACTCGCTGCGCTAGTTTTTCGGGTTTTACCGGGCTGACGAGAGGCTGGGCCATGCCTTGGGCAGCAGCACCCACATGCGACCGCGCTGCTTCATCCGGCCGGCGAGCTCTCCGGCCGCATCGCCAAACCCCCAGAACATATCTGCCCGCACGCCGCCGCGTATCGCGCCGCCGGTGTCCTGCGCCATCACCAGCTTGTTCAGCGGCAGGGTCGAATTGGGCTGGGTGGTGGCGAGGAAAACCGGTGCGCCGAGCGGGATGAAGCGCGGATCGACTGCAATCGAACGACCGCCGGTGAGGGGTATGCCGAGCGCGCCGAGCGGACCGGACAGACCATCGGGCAGTTCGCGGAAGAACACAAAGCTGGGATTGCTGGCGAGCAGTTCGGCCAGTTTGTCGGGGTTGCGCACGCCCCAGTCCTTGATGCCCTGCATTGAGGCCTGCTCCAGCTTGAGCTCGTTGCGCTCAACCAGCAGTTTGCCGATGGATTTGTAGGGGTGACCGTTCTGGTCTGCGTAACCTACGCGCATATGTGAACCGTCAGGCAGTTCGATGCGGCCGGAGCCCTGAATTTGCAGGAAAAACAGGTCAACCGGGTCTTCGACCCAGGCGATCGGTTTGCCCTTGAATCCGTTGCCGTTGGCCGCCGCCTCGATTTCCTTGCGGGTGGCGTAAGGCACCAGCTTGTTGCCCACCAGCCGCCCGCGCAGACGCAGGTTCTTCAGTTCGGGGTAAAGGCTGGCGAGGTCGACCGAGACGAGATCATCCGGTGTGGCATAGAGCGGAAAACGCGCCCGCTCGGTCTGCACGCGGTCGCCTTTCAGCAGGGGTTCGTAATAGCCTGTAACCAGGCCTTCGGCGCTGCCGTCTTCCTGGGTGGCCTGATACGGCTGGAAGCGTTGCTCGAAGAATGCACGTGCGGTGGCGTCATCGGGTGGGGGCAAGGCGGCTGCGTCATTGCAGACGGCTTGCCAGGCGCTTTGTTTTTTGAGCGTACTGCAACCGAGCAAAAAGGCACCCCAGGCTTCGCTCGCCGTGTCGTTCTGCCACGCGGCGAGAGCGGACCACTCTACCGGTTTGAGCGTGGGATAGGCAGTCGCCGGCGTCGGGATCAGTACCGGCGGACGTGCAACAGGAGGGAGTGTCGGGGTGGGGGAAGGGGCCTGGGGCTGGATCGCACAACCTGACAACAACAGGGCAAACAGCCACGGACTTGCGCGTAACAGCATCACGGGTGAAGATGACTCCGGTCGAAAACACGCATCGAGTATAACAATGAGGGGATGGGTTTGATGGAGAGCCAGGGACTGGGCTGGCTGATGCTGGAGGCCGGCATTGCGCTGAGCCTGTTTGTATTTATCGTCTGGTGGACGATGAAAAAGTGAGCACGGAAAAGTAAGCAGGAGCTGGGTTTCGCACATCTCCCCACCATTTCCCGCTGGCGGCTCACCCCGTCAATGCAGGACCCGCGGCATCGACAGCGTGAACACCGGCACCTCGGCATCGAACTTGTTGCCGTCTTCCGCCACCATCTGATAACTGCCGCGCATGGTGCCGACTGGCGTCGCCATCGCGGTGCCGCTGGTGTACTCGAAGCTTTCGCCCGGCCGCAGCAGCGGCTGTTCGCCGACCACACCCAAACCCTTGACTTCCTGCGTGACGTTTTCCGCGTCGGTGATGATCCAGTGGCGCGAAATCAATTGCGCAGAAACGGTGCCGGTGTTGGCGATGGTGATGGTGTAGGCGAACACGTAACGGTCGGATGCCGGGTCGCTCTGGTCGGCCAGATAAGCCGTGTTGACGTTGACGCTGATGTGATATTTCTTGCCTTCGGCCACGGTTTTGCTCGACGGGTATGGAATGCGCGCAGTGTAACGCAATGACGTGGCGGGCTGCTAAAATGCCCGGGTTAATCAAATGACTCCGGAGTTTTCCATGACTTTTCGCATCGCCCCTTCGATCCTGTCCGCCAACTTCGCCCGTCTCGGCGAGGAAGTCGACAACGTGCTGGCCTCGGGTGCCGACATCGTTCACTTCGACGTCATGGACAACCACTATGTGCCCAACCTGACCATCGGCCCGCTGGTGTGCGAGGCGCTGCGCAAGCACGGGGTCACCGCGCCGATCGACGTCCACCTGATGGTGAAGCCGGTTGACCGCATCATTCCCGATTTCGCCAAGGCCGGCGCGACCTACATCACTTTCCACCCTGAAGCGTCCGAGCACGTCGACCGCACCATCGGCCTGATCAAGGAAAACGGCTGCAAGGCCGGCCTGGTGTTCAATCCGGCGACGCCGCTCGACGTGCTGGAATACACCTTGGACAAGATCGATATGGTGCTGCTGATGTCGGTGAACCCCGGCTTCGGCGGACAGAAATTCATCCCTTACGTGCTGGACAAGGCGCGCGCCGTGCGCAAGATGATCGACGACCGCGACCTCAAGGTGAACATCGAAATCGACGGCGGCGTCGGCCCGGCCAACATCCTGGAAGTGGCCCGCGCCGGCGTGGACACCTTTGTCGCCGGCTCTGCCGTGTTTGGTGCCGCCAAGGACACCGACCCGCAGCGTTACAACTCCATCATCGCCGCGATGCGCGCGGAACTCGCCAAGGTCTGACAACAGAGACCCGACGCAAGATGCAAGAGACAAGGTGTTCTCTTACATCTTGCAACTTGCTACTTGTAACTAAAAAAACCATGAAATTCCCCCTCCCCATCAAAGCCGTCGTCATTGATCTTGACGGCACGCTCCTTAACACCGCACCGGATCTGGCGCACGCGGCCGAATTGATGATGGCCGATCTTGGCCGTCCCTGCCCGTCGCTGGAAACGATCTCCACCTATATCGGCAATGGCGTGTCGCGCCTGGTCAAGCGCGTGCTTACCGGCGAGATGGATGCCGAGCCGGATGCCGAACTGTTCGCGCGCGCGATCGCGGCCTACCAGAAGCATTACGGCGAACACGTTTCGCTGCATTCGCGTCCGTTCGACGGCGTGGTGGCCGGGCTCGATGCCTTCAAGGCGATGGGCGTGCATATCGCCTGCATCACCAACAAGGCTGAAATGTTCACTGTCCCGCTGCTGAAGGACACCGGTCTGTTCGACTACTTCGAATTGATCCTGTCCGGCGATTCGCTGCCTCGCCGCAAGCCCGATCCCTTGCCGCTGCTGCATGCCTGCGAAGTCTTCAAGGTCAAACCCGCCGAACTGTTGCTGATCGGCGATTCGCTCAACGACACCCAGGCCGCGCGCGCCGCCGGTTGCCCGGTATTCTGCGTGCCCTACGGCTACAACCGCGGCCGCCCGGTCGCCGAACTCGATCTGGATGCGGTGGTGCCGACGCTGGTCGAAGCCGCGAAGATGGTGGTGAAGGCGTGAACTTCCGGGGTCAGGATTCGGGATTCAGGGGCCAGGGAGCGTATGGCCGATGGCCATGCTTTTCTTGAACAAGGCGCGTAGCGACCTACCCTGACCCCTGACCCCTGATTCCTATCATGACTGAACAAGAATTCTTCGAACTCGCCCGCCAGGGCTACAACCGCATTCCGCTGGTGCGCGAGCTGCCCGGCGATCTGGAAACCCCGCTTTCCGTCTATCTCAAACTGGCCAACGCGCCCTACACCTACCTGCTGGAATCGGTGGTGGGCGGCGAGCGCTTCGGCCGCTACTCCTTTATCGGCCTGCCTGCGCGCACGGTGATTCGGGTGCGCGCGCATCTGCTCACGGTGGAGACCGACGGCCAGGTGGTGGAGGAACGCAGCCTGGCCGATCCGCTGGCGTTCATCGCCGAATTCCAGGCGCGTTTCAAGGCCGCGCCAGTGGCCGGGCTGCCGCGTTTTACGGGCGGGCTGGCGGGTTATTTTGGCTACGACACAATTCGTTATATCGAAAAGCGTCTTGCCGACACGCGCAAGCTCGACACGCTACACACGCCGGACATCCTGCTGATGCTGACCGAAGAGCTGGCGGTGTTCGACAACCTTGCAGGCAAGTTGTACCTGATTTCCCACGCCGATCCGATGCAGGATGGTGCGTATGCGAATACCTGCCTGCGGCTGGGCGAGCTCGCCGAAGCGTTGCTTGTCCCGGTGGTGTTGCCACCCGAAGCGCAGCCCGAAACGGCTGATCCGGTGTCCGAGTTCGGCGAGTTTGAATTCAACGTGGCGGTACAAAAAGCCAAGGACTACATCGCAGCGGGCGACATCATGCAGGTGGTACTCAGCCAGCGCATGGCGCGGCCTTTCGGGGCATCACCGCTGTCGCTGTACCGCGCGCTGCGCAGCCTCAACCCGTCGCCCTACATGTTTTATTACGACTTCGGCGGCTTCCACGTGGTTGGTTCGTCGCCGGAGATTCTGGTTCGGCTCGAAGGCGACGATGTCACCCTGCGGCCGATTGCCGGCACCCGCCCGCGCGGGCTCACGCGCGAAGACGACCAGCGTCTGGCCAGTGAATTGCTGGCGGACCCGAAAGAGTGTGCCGAGCATCTTCAGCTGCTCGACCTCGGGCGCAACGATACCGGCCGCGTCGCTGTCACCGGCAGCGTCAAGGTCACCGAGCACATGCAGATCGAGCGCTATTCGCACGTCATGCACATCGTCTCCAATGTCGAAGGCAAACTGAAACCCGGCCTGACGGCGCTCGACGTGCTGCGCGCAAGCTTCCCCGCCGGCACCGTCTCCGGCGCACCCAAGGTGCGGGCGATGGAAATCATCGACGAGCTCGAACCGAGCAAACGCGGCATTTATGCCGGAGCGGTCGGCTATCTCGGCTTCAACGGCGACATGGACCTGGCGATCGCCATCCGTACCGCCGTGATCAAGGAAGGCATGCTCTATGCCCAGGCCGGTGCTGGCATCGTCGCCGATTCGGTGCCCGAGAACGAATGGATGGAAACGCTCAACAAGGCGCGCGCCGTGGTGCGCGCCGCCGAACTCGCGCAGGCGCGCTTCGGCGGAGAAGCGGTGGACTGAATCGCTCGTTCCCTCAGGCGGGGGAAGGGGCGAGGGCGTTTCAACTTCCGCTCGCCAGCGCCCCATACCGAAAACATCCCGTCGTGTGGTCGTTCACCAGTCCCATCGCCTGCATGTGTGCATACAGGATGGTCGAGCCCACGAACTTGAATCCGCGCCTTTTCAAATCCTTGCTGATCGCGTCCGACAGCGGTGTGCTCGCCGGCACTTGGCTCATGTCCGTCCATGCATTGACGATGGGTTGCCTGTCCACGAAATTCCAGAAATAGCCGTCCAGCCCGACGCCCGATTCGCGCAGCGCCAGCGTCGCGCGCGCGTTGGTGATCGTCGATTCGATCTTCAGCCGGTTGCGCACAATGCCTGCATCCGCCATCAAGCGTGCCACGTCCGCCTCGGTATAACGCGCAATTCGTTCGGCGTCGAAGCGGTCGAACGCACGGCGGTAGCCTTCGCGCTTCTTCAGGATCGTGAACCACGACAGTCCCGCCTGCGCCCCTTCCAGCGTCAGCAGTTCGAATAGCGCGCGCTCATCGTGCAGCGGCACGCCCCATTCTTC
>MGZO01000035.1:47889-61464 GCA_001802655.1 Hydrogenophilales bacterium RIFOXYD1_FULL_62_11
GTGCCACACCAGGCGCAGCGGGGGAGGTCGGTCATGGGCGTATTAAATGCAAAGGTAAGGGAAGTGTGGCACAGCACATTTCTGTGTAATCACGGGCGCTTTCACCGGCATGCCCTGAGCCGGGATTCTCGCTAAATAGTAGCGGCTTCATCGTTCGTCCGGTTGCAGTGGCACTTCGACAACCTGCTTCCAGAAGAGACCCTGCGGGTTGTCCTAGCCAAGGACGCAAAGATAGAGGGGGAGGACGCCTTTGGCCTTCTTGCCTACTTCGATGCAGAGTCGGTGGGCTCCTCGACGACGGTCGACTACCCACTCATGACAGGCAGGTCGTCGGCCAAAGGCGACAACGGCCTTTCGATTGACCGCGTCCGCTGTTATCGGCCCAACGCATTCCGCCCACTCCGACGCAAACAAAGAGACGCCGGCAATTCATTCCCTTGCAACAAAAAATCAAGCAGCGTTCTTGTCAGAAATCTTTACACCGTTACCCACCCCCTCGCATTTTTAGGCCATTTATTTATTAAACCATCATCGAATCATCATCCTGCCTTGATGAGTAGTGTTTTGGCCTGAGTTTTGCTTTATGTTCGTGAACAAAAACCGAAGGGAATTCATATGTACAGTCACGTGTGAATGCTCATCCAGAAACAGTAATTACATCAAAACCGAGAAGAGCAACATGAACACTCGTACCCCCCTGATCGCCAGCAGCCTGATCGTCGCCAGTCTTGTTTCCGGCGCGGCGCAAGCCTCCTTAGTTGACCGCGGTGGCGGCCTGATCTACGACACCGACCTTAACGTCACTTGGCTGGCCGACGCCAACTTCGCCAAGACCAGCGGCTATTCTGCAACCGGTCAAATGTCCTGGAACCAAGCAACTTCCTGGGCCGCCAACCTTAGCTACTACGATAGTGTTCGCAACGTTAATTTGACGGGTTGGCGCTTACCCACCAGTGATCCTAGCTGCTCTGGTTACTGCGGCACAGGCACCGAGATGGGGTATCTGTTTTATATCGGCCTAGGTGGAGTAGCCGGTCAAAACATCATATTTACTCACAGCGCTAATTACGATCTTTTCACTAATATCGGCGGGCATATCTTCAACGCTGCCTATTATTGGTCAGATACGTTGGCCCCGGCCTTTACTGGGGAAGCCTCGTATTTCGGCATGCGCTATGGCAGCCAGGGCGGTCTCGCTCTCAGCAATACTTTATATGCATGGGCCGTTCGCCCCGGCGATGTAGCCGCCGTTCCGGAGGCGCAGACCTATGCGCTGATGCTGGCCGGATTGGGGCTGGTCGGGTGGCGCGTGCGGCGGCGTAGGTAAATCGGTTATTCGGCACCTTCAGGGGTACAAGGGGGCGCAAACCCCCTGTGTTTTTTGAGCGTGTGGGAATCAATAATATTAAGGACCAGCCATTTTTATCCGCTTCGATAAACCGGAGCGATTGCGGCTTAGGCAGTGAAATCAGTCATTCACAGCGATCTATACCAATGACTCTTCCTGGCCGATTGTGTGAATTGGACATGGCGCCCGTAAGCCGACATTGAAAAATTTCGCTGGACGGCTCAACGGCTGCTTTTGCTGGTTGCCCAGATGTGCCGCCAATATGGCGATTTACCGCATGCAGGCCACGGGGTGGCTGCCCCGGGGCTGGATGATGATGGGCGATGAACTATCGATTTGTGCCGTTGCGGAAGAGGCCTGTTTTGTACGCAATCGCGAGGCATCTCTTAAGTATGTGTTTCGCAGCTTGACGGTGCTTTCCCATAAATAAGCTGACGGAATGGGTCTGTTAACTCGCCCATTCCTACGTCATTCAACACTCCAATAGAAGTGCCGCTGAGCCAGCCGGCCGCCACCAACCCTGGCCTGTTGAGTCTGGCTTTGTCCTGCGGCCTCGGCGGTAATCTTGTAGCGGCCGGGCGCCAGCTTGACGTAGAACCAGGGGCCATCCGACACGGCTTCGAGAACTTTTTGCCCCTTCATATTCATGATCGAAAGCTTGACGTCCGCAAGGTAGGCCCCTGAACCCTTCTCAGCAAAAACAAGTTTCAGGTTGTACTCGCCGCTTACTTCATCCAGTGCTTGGCGCTCCTCCAGGCCGTTCCCGCCGCTGATATAGGTGATGCCATTTTCGGTGACCGGTTGGAGAACGGGTTCGCTTGAATCAGCCGCACTCGCAAGCAACGGGCCAGACAAGCCTAAGACAAGTATCCAATGTGCCAGGTTTTTGAGCTTCATCATTGCCTCCTATTGTGAAAGCCACTGCTAGAAACATTAGGGCAGCCCTGTCAGGAAAGGTGGCTCCAAAGTTGACTCCGTGAGCCACAGCACTGCTTAGCACTGTGTTTGATAGCTGGCTAAGCCCTCTGTTTAGCAGGTCTTGATTTATAAACAATAGACCATGAGAACCTGCGGGGCCTATTTGGCTACGCCGCCGCGAGGTTTGTAGAACACATGCTCGCCGATCTCGACCGTCCTGATGTATTCCGCGGACCAACTAGGGTTTACTTTCTGCTGGTGGAAATACAGTGCGCCACCGGTTCGGTCCGTAAGTTGCCGATTAAGCGCTTTTCGAGAAATTTCCTTGGCGATCGCATAGGATTTATCCTTCTCTACATCATCCGAACGGCCATCGCACCACCATGAGAACTGGCAGGCACCCTGCTCGTGGCCTTGCCTGACAACATCACAAATCTTGTTTGGAAAGCCCTCATGGCCAAGCCGGTTCATCACCACATTGGCAATTGCTTCCATGCCGGCAACCCCCTCGCCCTTGGCCTCCCAGTAGATGGTGCGTGCAAGACAGGTGATCGCATCGTTCAAGGGCGCTTCGCCGGCCGGATCGACCGCCTGCACTTCTGGCTTCGTGATGATCTCTGATGGAGTCGGGCGCGCCTTGCTGCCTTGGGCCGCAGCGTTCTGCTCCAGTACCTCCGCCTTGCTCTCCGCGGCTTCCGCCTGTTCCCGATCAGCCGCGGTCGCCTGACTGACGAGAAGGATTGCCGCTAGGCAGGTCGCAACCCATGTCTGGCGCATAGTCGAACCTCCTGGATTAATCAAACATGGCCTCACGCCTGCGCGATACGTCCGACGGGCCATTTGTGCCAAGCAGCTATTCAAGAGACCCAATGGCCCGGACATTTATCAATATAGATAAAAGTATTGCATCGACCAGTGGAGAGCGCCGCTGCTGAACGGACATTCGGCGGATAGGTCATGACGGTCTCTTCAGGTTCGAAAGCGCCAGTTCGATATCTTTGTAAGCGGAAATTGATGAATGTCCGGTTGTGGTGGGACATAACTGACCGAAAAGGCCGAGATGCGGACAGCGGACGTTAACCCCTGCCCGCATTATTCTTGATAGAGCCCCGCCTCTGGCACAACTTCAACCGTGTGCGCGGTCAGATTGGCCGCCATGCTGCGCGCCTGTTGATGCTGTCAGCGTGCAGGCATTCACTATTGGCGCGCAGGCGCGGGCAACGGCTCCCTGCGCACGAACTCGTGCACACCGCTACCGCCCTCGCAGCGCCATCACCCCCGACAGCACGCGCCACTGGTGCACGCTCAGGCCCAGACCGATCAGCAGCGTACCCAGCCACACGCGCACGCCAACGTGTTCGTCGTTGAGCGCGCTGCCTAGCAGCAGGGCGAGCACGGGGGTGACAAGGGTGATGAGCGCGACCTTGCCGGTTTCCATGTGCTTGATGACGTAGTAGTAGAGCGCGAAGCCGAGCACGGAACCGAACACGCCGAGGTAGACGATGGCGGCGCCGGCGCGCGGCGGCACGGCATTCGGCACGTGGCCGTCGGTACCCAGCCACACCAGGGCGAACAGCGGCAGCGCGACGGCGAGGGTGCCGGCGGTGGTGGCGAGCGGCGGGCTGTCGTCGCCGATGCGCTTCACCCATACCAGGCTGGCCGAATACAGCGACACCGCGGCGAGCAGGGCGAGCACGCCGGCCAGGGCGTGGGCGCCGCCCATTTCGTGGCTGTCGCCGAAGATGACCGCGAGCCCGGCCAGACCGAGCAGCATGCCGGCGATCTTGGCGCGCGTGAGCGCTTCCTCTTCCAGCCACAGCAGAGCCAGCAGGCCGGTGATCAGCGGCGTCAGGCCGAACAGCACCGATACCAGTCCGGAGTGGATGTATTGCGCACCCCAGTAGGTGAGCGTCATGGCGCCGAACATGCCGAGGCCGCCTGCCAGATAGCTGGCGCGGGCGCGGCGGTGCAGCGGCAGGCCGATGCGCCACACGGCCAGCGCAAGGGCGGCGACGGCGAAACCGATGAGCATGCGCGAGGCGACGGCGAAGGCAAAGCCGGTGCCCTGGGCGCTCCACTTGATGGCTAGCGGCGTGGTGGCCCAGATGAGGATGATGCCGAGATAGGCGGCGGGGACGGACATGGCGGTTACTCCCTGATTTATGTCGTGGGCGGATGCAAGGCGGCGGGCGAGGCGAGGGCGCGCCAGACGATGGGCGGGCAGGCGGAACGGGACGGCAGCTTGATTCGGATGAGGGTCATGGTGGAGCTCCTGGGTGGACGACAAAAACAAAAAGGCCGCGAACCTTTGCGGGGTCCGCGGCCTTTTCGGGGAAATGAATTGCTTACTGGGGGATCAGCTTTCCTCGGGCCCGGACGTGCGCATGCGCAGCCACTTGCACAACGGCAGTCGGCGAATGATCGCAATGGGGGAGGAATGCATTGAGTGAACCATGGCCGTATTCTGGCCAGGGCGGATGCGGGCTGTCAATCGTGTTCGGTTGAAGTGCGGCATTGCGCTCAGCGCCCCAGCGCGTATTGCTTGAGTTTGCGGTACAGCGTGCGTTCGGTGATGCCGAGCGCGGCGGCGACGCGCGCGCGATGCCCTTGATGCGCGTCCAGCAAACCCTGGATGTGCGCGCGTTCTGCTGCGAGCAGCGATTGTGGGGCTTCGGGCTGCCGTGGCGTGGCACCGGCGGTTTGCGCCGCCGGCGTGGCGGCGACAGGCAACTGCAAATCAGCGGTCGAAATCACGCCCTCACGGCAGTTCAGCACCGCTTTTTGCAGCAGGTTGCGCAACTCGCGCACGTTGCCCGGAAAGTCGTAGGCCTGCAGCGTTGCGACGGCCTCCGGGGCAAGACGGCAGCTGCCCTGATTGCCGACCAGGCGTTTCAGAATGTACGCGGCAAGGTCGGGCAGATCCTCGGCACGTTCGCGCAGGGGCGGCAAGGTCACATCGATTCCCGCCACGCGGTAATACAAATCCAGGCGAAAGCGTTTGGCGTCCACTTCGTCCAGCAAGCGGCGATTGGTGGCCGACACCAGACGGACATTGGCGGTCAGGGTCTGGGTGCCGCCGACGCGCCGGTATTCGCCGGTTTCCAGCACGCGTAGCAGCTTGGCCTGCAGGTTGAGCGGAATTTCACCGACTTCATCGAGGAACAGGGTGCCGCCGTCGGCCAGCTCGAACAGGCCTTTTTTGAGTCCACTGCTGCCCGAAAACGCGCCGCGCTCGTGGCCGAACAGTTCGCTCTCAAACAGGTTTTCCGGCACGGCCGCACAGTTGATGACGATGAACGAGCCGTTCTTGTGGCTGGAACGGGCGTGGATGAAACGCGCGGCCAGTTCCTTGCCGACGCCAGACTCGCCGAACAGCAAAACGGAGGCCTCGCTCTCGGCGACGCGCGCGAGATTGTCCACGCAGGACAGGAAGGCGGGCGAGCGGCCGATCATCTGCATCGCGTCGCACACGCTGCCCGCTTCGGCTTCCAGCGGAAACATCTGCTCGCCCAGATAGGTCTCGCCATCTTTGCCAAGCAGGCGATGGCCGCGAATGCGGGTGCGCTCGGGCTGGTTGTCTGCATGGTAATGCGTGTGCAGGACCTCGACCGCTTCGCCCTGTTTGAACAGCGCCAGATGCGGGCATTGCTCGCCGTTTTCGTGACAGGGGCGATCGGAATGGTGCGACACCGAATGGCACGTTTGCCCCACGATCGCCTCCGTAGAGATGCCATAGGCATCGCAATAGCGCCAGTTGGCGGCAACGATGCGGTAATTGCGGTCGACGATGACGAAGGCTTGTTCGTGCGTATCGATCAGGTTTTGAATGTCGATCATTTCCGGCCCCAGCTTGTCATGACTGGTACAGAATGTGTCATGACCTTTAGGTCATGTCAACGCCGGGCGGTGTGCTGAGGCCGCAAGAACAGGCGCATTGCAAATGGCATGTCAATTGCTAGGGTAAAGACTTGAACAATAAAAGGAATCTGAAAACATGGCACATATCGTGATATTGGGCGCAGGCATTGGCGGCATGAACATGGCCTACGAAATGCGCGAACAGGCCCGCGCCGAAGACCGCGTGACCGTGATTTCGAATTTGCCGTATTTCCAGTTCACGCCGTCCAACCCCTGGGTGGCGGTGAACTGGCGCAAGCAGGAAGACATCACGATTCCGGTTGCGCCCTACCTCAACAACAAGAACATCGACTTCATCGCTGTTGGCGCGGCGCGCGTGCATCCCGAGCGCAATCAGCTTGAACTGACTGACGGCCAGATTGTGGATTACGACTATCTGGTGATCGCAACCGGCCCCAAGCTGGCGTTTGACGAAGTGCCCGGACTGGGGCCCGAGGGCCATACCCAGTCGGTTTGCCAGGTCGAACATGCCACGGCAGCTGCGCGGCAATGGGACAAATTCGTGCAGGAACCGGGCCCCATCGTGGTGGGCGCGGTGCAGGGGGCATCGTGCTACGGTCCGGCTTACGAGTTTGCTTTCATCATGGATACCGACCTGCGCAAGCGCAAAATCCGTGACCGCGTGCCGATGACCTATGTCACCGCCGAACCCTACATCGGGCATCTCGGCCTGGGCGGTGTGGGCGATTCCAAAGGCCTGCTCGAATCCGCCATGCGCGAGCGCCACATCAAGTGGATCTGCAATGCCAAGGTGACCAAGGTCGAGGCCGGCAAGATGTTCGTCGCCGAGCACAACGACAAGGGCGAAATCATCAAGGAACACGAACTGCCGTTTGCCTATTCGATGATGCTGCCGGCGTTCAAGGGCATCGATGCCGTGTTCGGCATCGAGGGGCTGACCAATCCACGCGGCTTCATCACCATCGACGCCTTCCAGCGCAACCCCAAGTTCCAGAACATTTTCTCGGTTGGCGTGTGCGTCGCCATTCCGCCGGTGGAAGTCACCCCGGTGCCCACCGGCACGCCCAAGACCGGCTACATGATCGAGTCCATGGTCACCGCCACCGCGCACAACATCCGCGCGCTGCTCGACGGCCGCGAGCCGGCTGAAAAAGCCACCTGGAACGCGATCTGCCTGGCCGACTTTGGCGACACCGGCGCGGCCTTCGTTGCCATTCCGCAAATCCCGCCGCGCAACGTCAACTGGTTCAAGGAAGGCAAGTGGGTGCATCTGGCCAAGGTCGCATTCGAGAAATACTTCATGCGCAAAATGAAGATGGGCACCACCGAGCCGCTGTACGAGAAGTATGTGCTGGGCTTGCTTGGCATCAAAAAACTCAAATAGAGCCCCTTCGAACTCCTCGCTATGGCGCCTGCGGGCGCCGTTTTTTTGCCTGCGTTGCGGCTCGGGCGCGCGGCTATAATCGTTCGTTTTCAGTACTGGTCGAGCGATCCGGCGACCCAAGGAATGGCCATGCTTTTGATGATCGACAATTACGACAGTTTCACCTACAACCTCGTGCAGTATTTCGGCGAGCTGGGCGAGGAGGTCAAGGTGATTCGCAACGACGAGATCGATCTCGCCGGCGTGGCGGCGCTGAAACCCGATCACATCGTGGTGTCACCCGGCCCCTGCACCCCCAACGAGGCGGGCGTGTCGGTTCCGCTGATCAAGGAATTCGCCGGCAAGGTGCCGATTCTGGGCGTGTGCCTAGGGCATCAAAGCATCGGCCAGGCCTTCGGCGGCAAGATCGTGCGCGCGAAAGAACTCATGCACGGCAAAACCTCGATGATCCATCACACCGACGCCGGCGTGTTTCACGGCCTGCCCAATCCTTTCCGCGCCACCCGCTACCACTCACTGGTAATCGAGCGCGAAACCCTGCCGGACTGCCTCGAAATCACTGCGTGGACCGAAGACGATGAAATCATGGGGGTGCGGCATAAAACGCTGGCGGTCGAGGGCGTGCAGTTCCATCCCGAGTCCATTCTTACCGAACACGGCCACGCCATGCTCGCCAACTTCCTCAAGGAGCGGGTGTGATGCAACACAAAGACTTGCTGACGCTGATCATCGAGCGCCACGACCTGCCGCACGACGCGATGCTGGCGGCGATGCGCGCACTCATGGGCGGTGAATGGACGCCCGTACAAATTGCCAGTTTCCTGATCGCGCTGCGCATGAAGGGCGAGTCGGTGAGCGAGATCGCCGCCGCCGCCGAGGTCATGCGCGAGCTGTCGACCAAGGTGCCGCTCGCCGGCGTCGAGCATCTGGTCGACACTTGCGGCACTGGCGGCGACGGGGCGCACACGTTCAACATCTCAACCGCCTCCGCCTTCGTTGCAGCGGCGTGCGGCGCGCGCGTCGCCAAGCACGGCGGGCGTTCGGTGTCGTCTACCTCGGGCAGTGCCGACGTGCTCGAAGCGCTGGGCGTCAACGTCAACCTGAGCCCGGAAAAGGTCGCCGAGGCAGTCAAAGCCATCGGCGTGGGCTTTATGTTTGCGCCCAATCACCACAGTGCGATGAAGCATGCCGCGCCGGTGAGAAAAGAACTCGGCGTGCGCACCCTGTTCAACCTGCTCGGCCCGCTCACCAATCCGGCGAGCGCGCCGAACCAGGTGATGGGCGTGTTCAGCCGCGAACTTACCGGCACCCTGGCGCGCGTGCTGCAGAGCTTGGGCAGCCGCCATGTACTGGTCGTTCATGCCGAAGAGGGGCTGGATGAAATCAGCCTGGCCTCGCCCACGTTCGTGGCCGAACTGAAAGACGGCCATGTGTCCGAATATGAACTCGAACCCGGCCTGTTCGGCCTGCCGCAGGTGGCAGCGAGCGAGCTGGTGGTGAACGGCAAGGACGCCGCAGTCGAGATGCTGCTGGCCGCGCTGGAAAACCGTCATGCGGGCGCCGCTGCCATCGTCGCGCTCAATGCCGGCGCTGCGATTTATGTCTCCGGCCGCGCCGCCAGCTTGATGGATGGCGTCGCGCAGGCGCAGCACGCCATCGCCAGCCTGGCTGCGCGCGACACCCTCGAACATTACCGCCGCTTTAGCCAATCATGACTTATCCAAAATGAGCGATATTCTCGAAAAAATCCTCGCCACCAAGCGTGTAGAAATCGCCGCCGGTCTCGCTGTCGTGCCGCTGGCCGAGATGCAGGCGCGCGCCAAGGCCGCTCCGCCGCCGCGTGATTTCGTCGGCGCCATCCGCGCCAAACTGGCCGCCAGCCAGCCGGCGGTGATCGCCGAAATCAAGAAAGCCAGCCCGTCCAAAGGCGTGATCCGGCCTGATTTCAAGCCAGCCGAGATCGCCGCCAGTTATGCAGCGGGCGGTGCCGCGTGTCTGTCGGTGCTGACCGATCGCGACTACTTTCAGGGCAGCGCCGAGTATTTGATGCAGGCGCGCGCCGCCTGTGCGCTGCCGGTGCTGCGCAAGGATTTCATCATCGACCCGTATCAGGTGTACGAAGCGCGCGCGATGGGGGCGGACTGCATTTTGCTGATCGTCGCCGCGCTGGAATTGCCGGCGATGCAGGCGCTGGAAGCCTTGGCGTTCGAGCTGGGGATGGCGGTGCTGGTGGAGTCGCACCATGCCGAGGAACTGGATGCGGCTTTGCAGTTGAAGACGCCGTTGCAGGGGATCAACAACCGCAACCTGCGGACGTTTGAGGTGAGCCTGGAGACGACGCTGGAGTTGTTGCCGAAGATTGGGGCTGAGCGGGTTGTGATTACGGAATCCGGCATTCTCGCGCCGGTTGATGTCGCGCGGATGCGGGGGCATCAGGTCAATGCGTTTCTGGTGGGGGAGGCGTTTATGCGGGCGGCTGATCCTGGAGCGGAGTTGGCTCGGTTGTTTGCCGTCTAGCTCGAGATGGGGGACTTCCCCCTTTGGAAAAGGGGGATTGAGGGGGATTCGAGGTCGTTGCTTGATTACGGCTGCCTGGCCGGGGGTAGCCCGGCAGCTAGTCACTTTCTTTTGGTTTCGCCAAAAGAAAGTAACCAAAGAAAAGGCGACCCTGCTGATCCCCGAAACCCCGGAAATCGAGCCTGCCAGGTGGGCGTCAAAGAACTCGCCCCGCTTTTGTAATGCTTGATTGATTTTTGTGAGCGGGGCTCAAACACCTTTGCCGCTGATCCACCCGACAGGCTCAATTTCCGGCTGGGCTCAGAGGGGGCGGAAGGTCAAAACCAGGACGGTGGTGACGTAGCAGTTAGTGTGCTTGGGTGCGACGGTATTCGGCGCAATGCGCTTCGCTTATTGACGCCCTGCCACTTTACGTGCGTTGGAGCTCATTTGTTAGGCGCGTTTCACGCATGTGCTTTCACTTGCCATCCAAGAGCTTTCGCTTCTGTGCTTCAAACTCCGCCTCGGTCAGGATTCCACGTTTACGCAGATCGTCAAGTTTGATGAGTTCGGCGTAGACATCCTTGTTTCGCTCTGTTTGATCCTTGGTTCTCACGTCAGCCGTGATCTTCTCCGTCTTTTCGATAACGACGTCTGCGCGTGGAACCAGTGACGTACGTCTCGCCTCAGGATCGTTTCTGTCGACAACGCGAAACTGGTACTCGACGGACGCGAAGCGTTGTCCGACAACCAGCGGAGTTTCATGAACAAACAATGGGATGGCGACCTTGCCTTTGCTTTCGGCGAACGCGTTTGCTTCAGTGAGAACTTCCGCCTTCATCGCTGACGGATTGCCGAAGATGCCGCCCTTATCGGTTCGCGAAAGAAGGTACGTATCTGGTGAGATTTGGACGATTCCGGGGTTTGCGCAGGCGACCAAGAATGTAGCGAGAAAAAGTGTTGCAGAGCGACGCGTGAAACTCATTCTCTTCTCCCAAAGCAGTCCGTGTAGGGCGTAATCTTTAATTGCGCCGGATGTGTGAAGCACCAATAGTAACTACAAACGTCTCGTCATCACCGCTCTGGTTTTGACGTGACTCCCCTCTCATCCCCGCCGGAAATTGAGTCTGCCGGGTGGATCAGCGGCAAAGGTGTTTGAGCCCCGCTCACAAAATTAATAAACCTAGCAAAAGCGGGGCGAGTTCTTTGCCGCCCACCCGGCGGGCTGGGTTTTCGGGAATTCGGGGATGTCGGGGTGCGTTTTCTTTGGTTACTTTCTTTGTCGCATTGACAAAGAAAGTGACTAGCTGCCGGGCTACCCCCGGCCAACGGTCAGTAGTCAGGCAACGTCCTCAGTTCAAATCCCCCTCAATCCCCCTTTTTCAAAGCACCCAGAGGGCATAAAGGGGAGGAATATCCAATTACCGCTTTCCCCCAAACAAACTCCCCAACACCCCCCGAATAATCGACCGCCCAACCTGGCTACCAATGGCACGTGCAGCAGATTTAGCTAGTGCCTCGGCAGCACCTTCGCGGCGGCCGCTTCCGCCCAGCACCCCACCCAAAATGTCGCCCAGCCCACCGCCACTTGCTGCGGGTTGCGCGGCAGTCTTGGCTTGCTGCTTCATCTCGGCTTCCGTAGCCGCGGCTTGTGCCGCCTGCTCAGCACGTGCTTTCAGCGATTCGTAAGCCGACTCGCGATCCACCGTCTTGTCGTACACGCCCGCCACCAGCGAGGTTCGCATCAGCTGCCGCCGCTGCGCCTCGGTGATGGGGCCGAGCTGGCCCTGCGGCGGCACGATGTAGGCACGCTCGACCACGCCGGGGCGGCCTTTTGCGTCGAGAAAAGAGACCAGCGCTTCGCCGACACCGAGCTCGGTAATGACCGCGGCTTCGTCCAGCGCCGCGTTGTCGCGCATGGTTTCGGCCGCCGCCTTGACCGCTTTCTGGTCGCGCGCGGAAAAGGCGCGCAACGCGTGCTGCACCCGGTTGCCCAGCTGCGACAGGATTTTGTCGGGCACGTCGGCCGGATTCTGGGTGACGAAAAACACGCCCACGCCCTTGGAGCGAATCAGCCGCACCACCTGCTCGATCTTGTCCACCAGCGCATCCGGCGCGTCGGTAAACAGCAGGTGTGCTTCGTCGAAGAAGAACACCAGCTTGGGCTTGTCGAGGTCGCCGGCCTCGGGCAGGTTTTCGTACAGTTCGGCCAGCAGCCACAGCAGCAGGGTGGCGTACATTTTTGGTGCCTGCATCAGCGTGTCGGCCGACAGGATGTTGATGACGCCGCGCCCCTTGTCGGTCTGGATCAGGTCGTCGATGTTGAGCATCGGCTCGCCGAAAATCTGTTCGCCGCCCTGCGACTCCAGCGCCAGCAGGCCGCGCTGGATCGCGCCGATGGAGGCCGACGAGATGTTGCCGTAGTCGGTGGTGAACTGCTTGGCGTTTTCCCCAACGAAGGCCAGCATCGCGCGCAAATCTTTAAAATCGAGCAGTAGCAGGCCGTTGTCGTCGGCCACCTTGAACACCAGATTGAGCACGCCGTTCTGGGTTTCGTTGAGATCGAGCATGCGCCCCAGCAGCAGCGGGCCCATGTCGGAAATGGTGGCGCGCACCGGATGTCCCGTCTTGCCAAACGGATCCCACAACGTGACCGGGTAGCCCTGGTGCTCGAAGCCTTCAAGCTTGAGCATCTCGACCCGCTCAGTCACCTTGGCGTTGCCGCCGCCGGGCTGCGACACGCCCGACAAATCCCCCTTCACGTCCGACATGAAACACGGCACGCCGATACGGGAAAAATGCTCGGCCAGGGTTTGCAGGGTGACGGTCTTGCCGGTGCCGGTGGCGCCGGTGATGAGGCCGTGGCGGTTGGCCATTTGCGGCAGCAGATGAAGGTCAGTGGTGGCGTTTTTGGCGACGAGCAGCGGTTCGGTCACGGAGGTTCCTGGTGAGTGGGGGCGGGGAGTGGAGATTTTAGCGGCTTCGACCGCATCAGGTATTCAGCAAGGTATAGAAGAGCTTGCTAATGTTCCGGGTATCATCGCGCCATCGAGACAAGCAGGGCTACGCCGTGGAAAAAGGTCAAAAAGTACATGAAATCGTCATCGTCGGCGGCGGCGCGGGGGGGCTGGAGCTGGCCACCCGGCTGGGCGACAAGCTGGGCAAAAAGAAACGCGCGAACATCACCCTGATCGACGCTTCGCCCTCGCATTTGTGGAAGCCGCTGCTGTATGAAGTCGCTGCAGGTAGCCTCGATTCCTACGCCGAGCGGCTGGAGTATCTGGCGCAGGGGCACTGGCATCATTTCCGCTTTCGCCTCGGACGGATGGAGCAGCTGGATCGCGCCAATCAGGAAATCGCGGTGGCGCCGACGTTTGACGAAAACGGCGAGGAGATCATTCCGCGCCGCCGCTTTCGCTACGACACGCTGATCATCGCCGTCGGCTCGGTGGCCAACGACTTCGGCGTGCCCGGCGTCTCCGAGCACTGCATCATGCTCGATACGCCGGGCGAGGCGCGCGAATTTCATCGCCGCCACATCAACGCCTGC
>MGZO01000035.1:61479-62034 GCA_001802655.1 Hydrogenophilales bacterium RIFOXYD1_FULL_62_11
ACCCAGACCGAAGCCGTCGCGCCCGGCCAGCTCACCGTTGGCATCGTCGGTGCCGGTGCCACCGGCGTCGAGCTTGCGGCTGAGCTGCACGACACCACGCGCGAACTGTCGGCTTACGGCATGGACCACATCGATCCCGACAAAAGCCTGAAGCTGCTGATTGTCGAAGCCTCCGACCGCATTCTGCCCGGCCTGCCGCCGCGCCTGTCGGGGGCTGCCGCCGAACGCCTGGCTGAACTCGGCGTCGAGATGCATATCAACGAGCGCGTGGTCGAAGTCCGCAAGGACGGCATGCTGACCGCCGACGGCAAGTTCATTCCCGCCAGCATGATGGTGTGGTCGGCCGGCATCAAGGCACCGGATTTCCTGAAAGACATCGATGGCCTGGAAACCAACCGCGTCAATCAACTGGTAGTGAAACCCACGCTGCAAACTACACGCGACGACAATATTTTTGCGCTCGGCGACTGCGCCGCCTGCCCGATGCCGGACGGCAAATTCGTGCCGCCGCGCGCGCAGGCTGCGCACCAGCAGGCTTCCCACATGGCCAAGTCG
>MGZO01000035.1:62102-65347 GCA_001802655.1 Hydrogenophilales bacterium RIFOXYD1_FULL_62_11
CTGCTGGATTACGTCTATCGCGACTACGGTTCGCTGGTCGCGCTGGGGCGTTTTTCCACCGTCGGCAACCTGATGGGCGGCCTGTCGGGCGGCAGCATCATGATCGAAGGCGCGATGGCGCGGCTGGTGTACTGGTCGCTGCACAAGATGCACCAGATCGCCCTGCACGGCTGGGTCAAGACGTCGATGACGACCTACGCGCATTTCATCAGCACACCGACCCGGGCGCGCATCAAGCTGCACTGAATGAACGACCGGCTTTTTTCGGCCGCCGCGCCGGCATCCGTGCGCCAACGGCCCTGTTCCGGCCGTTAGGCCGGGTGCTTGCGGGCAGGCGGGTTTGTTCTCTCGCCATCTTGAAATCGGGCTTATTCCCCCACATTTAATGATTACATTAAATGCTGGAGTGCTGTATGTCTGTCACCCGCCCCGCCGCTGTTGCGGGCACGTTTTACCCGGATAACCCGAGCGTGCTCAAGCGCACCGTAACCGACCTGCTGGCACACGCCAGGGTGGGGGATGGATTGCGTCCGCCCAAGGCCCTGATCGTGCCGCACGCGGGCTATGTCTATTCCGGCGCAGTCGCTGCCAGTGCCTATGCCCGGCTGGGCGCGCAGCGCGACCGCATCCGCCGGGTGGTGCTGCTCGGCCCCACCCACCGCGTGTATGTACGCGGGCTGGCCTTGCCCGATGCCGACCGCTTTGCCACCCCGTTGGGCGATATTCCGCTGGATCGTGAAGCCATGCAGCGCGTATCCGCCATGCCGCAGGTGACACTGAGCGCAGCCGCGCACCAGATGGAGCATTCGCTGGAGGTGCAACTGCCTTTCCTGCAGCAGGCATTGGGCGATTTCCAGTTGCTGCCGCTGGCGGTGGGCGAGGCCACACCCGAGGAGGTGGCTGCTGTGCTGGAAGCCGTATGGGGCGGCGATGAAACGTTGATCGTGATCAGCTCCGACCTGTCGCATTTTTTGCCCGATGCGGTGGCGCGCAAGGTCGATGGCGACACGGTGAATGCCATTCTGGCGCTGACGCCGCACCTCGATCACGAACAGGCCTGCGGCGCCACGCCGATAAACGGCCTGCTGCTGGCAGCCAAACGGCATGGCCTGCACCCGGTTGCGCTGGATGTGCGCAACTCCAGCGACACCGCCGGCGATCCGGAAAGGGTGGTGGGCTATGCCGCCTTCGCATTCCAGGCCGAAGCGGATCCGGGATCCAGGCGAAAGGATCAGCCGGACCAGATGGAGAAGGAAAAAGGCTCGACCCTGTTGCAGCTCGCGCGTGCCGAAATCGCCGGGGCGCTGGGGCAAGGGGTGGCATTCGAGGCCCAACCCGGCTGGCTGAAGGAACCCGGCGCGAGTTTCGTCACGCTCACCCGGCAGGGCGAGTTGCGTGGCTGCATCGGCACGCTGGAGGCGCATCGGGCACTGGGTGTGGACGTGCGTGAAAACGCCGTGGCAGCAGCGTTCCGCGACCCCCGCTTTGCACCGTTGAGCCGGATCGAGTTCGATGCCATTCGCGTCGAGGTTTCGGTGCTTTCCACCGCCGAGCCGATGGCCGTTGCGAGTGAAGCGGACGCGCTGGCCGTCCTGCGACCGAATATCGATGGCGTGATCTTTGAGGTTGGCCACGCCCGCAGCACCTTCCTGCCGCAGGTGTGGGAGCAGTTGCCCGAGCCGGCCGAGTTTCTCGCCCATCTCAAGCGCAAGGCGGGTGTGCCGGTGGATTTCTGGTCTGACAGTGTGCGCCTGTCACGCTATACGGTCAGCAAGTGGAAGGAGGCATCGGTATGAGCGTGATCGAATCGAGCACCCCCGCGCGCTGGTGGCACCCGCTGCCCGACGGCCGCATCCAGTGCGACCTGTGTCCGCGCGACTGCAAGCTGCACGAAGGCCAGCGCGGCCTGTGCTTCGTGCGCAAGATGGAAGGCGGGCAGATGGTGCTCACCACCTATGGCCGCTCGTCCGGCTTCTGCGTCGACCCCATCGAGAAAAAGCCGCTGAATCATTTCTACCCGGGATCGTCGGTGTTTTCATTCGGCACGGCGGGCTGCAATCTCGCCTGCAAGTTTTGCCAGAACTGGGATATTTCCAAGTCGCGCGAGACCGACACGCTGATGGATCAGGCCGCGCCAGACGAAATCGCCGCTGCGGCGGAACAGGCTGGGTGCAAGAGCGTGGCCTTCACCTACAACGATCCGGTGATCTTTGCCGAATATGCGATGGACGTGGCCGACGCCTGCCATGCGCGAGGCCTCAAGACGGTGGCCGTCACCGCCGGTTATATTCACGACGAGCCTCGCCGCGCGTTCTACGCCAAGATGGACGCGGTCAATGTCGACCTGAAAGCCTTTACCGAGGATTTCTATTTCAAGCTGACCGGCGCGCATCTGCAGCCGGTGCTCGATACCCTGGTCTATTTGAAGCGTGAAACCGATGTCTGGTTCGAGATCACCACGCTGCTGATCCCCGGCCATAACGATTCCGACACCGAAATCGAGGCGATGAGCCAGTGGATCATGCGCGAACTGGGTCCCGAGGTGCCGCTGCATTTTTCCGCCTTTCATCCCGACTGGAAGATGATGGACGTACCGCCCACGCCGGCGTCAACGCTGACGCGCGCGCGCGACATCGCGTTGAAGGCCGGACTGCATTACGTCTACACCGGCAACGTGCACGACACTGCGGGCGGCACGACATCCTGCCCGGGCTGCCATGCGCCGCTGATCGTGCGCGACTGGTATCGCATCGACCATTACAGCGTCACGCCAGACGGCCACTGTCCGCACTGCGGCGGCGCCATAGCCGGCCGCTTTGGCGCGTTCAACCAGGCCTTTGGCAACCGCCGCATTCCGATTGCCCTGCATCCGGAGCCCCGTCCATGACCGCCTCCACGCTGGTTCATATCCCTGCCGGCGGTGTGACCGTCGAAGGCATGCTGGAGATTCCCGAACATGCGGTTGGACTGGTGCTGTTCGCCCATGGCAGCGGCTCATCGCGCCACTCGCCACGCAACAACTATGTGGCGGGCGTGCTGCGTGAAGCGGGCGTGGGTACGCTGCTGATGGATTTGCTGACCCCGGAAGAGGATCGTGATTATTCCCAGCGTTTCGACATCGGCCTGTTGACGCAACGCCTGCTGGAGGCAGCGCGCTGGGCTCAAATGCAGCCAGTCGCCCGCGGTCTGCCCTTGGGGTTTTTTGGCGCCAGCACCGGCGCGGCGGCCGCGATCGAGGCCGCCGC